>NZ_AP025286.1:935862-1247817 GCF_036492245.1 Treponema bryantii | reverse complement strand
AAGATTATGTGCAACTTTAGGAACTGCATAGTAAGTACAATTCCTATCTAACGAAATGGATGTATAAGTTTCACAACCATATATCCGAGTAATTGCATTATCTGAATCTTCTCTAAATAAATCAAATTCATAACCTTCACTTTGAACATATAAAAACTCAGCTAAACGGATATCTGGATCTTCTGTGGATTCTTTTAAGGAATATAAAGAAAGACAAGGCAATATAACTGCTGTTTGAGAAATATTACCGATATCATCCTTTACTATAAGAGTAAAGCTGTATATATTCCGCTCTTTCAAATCATTTAAAGGTAATTCCCAGATTGACTCATCTTCATTAAAAGAAAAATCTCTTTGTTCTTCTTGACCTGTCTCATTAATATATTTTATAGAAGGAAGAAATAAATGACCTGTTAAAAAAACACTTTTATACAACTTTTCTTTAACACCATCAGAAATCATTGCATGATCATCATAATAAGATATTTCTTCTGATTCATATACATATAAAATGCTGATATTATCTTCATAATTTGAAATATCATAAAAATCATTAAAATCCATTGATTTCTTCTTATTCATATAAGCATTAAAGTCAACTTCAATTTTCCCACGATTCTTAATTACAGAAAGAATTTGTTCTTCGGCTTCATTATCACAGGCATCAAAAACCTGAACTTTTAATAATACTGCCCCATTTTTTGGATTATCATCATCGCCCTGTAGTGTATATTTAATACAAAAACGGGTATATCCATCTGCATCAATCCAGAAATTTTCCAGAGAATTTCCTTCACTATTTATATTGAACCTTGTATATTCAACTGGCTGTATTTCAGGATCATTCACTACTTCACCTTCTTCATTATTTGTACGCTGTTCTGTAATAATAACATTTTTAATTCCTGAATCTTTATCATAATAACGACCATAAATATACACTGTACCGCCAGTTCTATTTTGTCTGATTTCATCCCGTGATAAATACTTTTCTGTTTTATTAGCAAATTTTTCCAGTTGATTAATCTTTTCTATCGAATCAGTATTATCCTGTGTTAATGGAGTTCTGGTTACAAAGAAATCTTTTACATCAGGTTTAACATTTTCTTTTTGAGGAACATATCTAACTGAAAAATTTGAATTATTATTCTGTTGCAAATACAGTATTGTATTTTCTTTACAAACAGAAACTGTTTCAGCGAATGAAATACCAATATCCAGAAACGCAGCATTCAGGCTAACTATATAATTCAGCAAATCCTGAGTTTTGGGCATTATTGTAATAGTCTGATTATTGTTACTAAGAACAGGTGTTTCAAAATATTCAGAAAGACTGATTTGTAAACCATAGTGTGATATAAACAGTTTTTCAGATGAGATAATATCATCTTCCATTGGCATATTGAAATTGATTACTATAGGTATATTAGTAAGATTCTGTGCAATTGGAGATGAAGGTTCGTGCAAAGTAACAGATGGTAACTGAAAGCACACTGGTCTAATCAATATATCATCCTGCTTTTTTACAATTTCTACATCAACTGTATAAATCCCTTTTTTTTCATCTGCTATAGAATTAACAGGAGTAAATTTTACACAGTCTGCACGACTTATTGAAGGATTTGTTTTGCATACAGCTTCCAGACTGTGATATTGATATTCATCAGAATCTAATGAAAACTGCAGTTTTTGACTATAACCAAGTCTAAATTCTTTTTCACCTGAAGAAATAAAATAACCAATGGTCTCATCAGCTTTTACCAGAACTGTACAGACAGGTGCATTTTTATAAGCGATAGCTTCAGTAATATCTTCTTTTATGTTCTGATTATCAAGGAAGTTTTCACAGGAAGAAAATAAAACAAGCAATAAAAAAATATATAAAAGACGTTGTTTCATCTAAAACTCCTTTTATTCTTAAAATATTATTACATAGCTATAGTTATATGTCAAAAAGAAGAACTTATTTATATTTAACTTGCTGTATTAAGATGTTGTAGTTATACTAACAAAAATATACAAATTATGAGGTAAAAAAAATTATGATTTCCTTTGATTCAAAGAAAAATAGTTTCCGTTTAGATACACCAAATTCAACATATTCAATTTTTATTAACGAGCGCGGCTATATCGGACATGCATATTATGGCAGCAAGATTGGTGAAGATGATGTTTCTTACCTCACCCGCAATATGGAATACGGTTTTTCCGGAAATAAGATTTTCCGCGAGAAAGGAATGTTTTTAGACTTCTTTCCGCAGGAACTTCCGACAGAAGGACT
Organism: Treponema bryantii; assembly: GCF_036492245.1. Classification (NCBI taxonomy): domain Bacteria; kingdom Pseudomonadati; phylum Spirochaetota; class Spirochaetia; order Treponematales; family Treponemataceae; genus Treponema; species Treponema bryantii. The sequence goes on along the minus strand of NZ_AP025286.1, from coordinate 1,245,536 downwards.
TGGTGATTACCGTGAATCAGCTCTTGCAGTCTGCGACAGCGAAGGTCATAACGCAATTGAATTAAAATATAAAAGCCATAAAATCAGTGCTGGTGCAAAGGAACTTCCGGGACTACCGGCTGTTTTTGGCGGGACTGAAGATTGTTCTGTCCTCGAGCTCACCGCTACAGACGACATTCTCGGCGCAGAGGTTACCCTCATTTACACTGTTTTTGAGAAAATTGATGCAATTGTTCGCTCAGTAAGAATCAAAAATAATGGAACAAAACCTTTCTATATTAAAAAGGCTCTTTCACTAGCTTTAGATATTGATAACGACAATTTTGATATGATTACACTGCACGGTTCGTGGGCACGCGAACGTCATATGGAGCGACACGCGGTTCATATGGGAAAGCAGGGCGTTGTTTCTATGCGCGGTGAAACCAGCCATCAGGAGCATCCTTTTATTGCCCTCCTCGACCACAATGCAGACTGGGATTCCGGCCGTGTTTATGGAATCAATTTTATTTACAGCGGAAACTTTGTTGCAGACGTTCAGAGAAATCAGTTTGATAATATCCGCGCAGTAATGGGAATTAACCCGGAAGGCTTTACATGGAAGCTTGAAAACGGAGAAGTTTTTGATACTCCACAGGCTGTTCTTGTTTATTCTGATTCAGGCCTCAATGCAATGAGCCGTACTTTCCACGATCTTTACCGCGAACACCTTATCCGCTCTCCATATAAAAAGGCAGACCGCCCTATCCTTATCAACAACTGGGAAGCAACCTATTTTAATTTTGATACAGACAAGCTGATTGATATTGCACGAGAGGCCAGCAAAGATGGCATTGAAATGCTTGTTATGGATGACGGCTGGTTCGGTCACCGTTCTTTTGATGACAGCTCACTCGGCGACTGGTATGTAAACGAAGATAAAATCAAAGGCGGACTCAAGCATCTTGTTGATGAAGTGAACAAGCTTGGCATGAAGTTTGGAATCTGGTTTGAACCTGAAATGATTTCTCCTGATTCTGATTTGTACCGTGCACACCCGGACTGGACAATTCAGATTCCTGGCCGCGAACCTGGTATGAGCCGCCAGCAGCTGGTACTAGACGTCACAAGAAAAGAAGTTGAAGACTATACCTACGAAAGCATCGCAAAAATTTTGAGAAGCGCAAATATTGAATATGTAAAATGGGATATGAACCGCCAATTAACAGACATAGGATCTATTGCACTGCCTGCTGACAGAATCGGCGAGTTCTATCACCGCTATGTTCTTGCTGTTTACCGTCTGCAGGAACGCTTACTCACTGAGTTCCCAAAACTTCTGCTTGAAAACTGCTCAGGTGGCGGTGCCCGCTTTGACCCGGGTATGTTCTTCTACAGCCCACAGATCTGGTGCAGTGACGACACAGATGCAATTGAGAGACTTTCTATTCAGGAAGGAACAGCCCTCATCTATCCGCTTTCCACAATGGGAGCACATGTCAGCGTCTGCCCTAACCACGCCTGTGGCCGCGTTACTCCATTTAAGACCCGAGGCTACGTTGCCCTCAGCGGAACCTTCGGCTACGAACTGGACATCACAAAACTTCCACTGGAAGAACGCGCAATGATTCCAGGTCAGGTTGCACTTTACAAAAAGTTCAGCAGCCTGGTTCGTAACGGAGACTACAGCCGTATTGCAAGTTACAGTGAAAACAACGAATATGACTGCTGGGCTAGTATTGCAAAAGATAAGTCAAAGGCACTTGTGACTTTTGTTCAGGTAATGAACCACCCGAATTATAAGACACGATTTATAAAGATTACCGGGCTTAAGCCGGATGCAAGATATAAAGTGACCTGGCCAGATGAAGACCTGTCAAAGTTACAGCCGGTAGAACTGACCGGCCTCACAATTGCAAAAGCCGGCATTCCGGTAAGACGCGACTGGGGCGACTTCCAGGGACAGTTAATCTATATTGAAGAAAAATAAATTCCTCACAGAGCTTAAGAGGACACAGAGTTTTTATAATTTTATTATCCTCTGTGCCCTCCTTTGCTCTGTGAGAAACTAATTCATTAGAGATTTCGAATCTGTTTTTGAGTAAACCCTTGTCTTAGCATAGCAGCTGTTAATTTTTCACCAGATTTTGATTTTGAAAGTTTCTCATATGCTTTGCGGCAGATCTCGTCTTCATCATTTTCTGCAAAAAAAATATCAAGGGCTTTATTTGCAACATCTCGTGCTATTCCGCGAGATGCAAGTTCTGCAGACAACCTGCTTCTTCCCTCATAGTGATTTGTTTTTCTTGTATTAAGCCAGGCAGTTGCATAACGTAAATCGCTCAAATAACCGCGCAACTCAAGATAAGACATCGCGGCTTCGACATATTTTTTATCAAACTTCTTTTCTATTAATTTACGTGTAAGTCCAAATCGGCTCTGTTCAGCACGGGCAAGATATGAAACAGCTTTGAGTTCAACTGCGCAGGTAAGACCTGCGTCGAGAAGGCAGTCGGTTTCATTTTCATCAAACTCAACACCAACATCAATTCTCTCAAAAAGACCTTCCGGCAGATATTCCGCCCGCACATAAAATGCAGAACCCTCTTCAGGCGCTACCTTGAACATTCCACTGTATGATGTTTCTGCGATTGTCTTGATAATCATATTATTGCGTTTAATTATATCAATAATCAGTTCAATATAAAAGAAAATTCCTCACAGAGCAAAAGAGGACACATACCTAAAATCGAAGAACCGTTAAAAACAAAAAAACTCGGCCGAGTGACCGAGTTTTGTAAATAAGTTCTGTAGCGAACTTGTATAAACTAACGCTTTGAGAACTGGAAGCGGCGACGAGCACCCTTCTGTCCGTACTTCTTACGCTCAACCATACGAGAATCACGTGTGAGGTATCCGTTAGCCTTGAGAGATGTACGAGCATCTGGATCAATCTGAACGAGAGCGCGTGAAATTCCGTGCAAGCAAGCAGCTGCCTGTCCGTTCATACCGCCACCCTGTACGTTGATAAGAACGTCATACTTTGAACCCATTGAAGTAACCAAAAGTGGCTGCTGAACGATCTGAATCTGTTCTGCAGTTACAAAGTATTCTTTTACATCTTTACCATTTACAACGATTTTTCCTGAGCCGTCGCGAACAAATACGCGGGCTACAGCAGTCTTTCTTCTTCCTGTACCAATAGCAATATTCTTTACCATTTTCTATCCCCCGTATTAAAGTTCAATTGGCTGTGGATTCTGTGCAGCATGTGGATGCTCAGCACCAGCGTAAATCTTTACGTTATCCATCATCTTGCGACCGAGTCTTCCGTGTGGAAGCATACCAGCAACAGCAATAGCCATTGGATCTGTAGGGTGCTTTTCAAGAAGCTTCTCATAAGTATGAGCGCGAAGTCCACCTACGAAACCTGTGTGGTGATAGTAAATCTTCTTCTGTTCTTTACCACCAGTTACAACAGCTTTTTCTGCATTGATGATTACAACGAAATCACCCATAAGCTGATTCTTTGTGTAAGTTGCTTTGTTCTTTCCACGTGCAATATAAGCTGCCTTTGCAGCAACACGTCCAAGTGGTTTTCCGGCTGCGTCAATAACGTACCATTTGCGAGCCTGTTCGTATTCTTTAACGAAAATAGTTTCCATGATATACCTTACTGTAAAATTAAAGTTTATCTGCGGTTCCAGAACTTGCATCTGAACTGAAACTGCATTGGATTTTCGATGAGCAGTCAAAAATCCAATAACGGGTAAAGTATATTATCAGATTTCAATAGATTGAGTCAATACTACTGCTGGTCGTTTTTAGCAGCATCTTCTTTTTTAGCTTCTTTTTTATCTTTAATATCTGCAGCACCAATGAAAAGACAGATAAGTCCGATGAGAGCTGCAAAAACTGGAGCTCCGCCCTTCAAAAATGCAATTACATCTGCGCCCCAGTTAAGTGGACACATAGGCAGAACTGCAAAAACTGTAAACGCAATAAAAAGTATTCCAAGTATAATAGAAATCATATTAAGTAACCTCACTATTTAGAATAATTCAATTTATGAAATCTTTCAATTATTTTCTTTTTTTTATTGACATAATTGTATATATGTATCATTTTAATCTTTATAACATTATTATTTTCGAGGTTGCTTGGTGAAAGGAAGTCAGGTTACCATTGATCATGTATCCAAAAGATTCGGCGATTTTGTTGCCCTGGATGACATCAATTTTACTATTGAACCGGGAGAGTTCTTCTCTCTTCTTGGTCCTTCTGGATGCGGAAAAACTACACTTCTCCGCATAATTGCAGGTTTTGAGTCTCCAGATGATGGAGTAGTTCTTTTTGATGACAAGAACGTAATTCCTCTTTCACCGGATAAGCGCGAATCAAATACCGTTTTCCAGACTTATGCTCTTTTTCCTCACATGACTGTTTACGAAAACGTAGCATTCTCTCTGCGTCTTAAGAAACTCCCTAAGGATGAAATTGATAAAAAGGTTCGCGAATACGTACACCTTGTACAGCTGGATCAGCACATTAACAAAAAGCCAAACCAACTCTCAGGTGGACAGAAACAGCGTGTTGCTATTGCCCGCGCCCTCATCAACGAGCCTAAGGTTCTTCTGCTCGACGAGCCTCTTTCTGCCCTTGATGCAAAGCTCCGCGCAAATCTTCTTATTGATCTGGATCGTCTTCACGACCAGATTGGTATTACATTTATCTATGTAACTCACGATCAGAGTGAAGCTCTTTCTGTTTCTGACCGCATTGCAGTTATGAACGCAGGTCATGTACTTCAGATAGGAACTCCATACGAAATTTACGAAAGCCCTGCAACTCAGTTTGTTGCTCAGTTTATTGGAGAAACTAACCTCTTTGATGCTGAAGTTGTAGACTGTGTTCCTCACAAGGACACTGCCGGTAACGATGATTTTATGGCTACCCTCAGTGTACCGGAGCTCGGAAAGCAGGCACCTCTTGCAACAGATACAGCCGCAGAAGCAGCCCTCGACCGCTTTATGCAGGTTACAGATTACGAGCACACAGACAAAGGTCAGAAAGTTGCCTTCACTATCCGTCCTGAAAAAATCAGAATTACTCTTGAACCACCTTCAACCGGTGGCCGCACAGATATAAATGTTTTCAGTGGAATCGTAGAGGAGCCTATTTATTCAGGCTTCCAGTCTAAGTTCTATGTAAAGCTTGATACAGGTAAAGTTATCAAAGTATTCAAGCAGCATACGGACTATATGGATGATGGTCCTGTTATCCAGTGGAAAGACAGGGTTTATGTTTCCTGGTCTGCAGAAGACGCTTATATTGTTGAGGACATCAATAAATAATGAAAGATAAACGACTATCTAAAGAATTACATGATTCCCGCGTCGGCTCTTTTTACGGCTGGCCAATGGGACTCTGGTTTATTATTTTCTTTGTTGCTCCACTTGTAATCATCTTTATCTACAGTTTTTTAAAGAAAGGTGTTTACGGTGGCGTTGAATGGAAGTTCTCTCTCAAAGCTTATAAGCAGATGTGTAAGCCGGAATATGGTCTGATTGTACTTAGAACTCTTAAAATCACTATTATTTCTACTATATTAACGATTTTAGTTTCAATTCCGAGTGCTTATGCAATGGCCCGCAGCCGTCATCAGACTCTCTTCCTTTTTATGATTATCATTCCGTTCTGGACAAACTCACTTATCCGCATTTTTGCCTGGATGAGCATTTTGAACAACGACGGTATTCTCAATCAGATTTTGATGAAGCTGCATCTTATAAAGGATTATGTTCCTTTCCTATATAATACTAAGGCCGTTATTCTTGTAAGCGTGTATATGTATATTCCGTATGCAATTCTACCAATCTTTACTGCAGTAGACCGATTTGACTTTTCTCTCCTTGAAGCCGCACGCGACCTTGGAGCAACTAAGCCACAGTCTATGTTTAAGGTTCTGATTCCGGGAATCCGCAGCGGTATTATTTCTGCACTGATTTTTACCTTCATTCCGATTTTCGGTGCATATACAGTACCTCTCCTCGTTGGTGGAAAAGATTCTTACATGCTCGGAAACATCATTGTTGATCAGGTTCAGAAGACACGTAACTGGCCTCTTGCTGCTGCATTCTCTATGGTAATTACAATTATTTCTGTTATTGGAATTATGATGATTACCCGCTCTAATTCACAGGAAGCTCAGCTCAAGAAAAAGAATACAAAAGAAGATAACTATGTTGGAGGTGTACAGTAATGGCAAGAACTCTTGGTGTACTGTTTCATAACGCCTTCGCAAGCATGAATAAACCTCGCTCTGAAAATGCCCGTCACGCTAAACGTGCATGGAGACGTCATAATCACAAATTTTCATTTTCAAAGCTTGTACTCTGGCTCACTATAGTGTTCCTCTTTCTGCCTCTCTTTGTAATCATTGTTTATTCCTTCAATGAAAGCAAGGGTGCAGAGTTTACAAAGGTAAGCCTTACCTGGTATAAGGAGCTTTTCTTTAATTCAAAAGCTCTGTGGCAGGCTCTTTTAAATAGTATTCTGATTGCTTTTTCTTCTGCAGCTGTTTCTACAGTACTGGGAACTATGGCTTCTATCGGTGTAAACTGGTATAAGTTCCGCGGAAAGAAATTCATTCAGACACTCACCTACCTTCCTATGGTTTTGCCGGAAGTTATCATCGGTATTTCTATGGTAATTTTCTTTAGTGGTATTCATATGCCGCTTGGACTTTTTACCGTATTTGCCGCACACACAACCTTCTGTCTTCCGTTTGTTTTCCTTATGGTAAATGCACGCCTCGACGAGTTTGATTACTCTATCGTAGAAGCATCACATGACCTTGGAGCTACCGAAGTTCAGACAATGTTCAAGGTTGTCGTTCCTGCTATCATGCCAGGAATTCTTTCCGGCTTCCTCATGGCAATTACAATGTCTCTTGAAGACTTTGTAATCACATTCTTTGTTGCAGGCCCTGGTTCTACTACCCTGCCGCTTTATGTTTACTCGATGATCCGCTTCGGAGTTTCACCGGTAATCAATTCACTTTCTGTAATTATGATTATTTTTACCTGTTCGATTGCCTTTATCTGCCGTAAGGGACTCAAAGGCTTTGCTGCAGGTCATTAATATTATTTATTCGTCATTGCGAGCCAAAGGCGAAGCAATCCATTGCAATAGATTGCCACGTCGCTTTGCTCCTCGCAATGACGGAGAATAGGAGATTTTAATGAAAAAGATTGCACTTGCAATTATGGCACTTGTTGCTGTCACATTCACTTTCACCTCATGTGGTGATGAAAAAGATGATGGAACTCTTTATCTTTATAACTGGACTTATTACACTCCAGATTCAGTTCTCAAGGCTTTTGAAAAAGAATTCAACTGTACAGTAAAAGTTGATACCTTCGACTCAAACGAAGTTATGTATGCTAAACTCAAGGCCGGAGCTAAGGGATATGACATCACATTCCCATCACAGGACTACACATCTATCATGATCAATCAGAAGATGCTTCAGAAAATTGATCAGACAAAGTTCACAAACAAGAAATACATCAACATTGATACCAAAAAGCTTATGACTTTTGACCCTGAAATGGAATGGCAGGTTCCTTACTATCTTGGTATGGCTGGTATTGCTGTAAACAAACAGAAGGTATCTAATTATGAAAAATCATGGAACATTTTTGCACGCACAGACCTCAAAGGCCACATGTCTATGATGGATGATATGCGTGAAGTTATCGGTGACGCTCTTGCTTACCAGGGACTTTCTGTAAACACAGTTGATGACGCAAAGCTTCAGGCTGCTACAGACCTTATCAACACTTCATGGAAGCCAAACCTTGTAAAGTTTGATGCAGAAGGCTTTGGTAAGTCTTTTGCTGCAGGAGACTTCTGGGTATGCCAGGGTTATGCTGAAGTTGTATTTGGTGAAGTTCCGGAAGAAAAGCAGGAAGATATGATTGACTTCTTTATTCCAAAAGAAGGTGGTCCTATGTATCTCGACTCTATGGTTATTCTTAAGGGGGCAAAACATTACGACCGCGCCAACGAGTTCATCAACTTCATCCATAGACCAGAAATTTATGCTATGTTCCTCGATGATTTCCGTTTCCCAGGTTATGTAAACCTCGAAGCAGAAAAACACCGCACAACAGTTCCAATGTACAAGGCAGAGGAAATGGCTTCTGGTGAACTCAAGCTTGATGTAGGTGAAGATCTCGAAAAATTCAACGAAAAGTGGGAAACAATTCGTTTTACTGCTGACTAAAACTTCAATAACTATGGTTATTTAAAATAACCATAGTTAATTCAATTTTATAAAATTAATTTGACTTATGCTCATTTTAGACTTACCATAATAATTGCCGAGAGGGGTAAATAAAAATAGTAGGTTAAAAAATGAGCGTAAACCTTTCTGTTGTTCTCGACAATATCGCTGCCCCTGTTATTGTTGGAACTCCCATTAAAGACAACACTGGAAAAATCATAGATTTTGATATCGTTTATACCAATGAGGAAGTAAAAAAAGCCGCCGGCTTTATTATGCAGAACAAGCCTAAATGGTCTGATTTCTCCATGAATATTACCTCCGACATACCCTGGTTTAAAATGGCACTTGATGCTATTGCCGGCCGTTTCTATGATGACATCAAATACTTTTCACCTTCAACTCAAGCCTGGTATAAAATTGAGATGAAGTATGTACCTTCCGAAAAGTACATCATAATCACTTTTATCAATATAACTTCTGAACGCGAATATTATAGAAAACTAAAGAAAACCCTTATCACAGATCCTATGACAGGCTTTTCAAACCGAACAGGTTTTGCAGATACTTTTGCAATCACCCTTGAAACAGCCCGCTTTAAAAAATACAGGGCTGCCCTTCTTGTTGTTGATATTGATAACCTTCAGAATATAAATGATTCCCTTGGAAGTGCTGCAGGAGATCAGGTTATTCTTGATGTTGCAGATGTCCTAAAACAGTTTCAGAGAGAATACATTCAAATCTTCCGATACGGTGATGATGAGTTTGCTGTAATAATCACAAATTTTGAAAGCGATGATTCTCTTGTAAACTTTATTGACTGTATTTTTGATGCATTCCAGCTGAAACAGATTTCTGTTTCCGGCGGTATTTCAATGTTCCCGGCTAATACAGAACAGAAAGAAGAACTGATTCGCTTTGCAGACATGGCAGTTCATTATGCAAAAAAGAACGGAAAGAACAGCTTTTTTTATTTTGAACCTGAGATGCAGAGAGTTTTCATTCAGCATCTTACCCTTCAGACAAAAATGAACGAAGCCCTTTTGGGAAGCTGCTTTACACAGTACTATCAGCCTCAGTTTGATATTCAGTCTGGAAAACTCCGAGGTTTTGAAGCCCTTATCAGATGGCATGATGACGAGCTTGGAACAATCTCTCCAGCCGTATTTATTCCTCTTGCCGAAGAATCAGGCCTCATAGTTCCTATAGGAAAATGGGTTTTAAGAACAGCTATAACCACACTCAAAACATGGCAGGCTAAATACGATTTCCGTGGAATTATTTCTGTAAACGTATCTCCAATTCAACTTCTCTGTGACAACTTTTTACAGGAACTTGAAGAACTCATTCTTGAATATAAGGTTGATCCCGAACTTCTTGAAATTGAAATCACAGAAGGTGTTATGATTAACAATATGGGAGATGCAATTGATAAGCTCCGCCATATAAAAGCCATGGGCATCCGAGTTTCTCTTGATGATTTTGGAACAGGCTATTCTTCCCTAAGTTACCTTCAGATGTTGCCTTTGAATACCCTTAAAATTGACAAAGCCTTTATAAACGATATCACTTCAAAAGATGGAGTTCAGGCGACAATCACCCGCTCTATTATTGATATGGTAGAAAAGATGGGGCTTGAAACTATTGCAGAAGGTGTTGAAAATAAAGAACAGCTTGAGCTGCTTCATAAGTTTAACTGTAATTTTGTTCAGGGCTTTTTACGAGGAAAACCAATGCCATATCAGCTTTGTGACGCATATCTGGCCGGTGATGTAAATGCACTGCTGAAAAACTAATCATCAGCTCTATATTCGACATATCGAACACGACCTTCGGTAACAGCTCGCTTAATCTCTCTTTCTCGTCCGCTGAGTGCAGATTTTCCTGTTTTCACTTCAATTAAAAGAACTTCTTTTACGTTATTATCCTCTGTCATACCGGGAAATGCTATAAAATCAACCGGCTTACCAATAAAGCGGGCGTCACCGGGATTACATGGAAAGCCCGGCAGATAAGGAGCAACCTGTTCTGCAAGCTGACCTCCCAGAACAGAACGGGAACGTTTAATGGCATCTGAACGAAGCGATGCATGATTTTTATGAAGACGGATTGTCTGTATAATCAGAAGAAGAAATACAACAGAAAATGCAATAAGTGCAGGAAAAGGGATTTCCAACACTATATTTTTAATGTAACTTAAAAACTGCTCAATCATTTTTACAATATAAACCATAAATGCCGATAATGATAGTATCAGGAGGTTCATTTCTTTATGAAACGTATATCTGTAACTGCAATACTTTTATTCATTACCTTTTCTTTATTTGCCGATGAAGGCATTTTATTTGAATTTAAGCAGAAAAAAGGTGATGCTGTATCACATGTAGCCACAGTTGAAGAAGAAGCTTATATAAATGGAAGATTAAATAATAGAACAGAGTTTATAAACCGTACTTCCACCACCGTAACAGAAACTCAACAGGATGGATCTGCTAAACTTTTTACTCACTACATGACAACTCAGAACAACTTTATGAATTCCACTGGAAGAATGCTTTCCTGGGGAGAAGAAAATTCCGTTAGAGTTTACCGCGATGCTAATGGACAGCTCCACGACTCTGACAATGATTATCTGCCTACAGTACAAAGCGTTCCATCTTTTTCTGATAAAAAAATCAAGATTGGTGAATCATGGACAAGTGAAGGTCTTGAAGTACATGATTGCCGCGAGCTGTTTAATATGGAAGAAGCTATCCAGGTTCCTTTTACAGCTACCTATACTTATATTGGTGATGAAGAAACAGATGATAAAATCCTCCGTGTACTCGAAGTGCAGTATAAGTTCTTTCAGGATAATCTGAGTGAAAATAATTACAATTCAGACTGTACTTATGCAGGAACTCAGGGTCAGGCAATTCAGAAAATCTGGTGGGACAATGAACGCGGAGAACTCGACCATTATACAGAAGAATTTGTAATCTACATGTATGATACCTATAACAACACCTTTGCATTCCGGGGAACTGCCCATGGTGAGGTAACTGATTATAAATCTGTAAATGACAAAACTAACCTTAAAAAACTTCAGAAAACAGTTGAAAAATATAAACTTGATAATATTTCTATAAAACAGGGAGATAAAGGTCTTACAATCAGTCTGGATGCAATTCAGTTTGAACCGGATTCTGTTATCCTTCTTCCTTCTGAAAAGAAAAAAATTGAAAAAATCGGTGAGATTCTAAAAGAGTTTTCAAACGACCTTTTGATTACAGGCCACTGTGCAGACCGCGGAACCGTAAAAATGCAGCAGAAACTTTCTGAAGAACGCGCAGATGCAGTTGCTGAATTCCTTGTACAACTTGGTATTCGCGATCAGTATCATGTATTCACACAGGGTAAGGGTGCTACGGAGCCTGTCGCAACGAATTCTACGGAAGCTGGGCGAGTAAAAAATAGACGTGTTGAAATCACAATTATGGATTAATTACTGTGAATACAAAAATCTGACGGGCGCGAGCGAATCACGACTAGAAACTGCATTTGGGCGTTCGCGAGCGGAAGCGCCAGCTGAAGCGAGTCGGATACCTCTTACGCCCAACCGCAGTTTGATAGGCGTGATGCAGCGGGAGCCCGTCAGATTTTTGAAGACTTCCGTTTTCTAATCCTTAACTGTCCTTTCCAAAAAAAATTATCAATTTCAATACGCCCGGAATCCTTTAACTGTTTTACCACTTCCACCGTGTCCTTGTGAGTCCAGACATTGAGGCCTAAAAGGCGGCGGGTACGGTTATTCATAGTTTCGAATAATTCTGTTTCTATTTCATCTTCCGAATAGTAGTTTCTGGCTTTTTTTATGATTTCATAGGCTGTCTGCCAGTCAGAAGGCGGAGATTTTTGTGGAGTAGCTGCACGCCGCGCATCGCATAAGTCACAGCCGCTACAGACTGCCTGCTCGGCGCCCAGCGCGTCGAGTAAAACCTGGCGGCGGCATTCTGTGGTTTCTGCGAAGTCCCTCATGGCAGCCTGACGGGTGCCCGGTGCATATACAGAATAATCCAGAGAGTCTGCGGGACTCCATAAAAGTATTGCCTTGGCGATGCTGCCATCACGGCCGCCGCGGCCGGCTTCCTGAATGTACGCTTCAGCTGTTGCGGATGGCACTATATGAACAACAGTCTTAATGTCTTTTTTATCCACACCCATTCCATAGGCACAGGTAGCGCACAAGATCCCATCCTTACTGTCATAAAACCATTTTTCTGTTTCATCTTTTTCCGATTTATCAAGGCCTGCGTGATAAAACCGCGCAGTTCCGTCTCCAAGACACACATTTAATTCCCGCGCCATATCTTCAGCTTTATTACGAGTACCGCAGAAAATAATCATGGGGCGCTGTTCTGTTCTGGCGAGCAGCAGAGCTTCCTTCTTTTTTGCAGCTGCCTGTCGGACATAATAAATAATATTCTTTCTGTCACTTTCACTTCTTACAACATGTGCATTTCCATCAAAAAGAATTTCTGCGACACGTGAAAGCACTTCTGGAGACGCAGTTGCCGTAAAAGCTGTAATTACCGGCGGATTCAGTACTTTTATTACATTACCAAGTCCAAGATAAGCCGGACGGAATGAATCACCCCATTCTGAAACACAATGAGCTTCATCTATGGCTATATGCTTTATCCCTACATCCTTCAACTGCTCTAAAAGACTTTCACTCTGCAAAACTTCTGGATTTGCCAGAATTATCTGTGCCCCTTCCCTGATTTTACGAAAGTTTTCTTCACGTTCTTCGTCAGTCTGCCCGCCTCGAAAAGTCACACTTCTAAGACTCCCCTCTTCCATACGCCTCTGCTGATCGGTCATAAGGGCAAGAAGAGGATAAATGATTAAAGACGGTCCATCCAGAAGCAATGCCGGAATCTGAAAACAAAGTGACTTTCCCGCGCCCGTTGGAAGCAGTACAATCTGCCGGCCTTTACAGAACGAATCTGTAAGCTCACCTTCATCTTCATACTCAAGAGGCTTTTTCCAGTACTCATAAGCTTCGAGAATATTTGAAACGACAAGTCTCTGCCATGGATACAGATACTTTATTCCAAAATTGTTAAAAGCAGTCTGTGTTACATAATCCAGACATGGTTCATCTGTAGAAATGATTTCATTATTACCCATATCTATAATATGGTACGGCTTTAAAGATTTCAGGAAGTTTTAAGAGTAAAATTTAATGAAAAAGTTTTATTTTTCTTCTGCAGAAGCTTCTTCACCCTCTGCTTTAGGTTCTTCTTTCTTTGGTGCAGGTGCTGCATTAGAACCTTTTTTATTTTTAGGTTTATGAGGCTTTTTCTTGTATGTAGTAACAAATTTTGCAAACTGAATTACAAGAATCATGACAATAACAGTTCCAATTACACGAAAATCTTTTAATACGCCTAAAATAACTGATAAATATTCTTTTATTGCCATACTTTTTTATCGGTCAAAATCACTTGATTCAATAGTTATTCTTCTTTATCTTTATCTATCAAGTGAGGTTTTAATATGAATAAAAAGGAATATATAAAAGGTGCTAACCCTTATATGCCGCTTTGGGAACATGTTCCAGACGGAGAACCACGAGTTTTTGAATATAATGGAGAAAAGAGAGTTTATCTTTACGGCTCTCACGATACACTTAAAACTGAATATTGTGGAACTGATCAGGTTGTATGGTCTGCCCCAGTTGATGATTTAACTAACTGGACCTGTCACGGTGTATGCTATACTTCTACAGACGGTTCAATTTTGTATGCTCCAGACGTTGTTCAGAAAGGCGATACATTCTATATGTATGCAGCAGAAGCAAAAGGTTCACGCATCATGCTGGCTACAAGTAAGAATCCTGCAGGACCTTTTACAAATCCAAAACTTACAGAACTTGCCTTTGATCCTGGTATTTTAGTTGATGATGATGGCAAGGTTTATGCCTTCTGGGGTTTCTGTAAGCAATACTGTGCAGAGCTCAACGACGATATGTGTACAATTAAAAAGGAAACTCTCCGCGAAAATGTTGTAAAGCACAGTATTACTCCATGGTCCCCAGATGATGGTATGGATGATGAAAATGATGCTTTCTTTGAGGCCTCTTCTCCTCGTAAGCTTTTTGGTAAATATGTTTTCATCTATTCTAAGCGTTACTACACTCACCGCCCACAGTATGGTGTTTACGAAGACTGTAACGGATTCCTTTCTTACAAATACTGCGACACTCCTCTTGGAGATTACAAGATGGGTGGCGATATCAGTTTTAACGGCGGCGAGATTCTTCCTGGTCCTGACGGCAAAAATCAGATGAGCTACCGCTGGGGTAACAACCACGGAAGTCTTATGGAAGTAAACGGCCAGTGGTACATTTTCTATCACCGCCAGATTGGAACTGATGAGTATTCTCGTCAGGCTATGCTTGAACCTGTTGATGTTGCAATGGATAAAAACGGCCGTATTTTTGTTGGAAAGATTACTTACAAGGATGGAGAGCCTGTTGCTTCAGAGCCAGTTGAAATGACATCTCAGGGTGCCCACATCAACGGTCTTGATGCACGCAAGTGGATTTCTGCAGGTTATGCTGTTCATATCTATGGTGGTGCAAAAGGCGGATACAACGGTGGCATGGGCGGCGCTTACATTAAACCTGTTTATGAAAAGGATGATAATATCTCTTCTCCAATCGTTGATATCACAAGCAATTTGACTGTAGGCTTCCGCTATCTTCAGTTTGGTGCAAATACTCCTAAGACTGTTACAGCTGATATTCTTGCAAAAGAAGATTTGACTGTAAATGTTCGCGTTGACGATTATAAGGGCAAGGTTATTGCATCATTTGATATGAAGAAAGGTGAGAAAACAGCAACTGTCCCACTCACTTCTGGTGTGATTGGAAAGCGTGCGGTTTACTTTGAGTTCTTGTCTTCATCAAAAGAAATAATTGCAGAATTTGATAAATTTACATTTGATTAATAAAACGAAATCTAAAAATAAATAGAAATAGTTTCAGAACTTCCGCATTTAAAAGAATCAAAGAAAATTTTGGCGCGAAAGAGCGGATTTGTAGGGCAAAAAGACTTTGTTTGTGGTTGCCGCGAAAGCGGCAGGTATAATAGTTTCTATACCACAAACAACGTCTAGCGCAATATTGCGCGTTTTTGACCTACAAATACGAGACTGGGAGCCAAAGTTCACGGTTTACTTATAATACGGAAGCCTTGAAAATTGTTCCAAAATTCTTGTTTTTTTTTCTAATATTTCTATAATTAGAAACATGGTTGGAATTATTGATTTTAATGCAGGAAATATCACTAGTCTTGAGCGTGCTCTGGATTATCTGAAGATTCCTTATATCCGTTCTAAAAATCCTTCTGAACTGAAAGATTGTGACCGCTTTATGTTCCCTGGCGATGGTGATGATGCCTACGCTATGGCTGAGCTTAAAAAAAGCGGCTTTGATGAATTCGTTCGTGAGCAGGTTGCTGCGGGCAAGCCTCTTCTTGGAATCTGTGTTGGTTCTCAGATTATTTTTGAACATTCTGAAGAAGGCGATGCTACCTGTCTTGGTCTTGTTGAAGGCGAAATCAAACATTTTTATACAATTGAGCCAAAGATGAAGGAAGATAAAATCAAGGTTCCTCACATGGGCTGGAATAACATCAGCTTTGAAAACGGTGACTGCCCTATTCTGGCAGGAATTAAAAATGATTCTGATGTTTACTTTGTTCACTCTTTTGTAATCTGTCCTAAAGATGCATCGGTTGTAAAAGCTTATGCTGAATATGGAATTAAAGTTCCTTCTGTAATTCAGAAAGGAAATGTATTTGCCTGTCAGTTCCACCCGGAAAAAAGTGGTGTGACTGGACTGAAGATTATTGAGAACTTCTGTAAGTTGGGGACATCATGCTAAAGAAAAGAATTATTATATGTCTGGATGTAAAGGACGGACGAACTACTAAGGGTGTAAAGTTTCAGAATAATATAGATATCGGCGATCCTGTTGAGATGGCTGCTGAATATTACCGACAGGGCGTTGATGAGCTGGTTTTTTACGATATTATTGCTTCGGCTCGAGGGCGTGGTCCTATTCTTGATTTGATATCGCGCGTTGCTCAGCAGGTTTTCATTCCTTTCTGCGTTGGCGGTGGAATCGGTACTATCGAAGATATCCGCTCTACTATTCTTGCCGGTGCTGAAAAAGTTTCTCTGAATAGTCAGGCTGTAAAGAACCCGGGACTTATTACTGAGGGCGCAAAGGTTTTTGGAAGCCAGAGTATTGTTCTTGGTATGGATGTTCGCCGCGACCCTACAAAACCAAGCGGATTTGGAACTACTATCAACGGTGGCCGCGTAGACACAGGGCTCGATGCTCTTGAATGGGCTAAGCGTGGTGTTGAACTTGGCGCCGGTGAAATTGTATTGAACTCTATGGATGCTGACGGAACAAAGAATGGTTATGATATCGAGCTTACACGTTTGATTTCCGAAAATGTTCCGGTTCCTGTTATTGCCAGTGGCGGCGGCGGTACCCCTGCCCACTTAGCAGACGCACTCACCACAGGAAAGGCAGACGCAGCGCTTGTTGCCAGCATGGTTCACAACGGAACTTATACTGTAGGCCAGATTAAAGATGAATTGAACCGAAACGGTGTTCCTGTTCGTCTTTAATATCTGCTTAAAAAATTCAGAATAATTGTATTTTTTTCTTTTTTTTCTTAACAACCTGTTATAAAATAGTATTGATATTCAGGAGGTTGTTGTGAAGATCAGTTTAAAATTTAAAATCATCGTTTTTGTTGTTGTATTGGTAAACCTCGCAGTAATTGCAGTTGGACTTGTTGCAAGACGGGAATTATCAGATTCTATCTCAACAAGTACCCAACAGATTATGGAATTAAATGCCCAGAAATCTGCTAAAATTTTACATGATGTAATGGAAAAGGAATTCTACTTCCTGGAAGCAATTGCGGAACTTCCTTATCTTCGTGATGAAGATATTACACTGGAACAGAAAACTGCACAGCTTTCAGCTATTGCCATAGCAAATCCAGAACATCTTGAAAACCTTGCTTTTTATAATGACAAAGGAATGTGTATAAGACCTGATGGTGTTTATGTAGATGTCTCTGATCAGGATTTTTTTCAGCAAACTATTTCAGGAAAAAGAGTTATTATCGACCCGTTACCTAAAAAATATATGATGGAATGGGCTGGCGATGAAACAATCATGTTCTATAGTATTCCGGTTTATAGCGCAAAAAATCCTAATAAAGCAATAGGTATTCTTTCTTCTATCGTAAATGGTGATGATGTATATAACCTTTCTGATTCGATTCTGATTGGTAAAAATTCACATCCAACAATTATGTCTACAGCATCTGGACTTGTAATCGGTCGAAATTCTTACGAAGGAATGTCTCAGGAAGATTATTCGTCATGGGAAATGGAACAGGTTGATGAAAAGGTAAAAACTCCATGGGATTATATGATTGAAGCTGTTGTTGCAGGTGAGACCGGCTATCAGATTGTTACTGAACCTGTTTCTAAAGAAAAAAAGGTTGTTTCATATATGCCGGTTGGAGGTGGCAGCGATTGGGCAATTATGTGTGCTGCTCCATACAGTGAATACTTTGACAGCCTTTCTAAAATAACTACAATCATTGCCATTGCTATTATAATTGCCATTATTATTGTTGTAATTTCAACCTTAATTCTTGTTTCACTTCTTATAAAACCTCTGGGATATGTAAAGAATACCATCAACGACATTGCTACTGGTGATGCAGATCTTACAAAACGAATTAATATTCATCTTAAAGATGAAATTGGTGATGTGGTTTCCGGCTTTAATAACTTTACGGAAAAACTGCAGTCCATTATTGCTCAGGTAAAGAAATCAAGAGATACTCTTGGAAGCGCTGGTCTCGCACTGGATTCATCTACACAGAACACAGCCACTTCTATTGATGAAATTCTTAACAGTATTGAATCTGTACATAAACAGATTTCAAATCAGTATACTTCGGTTCAACAGACAGCTGGAGCTGTAAATGAAATTGCCACTAACATTGAATCTTTAGGAACAATGATTGGCAAACAATCTTCTGAAGTTTCTGATGCATCTGCAGCTATTGAACAGATGATTGGAAATATTAAATCTGTAAATATTTCTATGGAAAAGATGTCTGAATCTTTTGATGCTCTTGCGGAATCTGCACAGACTGGTATTCAGATGCAGATAAATGTAAATACAATTATTGAAGACATCAAAAACCAGAGTGAAACTTTGCAGGATGCGAACACTGCAATTGCAGATATTGCAGAACAGACTAACCTTCTTGCTATGAACGCCGCAATTGAGGCTGCTCATGCCGGAGATGCAGGTAAGGGATTCTCGGTTGTTGCTGATGAAATCCGTAAGCTTTCTGAAACCTCTTCTTCTCAGTCAAAAACAATTGGTGATCAGCTGAACAATATCAAGAACTCAATTGATAATGTAGTTTCTGCATCGGAAGAATCAAGTAAAGCATTCCAGTCTGTAACAAATAAGATTTCTGATACTGAACAGCTTGTTCATCAGATTCAGGCTGCAATGGAAGAGCAGAATACAGGCTCTATGCATATTTCGAATGCACTTCATTCTATGAACGATTCTACAATTGAGGTAAAAACTGCCAGCGTTGAAATGTCACAGGGAAATAAGGCTATTCTTGAAGAAGTTAAAAATCTTCAGGACGCAACTGGTATCATGCAGACCAGTGTTGAAGAAATGACACAGGATGCAGAAAGAATTAAGGATACCGGTATTGCCCTTCGCGACATTTCAGAAAAGATGAAGTCATCAATTGAAGATATTGGTGGTCAGATAGATAAATTCAGAGTGTAATTATCTGTCGGACATTACTCATCAACACGGTAACGTGCGCGTGAAGTTTCTGTTTCAAAAACATCAACACAGTACAGTGCAGGCTCAGTTTTGCCTGCGCTGTACGACAAATCTATTCCCTCTTTCTTAAGCAAAGCTATTATTCCATCATAAATAAACATTGCTATACGTTCTGCACTTGGATTCTGATCAAAAACTGCAAGGTCATTAAGATTTGTATGATCCAGCTGTTTGCAAACCTCACGAAGAGCGGCTTTGAGTTTAGAAAAGTCTAAAAGCATTCCGCCTTCATTGAGTTTTGGACCTTTTACATGGGCATATACCTTATAATTATGGCCGTGAAGATTTTCACATTTACCATTGTAGTCTCTTAAAAAATGGGCAGCAGCAAAGTCTGCCGTTACGCGTACTTCAAACATATGGCGATTATATCACTTTTATATTTTTGCGCAAACATATATAATAGAAGAATGACAAAACAACTTTCACAGATTCTGCCGGCTTTTAAGAATACTGTTGTAGCAGCTGACGGAAGTACAATAACTGATTTATCAGAAATTAATAATATACAGATATCAAGCCTTGTGTTTGATTCACGCGAAGTAACTGCGGGCTCACTTTTCTTTGCCCTTCCTGGTACTCATACAGATGGTAACAACTACATTGAGCAGGCTATTCTTGCCGGCGCAAATGCTGTTGTTTTCCAGGGTGAACTTACATCTTCTCAGAAAGAGGATGTAGCTCAGGCAATCATAAAGCGCACTATTGATAATGCTATTTCAAATGAAATGCCAAAATTTGCCCCTGCACTCATCAATGTGCCGGATGCTCGTTTTTCAATGGCACCTCTTTCTGCCCGTTTTTATGATAACCCGAGTGAACGGCTCATCGTTATCGGTGTAACAGGTACTGAAGGAAAATCCAGTACTGTAAGTTTTATCTGGCAGCTGCTTCGTACCTGCGGCCACAAGGCTGGTTTTATTTCTACTGTTGAATACTCTTTTGGTGGAGATGCTCTTCCAAATCCACAGCATCAGACAACTCCAGAAGCCCCAATTATTCAGCATCACTTAAATGAAATGCTTGAAAACGGCTGTAAGTACGCTGTTGTAGAAACTTCTTCTCATGGACTTTCTACAAAACTTAACCGCTGCGGCGAGATTCTTTTTGACTGCGGTGTATTTATGAACGTTACACTCGAGCACCTTGAGTTCCACAAAAACTTTGAAACTTACCGCAACGATAAGGCAAATCTTTTCCGTGCACTCGATAAGCATAATCACATTAAGACTATTGCCGGAGAAAAACAGAAAATCAATTCTATCGGAATAGTAAATCTGGAGGATCCTTCTGCAACATATTTTATTGAAGCCACAAAGCACAACGTTTACGGCTTTACAACAGAAGGCAAGGCTGGAAAAGCAGCGGCAGAAACAGGCAGCAATGCTACTCCGCTTCCACCTATCCCTGAAAATCTCCGCTATATGACAGCACGTAATATTGCCTCTGCAACTTACGGACTTACTTTTGATGTTGATGCAGATGGAGAAAATGGTATTTACCCTGAAAACTATGATCCGGTACAGCCACGCGGAAAAAGTCACTTCAGTGTAAAGGCATCTCTTCCAGGCGCTTTCAATGCTTACAATCTGATGGCAGCAATTACTGCAGTAAGCAGTGTTACAGGACTTTCTTTTGAAGAGGTTGCTGCAAAGGTTCCTGAGCTCACACCAATCAAAGGCCGTATGACTGTTATTGATGAAGGTCAGCCTTTTGAACTTATTGTAGATTACGCTCATACACCTTCAAGTTTTGAAACAATTTTCCCACCGTTACGCAAACGCTGTAACGGACGCATTTTTGCTTTGTTTGGTAGTGGAGGAGAACGTGATCTTACAAAGCGTCCGCTTCAGGGCCAGATTGCTGCTAAGTTCTGCGACGTAGTTGTACTTGCAGATGAAGACCCTCGTGGAGAAGACCCGGTTGAACTTCTCAAGATGATTGCAGAAGGCGCTATCAAAGAGGGAAAAGTTATGGATGAAAATCTTTTTATTATCCATGACAGACCACAGGCAATCCGAGAAACTTTCAAAATGGCACAGAAAGGAGACATCGTTCTGCTGCTCGGAAAGTCACACGAAAACAGCATTATTTATAAAGACTATACAATGCCTTATGATGAAATAAACGAAGCTAAAAATGCATTAAAAGAATTATATAAATAAAGACAACAGCCGTGATATACGGTCACGTCAAGGCACGCTACGCTTAAAGCCTTGACATGCCCGTTTATCGGGTTTTTAAGGAGGTTAAACCCGCTATGAATATCGCAGTTATATACGGAGGCCGTTCGGGCGAACACGAAGTTAGTTTGATTTCTGCAGCGGCCATAGCAAGTGGAATCAGCAAAGAACACAAGGTAATTCTTATTGGAATTACAAAGTCTGGTAAATGGTATTTACAGCCTGATTCTGAATACGAAAGAGTATGCAAAGACACAAAAGCTATTCTTACAATTACAGAAGATGAAAGCAAGGCTGTTACTATTGTTCCAGCAGGTGGAAAGAACGCCTTTCTAGCTGGCGGCAAGCCTTTAGACATTGATGTAGTATTCCCTGCCCTTCACGGAACTTATGGTGAAGACGGTACTATTCAGGGACTTTTTGAAATGGCAGACATTCCTTATGTCGGCTGTACACCACTCGCATCTGCAATCACAATGGATAAGGAAAAGACAAAGCTGATCTGGCAGAGTGTTGGACTTCCTGTTGTACCTTACGTTTGTGTAAAGCGCTCGGTTGTTCTCGACAGTATCGTTTATGATTCAGTTATCGAAGAGACTGAAAAAGAACTAGGATATCCTATGTTTGTAAAGCCTTGCTGTGCAGGTAGTTCTAACGGTGCTTCTAAAGCAAACGACCGCAAGGAACTCAACTTTGCAATTATGGAAGCTTTTGAATGGGATGACAAAGTTCTTATCGAAAAGTCTTTGACTAATGCACGCGAAATTGAATGCAGCGTTACAGGAAACTCAGTAACCTTCCCTTCAGACAGCGACGTAGAAGAAGTAACAGCATATATTCCAGGTGAAATTGTTCCAAATCATGATTTTTATGATTTTGATGCAAAATACAATGATCCTGATGGAGCAAATCTGATTATTCCTGCAGAGCTCAGTGAAAATGACCTCGAAAAAATCAGAAAAACAGCCTGTGCAGCATATAAAGTTCTTGATGCAACAGGTCTTTCACGTGTTGACTTCTTTATTGACCGCGAAACTAAGGCTGTTTACCTCAACGAAATCAATACATTGCCGGGCTTTACTCCAATCAGTATGTTCCCTAAGATGTGTGATGCAGCAGGCCTCAAATTTGCAGACCTCGTTGAGCTTTTGATAAAAGAAGCTGTTGCACGTTATGAGACACACAGCAAGCTGACAACCAGCAGAATTTAAAACTAGACTTCACAATGATTATATGGTAAAATATTTTATTCATTTTTATCAAATATCATAAAAAAAAGGAAACTTTATTATGAAAAAAAATACTGTTTACACACTCGGATCATTAGTTATTCTTTTGATCTGTGCATTCTGTTTTGTCGTTCTTCCGGCAGTTGAAGGCAGAACAAGCCGCCAGCAGGGTGGCGACACACCAGTTTTTGGAAAATATGATGGAAAGGAAATCAAATATGAGCAGGGAACTGAGTTCGCTAACTTCGTATCTCAGTATGGCCAGATGTACCAGATGTATGGTCAGCAGCTTGATCAGACAACTTACTATCAGATTTTCAATCAGGCTTTCAAGTCTACAGTAATGAATTATGCTTATTCAGATGCTGTTAAAAAATCTGGCTATGAAGCTCCAAATTCTGCAGTAACAAGAGAGATTCTCCCTTACTTCCAGGATGAAAAAGGTAACTACTCTTCAAAGCTCTACAAACAGGCTTCTGAAAGCGTAAAGCAGGAACTCCATGATTCTGCAAAAGCATCTATTATTGCCAGTCGTTTTGCAAACGACAACTTTGCTTCTGATAACGAAAAAGTTGGTCTTACACCACTTTATGGTCTTAAGAATACTGAAGCAGAAAAGAAGTTCATTGCTGACATGAATAAAGAACAGCGTGGATTTAAGATGGCTGCTTTCTCAAAGAACGACTATCCTTTAGATGAAAAACTTAAGTTTGCTAATCAGAATGCAGCTTTGTTCAACAAATATGACATGTCTGTTATCACAGTAGAAGAAAAATCAAAGGCTGAATCAATTGCTAAACGCATTGCAAACAATGAAATCACATTTGAAGATGCTGTTTCTGAATATTCAGACAAGAGCTATTCTTCTTCTGATGGAAAAATCACAAACTCTTACCAGTATCAGATTTCAAATATCCTTGCTAACAAAGATGACCTTGCTTCAATCACAGGTCTTTCTTCTGGAGCAACAAGTGATATCATTCAGACTAATTCAGGCTACTCTATTTTCAAAATGGATGGTACTGTAACAAAACCTGATTTCACAACAGAAGATCTTCAGAGAGCTGTTTCAACTTATATCTCAGCTTATGAAATGACTCTTATTGAAGATTATTTCACAGCAAAGGCAAATGACTTCATCAAAGAAGCCAAAGCATCTGATTTCGATGCCGCTGCTGAAAAGCTAAATGTTAAGACAAGCGAAATTGCTAAGTTCCCTCTTAACTACGGAAATGTCAGCGTTTTGAATACACTTGATACTTCTGCAGATGGAATGTCAAATGCTGAACATAACGAAAACTTCCTTAAAACAGCATTCTCTCTTAAGCTCAATGAACTTTCTGAACCACTTGTACTGAACAACAATGTTATCGTTCTTCAGTATACAACAGAAGGAACTTCAGATGATAATGATGTAAACGTAAATACACTTGTTACTTATGATCAGTCATCAGCAACAAGCATCATTATGAAGAGTGATAAACTTGAAGATAACTTCCTCACAGTTTATTTCGACAACTACATGAGATAATCATTGGAAGAAAAGATTATTCAAAAGCCCTGTGCCGTTCAAAAAATTGAGACGTCTCAGGGCTTTTCTGTTTCATACAAAGAACACCTTCTCTATTCTAAATACAATCCTAAAAAAAATATTATTACTGCCATTGAGAATCTTAAGCTTCTTCCAGGCACAATTATTCTTTGCTGCTCTCCTCTACTTGGTTATGGAATTACAGAACTATTAAATAAGTTTCCATCTGCCTGCCTCTTAGTTTTATGTGAGGTAGAACAGGAACTTTTTGATTTTACGACAGTAGAAAACACTCTTCAATTTTCTGATAACAGAATCATTAACTGTACACCAGATGAATTAAATAACCTTCCTCTTAGACTTTATGATTTAGCAACTACAGGCCTTTACAAACGCGTTACACGACTTGATATGTCTGCCGGAACTCAATTTCATAAGGAATATTATGACAAACTTTTTACAGCCTGTTCAGATTCTGTAATGACATTCTGGAAGAATCGAATTACACTCACAAAGTTCGGTCGACGTTATTCTAAAAACCTTTTTGAAAACCTTCATTATCTTTCTGATTCAAAGCCTATAACTGATTTTTTTAATACAATAGAAAAACCAATTATAGTCTTTGGTGCTGGAGAAAGCACTCAGAAGCTGATTTCGTCATTACAAGCACAAAATGAGAATCAATCAAATTTTTCAAAATACTTCATTCTATGTGCTGATACAGCATTGCAGCCTCTCTTAAAGAACGGAATCCAACCAGATGGAGTTTTTGTAGAAGAAGCTCAGTCTGTTATAACAAAGGCTTTTATTGGAGTTCCGGAAGATATTCATATTTTTGCAGGATTATCATCAATTCCAAATCTTGCCCATAAAGCAGGCTCTAAGAATATTTCCTACTTCTTTACAGAATACACAAAAGCAAGTTTTATCGAGAATCTGATAAGTAAATCGTTTATGCCGCCAGCAAATCTGCCGTTCGGTTCTGTAGGCCTTACAGCAGTATATTATGCATTAAAATTCCGTAAGGATGAATCAGTTCCTGTTTATATTTCAGGACTGGATTTTTCTTACTCAACTGGTATAACACATACAAAGAATGCTCTGGCTCATATTCTGCGGCTCATTACAGGTAACAGAATTAACAGCATTGCAAATTACAGCGCTGCATACGGGACAGGAACAGAACAGTTCACAGACAAAAGCGGCAAAAAGTTTATAACTACCCCATCGCTTAAAAATTATGCCATAATGTTCAACAACCTTTTTGGCGACACAAAGAACCTTTTTGATTCTGGAGAATGTGGTATTCCATTAGCAATTCCAAGAGCGTTTCCAGGACCTTCTGAAAAGAAAGAGCTGAATATTAAAACATCAGCTTTTTCTCAAAGCCACAAGAATGAAATTCAAAACTATCTGGAAAATGAAAAGAAAGCACTGGAATATCTGCGCGATTTACTGACAGGAAAGACAGAATTCACCGGTGAAAAATTATCTGAAGAAATCGCAAATATTGTAGAACCTAGAGAATATCTGTATCTGCATTTTGCAGATGGTTGGAAATTCTCAATGAGTCAGTCATTCTTAAATAGAATCAGAACCGAGATAGATTATTTTTTGAAGCTTATGTAAATAAGTTTTCGATACGACCTTCTGTCTACTCAACTATTGATCGTCGTTTTCTTTTAATACTGCCAGGAATGCTGACTGTGGAAGTTCTACATCACCGATCATCTTCATGCGCTTTTTACCTTCCTTCTGTTTTTCAAGAAGCTTGCGCTTACGTGTGATATCACCACCATAACACTTAGCAAGAACGTCCTTGCGTACAGGGTTTACAGTTTCGCGGGCAATAATTTGTCCGCCGATAGCACCCTGAATTGCAACCTTGAACTGCTGTCTTGAAATCTCATTCTTAAGGCGTTCACAAACCTTGCGTGCACGGTCTACAGCATTCTGACGGAATGTCAGAAGAGAAAGTGCATCGACAATCTTTCCGTTCAAAAGAATATCAACCTTTACGAGATCTGTAGCACGATATCCGGTAACTTCATAATCAAAAGAAGCATAACCACGGCTATAGCTCTTAAGACGGTCATAGAAATCAAAGAGAACTTCAGAAAGAGGCATCTCATAAGTAAGCTCAACGCGTTTTGTGTCGAGGTACTGCATGTTAGTCTGAACACCACGTTTTTCTGTACACAAGGCCATAATTGAACCAAGGAATTCAGAAGGTGTGATGATAGAAGCCTTGATGTATGGCTCTTCAGCATCCTTAATTCGTCCCTGAGGATATTCTGAAGGATTATCAATATACATATCTTCACCGCTCTGGAGATGAAGAAGATAACGTACGCTAGGTGCTGTAAAGATTACAGCCTGGTCAAAGTCGCGCTCAAGACGTTCCTGAATAATTTCAAGGTGAAGAAGACCTAAGAAGCCACAGCGGAAACCGTTACCGAGAGCAAGCGAATTATCCTTTTCATAAATCAAACTTGCATCATTAAGCTTGAGTTTTTCCATACTATCTTTAAGTTCTTCATAATCATTTGAATCCATTGGATAGATTGAAGAATACACAACAGGCTTTACTTCCTTAAAACCAGGAAGCGGCTCGTCTACTCCGCCCTCTACAGAAGTAATTGTATCACCAACTTTAACATCGCTTACAGTCTTGAGACCGGAAATAATATAACCTACATCACCAGCTTCAAGCACTCCAGTTTCTTCGTAGTTGATTTTGAAGATACCGCACTGCTCTACTTTGTACTGAGTGTTTGTGCTCATCATTTTGATAAGGTCTCCAGTCTTGAGACGACCTTCCATAACACGAACATGAACAACTACTCCACGGTAAACATCATAATGACAGTCAAAAATCAAAGCAGCAAGTTTTCCGTTTGGATCTCCTGTTGGAGCCGGGAACTTTGTTACAATTGCTTCGAGAAGTTCATCTATTCCCTCGCCTGTCTTTGCAGAAACACACATAGCGTCTGCAGAGTCCAGTCCAAGCTCATTATCAATCTGATGTTTGCAGGATTCAATATCAGCAGATGCAAGGTCAATCTTATTGATTACTGGAACCATTGTAAGATCATGCTCAAGAGCCATATACATATTCGAAACAGTCTGGCTTTCTACACCCTGAGTTGCATCAATCAAAAGAAGAGCACCTTCGCAGGAAGCAATAGCGCGGGAAACTTCATAAGAAAAGTCTACGTGACCCGGAGTATCAACAAAGTTTAATTCGTAGTCGTGACCGTCCTTTGCGTGATAAGGAATTGTTACAGCCTGACTTTTGATTGTAATACCACGTTCACGTTCAATATCCATATTGTCGAGAATCTGGTTCATCATCTTGCGGTCATCAATAATCTTTGCCTTCTGAATAAGACGGTCAGACAAAGTTGATTTTCCGTGGTCGATGTGAGCAACAATACAGAAGTTGCGCTTATATTTCATTTCGGTCATTTTAAAGCTCCTGAATCACAAATTAAAAATAATACGGGCTATCAAGACTAGTCGCAAGACTCATAGATACATCAAGAAAAGCCTTCTTTTTTCTTTTCGTTGCAAGTGTTGTTATTATAACTTCATTCTTCTGATCAATCTGAACACCATTTATAGTTACAGAATCATTCTCAGAAAAACTCATCTGGTCTGCAGTACTTCCCAGAATAATTTTTTCTATTGTATAGGAATTTCTGTTTGTTGTCGATGAAGGAATCAATTTCATTCCAAAAAGAGGAACAAAAGAACTGGTAATCAAATCTGAATTATAAACTGTTACAGATGGATTTTCCGGTCTTTTATCCAGATATACAAGACATTTCTTTTCTTCACCATCTGCAGAAATATAACAGCATTCTACTATAGTTTCTGTTTCATACGACATCATCATAAAATTAAAATCATCAAGAGATGAAATCTGTTTTCCATCAAATGATGTAATAACATCGCCAGGTTTCAAGCCGGACATAAATCCAGAGCCTCCGGAAAGTACATACTGAACTTCGAGTCCCTGTTTTTTAAGTCCTTCACGTTTTGTATTTCCAAAACAACCGATCCATGGATGAATAATCTCACCACGGCCATAAAGATAAACAAGCTCCTGCTTAAGATATTCAACAGGAATTGCAAAATTTAAGCCCTGCAACTGAAGCATTCCTGCAAAAACAATTGCCTGTACTTTTAAATTACTGTCGATTAACGGACCACCTGAGTTACCTGAGTTTACAGCTGCATCAATCTGAAATACATTTCCAAGAGCAAGCAGTTTACGGTCAAAAGATGAAACAATACCGGAAGTAAGAGTTCCTTCAAGACCAACAGGAGTTCCTATTGCAGAAATCTTATCTCCTATTTCCAGGTCTGTACTTGAACCAAGATTAAGAACATATTCCGGAACAATTTCTACTTTAAGCAGTGCAAGATCAAGTAAAGAATCATAACCAACAACCTTTGCAGGAATCTTTGTCAGATTATCATCAGAAAGCTTTATATATAAACGAGAATAACCTTCATATTTCGGATTTACCATAGAATCAATTACATGATGATTTGTTACAATATATCCGCGTTCATCAATAAAAAAGCCTGAACCAATTATTACATCTGCATAGCCGGCACCATTTTTAACTTTTACTCCACGGTCTACCCAGATAGTAACAGCAGCCTTCATACATTCTGAAATCTTTGAAGGTGCTTTTTTATTTACACTTGTAATTCCAGGAATATCAGCATAAGCAAGTTTTTCAATCTGCGAATAGGAATAATTCTTTGCTTTCCAGTCCGGCTTTACAGCAATAATGGATTTATAATATCTTTTTGCATCAAGATAATTTTTATCTTCGATTGAAGCTTCCAGACGAGTTGAAAGATAATCTATACATCTTTCAATTACATCTTCACGTCCAAGAAGACTTGCCCGCCATAAAGCTCTTACAGGTTCTTTTTCCATAAAAGAATTGATGCGTTCAATTTCATTTTGAACGATATCTTCATCACAATAGTTTAAAGGCTCTGGAACAGAATCCGGCTGACGAACAGATTTACAGGAAACACAAAATAATACACAGGCCAATAAGCTTGTAATTGAGAAAAACTTTACTAACAGTTTCATATTATTCAGCAGCTCCTTCTTCAAGCGACACAACAGTTGCAGGAACTTTACGACAGAAATAAGAAGAACCAACCTTTATAACTGATATTCTCTGTTCTTCATAATCAAACAAATCTATCTTACCCTGTTCAAGACCGCGTGAAACAAAATCTAAAACAGAAGTCTCTTCATCTAAAGTTCCTTTCTGATCAATCCAATAGAGTCCCTCAGTTTCTCCGGCATATACCATAACCTCTGTGCCTTCTGCATTCATTTTAACAGGCACACCATCAGCCAGAGTGATTGAAAGAATCTGAAGTCCATTTGAATCAAAATACAAAGACTCTTCGATTAATGACTCATCTGTTTTCTGCGGATAGCGAATATACTGACAGTCTGGAAGACCATTATCATCATTATCCCAGATAGTTACCTTTCCATTGTATTCCAGATATTCCTCTGAGAACTCGCAGAAAGTATTTGCATTTCTGTCTACCTGAATTTTGCGGAGATACAGATCTGAACGGCCATCTATGAAGTTGAATACACTTGAAATAATGCGGTCATTTTCTTCTGAGCGAAGGCCATCCTGCGCAAAAGGTATTTCTGAATAAAACTCTGTAGTTTCAAAACTGCCATCATTATCATAATCAACAAAACGAACGAGAGAGCTTTCTTTTGTAAAATCACAGTAAGCATAACGTTTATTCTTTTCGTAGAACTCAGCAAATACAATATTTCCACCAGAAAGAGTATAAACAATTTTTGCGTCATCACGCTCAGTAACAGGAAGTTCAAAACTTGATGCCTTTTCAATGAGTTCCTGAGGGAGAGGAATTGCAATTTCTTTTGAAATATATGGAATATAGAATTCTGCTCCAGTACGTGCAAAAACTGTATCAGTCATAAAATCAAAAGGTGAAAATACAAAATCATCATGAAGGAAATTGAAGATCAGATTATTATCTGAATAATGAACCTTTGAAATTCTCGGGAAAGTATCATAGAAGAATTGAATTCGACTTGTATTGAAATAAACAAAAATCGGAGCACCAAAATCACAAGAAGAATAAAGTTCTGTTTCACCGTCGTTATTTCCATCATATTTTATATACTGAGGACGGCCATTTTCATATTGAACTGTAAACTCATACTGAAGGTCCATATTTTCATCGATATAAAGAGTTCCTGTATAATCAGCAAGAGTTTCTGCAGCACGCTGAATTACAGCTTCATCAGAAAGAAGTGCAATAAAAGTTTCAAGTAAATCAAGAGAGAGTTCAGAACCGGAAGCGCTGAAGAACATATCAAAAGCCTGCTCATCAGTGTAAATGCCGGCACGTAAGGCTGCAATAGCAAGCAGCGCACTAAGGTTCTTGTTCTTGGCGTCAATTGCTTTTATGAGACGGTGTTTTTCCTCTCCACGGGCAAAAGAAACAGCCATCAGTTCGAGTTCCTGATTTCTGTCTGAATAATCAGGTAGTTTTGCTATATAAGAATCTGCAATTGTAATTACAATCTGAGGGATAGTATATTTTAGACCATCTCGTTCAGCTTCACTCATAAAAAGTGATTCAAACATGAAAAAGATTTCAGAAAAACGCTGATCAGATGGATAAACTCTGCGGTCACTATTAAGTCTCTGACGAGCCTGACTCAAAGAATCTTTAGTTCCAATACGATAATAATTCTTTATACGGATAAACTCTGCATCTGCAGAATAAATAAATGGTTCACTATCAATAACAGAAAGAGATTCTTCATATAGACCTGTATCAGAAAGAAGATCTGCAAGGAAAATACGAGCTCCATTCTTTGTATACCCTGCCCAGCTTGAACGTTCAAAAGCAGAAGATAAAAGACGGAGAGCAGCAGCCTTAGTTCCACCAAGATTAAGAGAAGCTGCAGCCTTTATATAATAAAGATCAGAAATTGAATTATCATATGAAAGTCCAAGTTCAGCCTGACTTAAAGCATTCTGCCAGTCTCCGGCAACAAGACAGTTTTCAGCAAGTTTGAGACATCGCAGTGCAGTATTTTTATTTGCCGCTGCAGCAGAATTCTGCGCAATTACAGAAAAGGAAATAACTAACGAAAAAAGACAACTAATTACTAACTTTTTCATAACTTTACAATCCAATCCTTATATCCTAAAAATCCACCAAGAACAGCTTTTATGCTCTGGGATTTTTCATTCAAAATCTGAATTACCGGGATTAGCGGACGTTCAGCAGATGAAACATGCCAGTCTGAAAAAATATCAGAAACTTTTTTTTCCGATTTATCAGCACAGATTACAGTATCACCTGGAATTGTATTCCTTACCAGAAAAGGAATCGGAACACAGTCTATAACACTTCCTTCTGCAGCACTGACAGAAACAAAGCCCTGTCCATTCTGCTCCCTGTAATTAAAAACATTTAAAAATCCGAAAGGAAACTCAAATGTTCCAGTTTCTTCTATTATATCAGAAAAAAACAAATCCGTATTGTTTTCTGTGTGTTTTTTTACAAAAAGATGCTTTTTTTCACAGATGATGTCTATATCAGAAAAATGCTTTATAAAAGAGTAATCATAATTATTTTCTGAAGTTTTGTTATTAAAAACAGAAATTACATCTTTGAGAAACTGATGAGGTATACGGGATGTCTCACCGGCTTTATTACAGGCCTCGAGTAAAAGACGGTATTTTACAGCATCAGGAGCTGAAAGAAAATCTGAAAAAGGAAGTTCAACAGAACCGTCTTTTGTAAGCACAAGAGGATATTTTTCTATGCATGATTGTATAAGCCTTGAATCTTCAGCAGCTTTCTGAGCTCCATTAAGAACTGCAGTCTGCCAGCCGGAAAAGTTTTCATCAAGAAATGGAACAAGCTTAAGCCGTATCTTATTACGAAGATAATCCGTCTCATAATTAGTTTTATCCGTCCGCCACTCAAAGCCCCGGCTAGCCACATATTCCTCGATTTCCCGCCGCGTTACTCCCAGCAGCGGCCTTATAAAACATTCCCGCCGCGCTCTGATACCAGCCGCAGCCTCCGCGGGGCTCCCCTGCAAAAAGCGCATGAGCACCGTCTCCAGCTGATCGTTCCGGTTATGTGCAAGACACAGAGCATCCAAGCCCCGCTCCGTCACAAAACGTCCGAACGCCGCGTAACGTAAATACCGAGCTGCTTCTTCTATACCACCGCCGCGCTTCTCCGCTTCTGCCGCAACAGCCCCTCGCTCAAGTTCCACGACATCGCATTCAATCTGCCGTCCCTCGCGGCGAAGTCTTTCGCATACTTCAAGAACAAAGTCCACGTCGCCGCGACTCTCCGCAGCTGGCCGTATATTATGATTTACAGTGATTACATATAAAGGCGAAAAAAACTGAGAGAGAGAAAGCAGCAGCGAAACAGAATCTGCTCCACCCGATACGGCAACACCGATGCGCTGACCTCCGCCAATAACTTTTCCGGCAGGAGAATCCAGCTGTAAGCCGCATTCAATTAAACCATTCCAAACTTTCTTCTCAAACTCACACATAAAAAAAAGACTGTTCTGAAAACAGAACAGTCTTTATTATACACTAAAAAGTGCTAATTAGCGAGTACCTTGCGGTGTGGAAATTAACCACGAGCTGGAGATACAGTTACGAGTGGGAGTTCAGCGCTTGTAAGAACTTCAACCTTGCTGTCAAGCTTGAGATCCTTTACACGGAGAGCTTCACTAACGTTGATTCCTGAAATATCAGCTGTGATTGTTTCTGGAAGGTCAGCAATAGCTGCCTTGATTTTGATTTCGTTATTGCGTTCTTTCTTGAAACCACCCTTAAGAACACCAGCTGGAGTTCCTGTGTAGTGGATCTTAATCTTCATAACGAGTTTTTCGTCTGCATCTGGTGCAAAGAAATCTGCGTGAAGAACTTTGTCGTTACGGATGTTGTATTCAACGTCCTTGATCAAAGCGAGAGATTCTTTTCCATCAACGTTAAGAGTGATAGAAGTTGTTGGAGTGATAGTTCTCCAGATCTTGTTGAATTCTACTTCGCCAACTTCGATAGATGTAGCCTCGCCCTTTGAATTGTAAACAACGGCAGGGATACGTCCTTCTTTGCGAAGATTTTTAGCAGCTGTTTTACCAGTAGCTGTACGAAGTTTTGCTTCGAGTGTCTGCTTACTCATTTTCTTAAAGCTCCTTATATCCTTAAAAATATTGAACAATATTAACAGAAATCAGTAAGTTATTCAAGACTGGGACAAGTTACTGTTAATCACAATAGCAGAATAAGGTAAAGAACTTCAAATAGTTATAGATTCTATTCCGTATTTCATAATTTATATTAATTTTCGAATAATTCATATATATATGCATTTTATAAACTTTGTTTGTACTTTTCTTATACATGCAAGTTACAAAATCTGCACAGGCAATTTCTGGAACAAAGTAATCAGGGCCTATACCATATCCTACATAATAATTATCAACACCACAGTTCTCCAGTATACCGATTTTTTCAGGTTCTGCAAAAAACCAGTCATCATTATACTTTTGTGAAATATTATCCAGTTTTGTAATATTGATTATATCTTTTACATTATTTACTGTTACATTTTCATATTCTTCTACAGTTATTGTCATGGAGTTTGTTCCACCGCCAATGATGTAAATTAATTTCTTTTCATCAACTGGCTGTTTAGTTTCCATAGACCGTTTCGCCATAACATTCCAGTCATTATTGAACAGCATAATTCCAAATTCATCATTAAAAGGATGTACTTCATAAAAATCTGACAGATTTATATTCTCATCAAATTCAGAATCCTTATAAGAATATTGAATAACTTTCTTATCTCCCTGTTTACTGGTTGTTTTCTTTGAACTGTATTTTTTCAAGAGGGCTTTTTCAAAAGGCTGTTCTTCCAGATTGTTTTTCTGAATATATTTTTTAACCTGTTTCTGAATATTTTTATTCTTTGTGTTTATAAAAAAGCTTTCATAAAGCATTGCAGAAAAAAGTTTCTTTCCGATCTGATTTTCATATACCCTTGCAAATTCATCATCAGGAATTTTAATTTTACCCTCTTCCCAATTTTGCAGCCAGTTCCAGCATTGGAAAAAGTGCTGTAATTCTTCTGCGGTAATTACATAAAAAAGCTGCGGTTCTTCTTCCTGAGGCTCAGAATTATCAGCATAAACAAAAACAGATAATAAAAGGAAAATTAATGCGAAAACTGATTTTTTCATTTTTTAACTCCAAAACTTTTTATTATTTAGTTCAAATTTTTTTTATTGATATTTAATTTTACAATAGATTTATAAAATTTAAAAGTTTTTTTATGACTTTTGAGACTAAAAGTCATAAACGAAAAAAGTTTGACTACTAGCAAAAGTAGTATATAATTATATTAATGGAACATGAAATTTCTGGCTGGGCGTATGCAAAAATAAATTTTGGTCTTCGGGTACTTCCCGGGCGTGCAGACGGATTTCATGGCATTGAGAGTATTTTCCAGACGGTTGATTTATTTGACGAGTTGACTTTGACAGTAACAGCAGAAGAAGGCTGTTTTGTGCATTGCAGCGACATGGAACTGCCTGAGAATAATACTCTTACAAAGGCTTACAATGCATTTTGTAAGGTTGTGGACTGTGAGGTGCCAGGTGTTAAGGTTGAACTAAAGAAGGGAATTCCTTCTGGAGGAGGCCTTGGCGGTGGTTCTTCTGATGCAGCCGCTCTGGTAAGAATGCTTGAAAAGCTTTGTAACGTAAGGTTATCTGACAGCGATCTGGATAATATTGCTGCCGAGACAGGCAGTGATGTTTTTTTCTTTATGCACTGCGATGAACAAGGCCGGGGCTGTGCTCTGGTATCTGGTCGTGGTGAAGTGGTAAAGAAAATCCATGGGCGAGAAGACCTTTTCCTGGTATTGATTTTTCCTAAGGTGAGCTCTTCCACTAAAGAAGCATATGCTCTGGTGGATGAGGCTTTTGCCGGTGGAAAAGTTTTGGTAAGTCCTGAATTTGATGAGCTAGAGCTGGTTTACAGAAAGCCGCCGGAAAATTGGACTTTTATTAATACTTTTACGCCCGTGATTTCTAAAAAATACGAAGAGATTGGGCGAGCAATTGAGGCTTTAAAAGCCCTGAACTGTAATTACGCACAAATGTCAGGCTCCGGTTCAACAGTTTTTGGGGTATTTGCTTCCAGGCAGCTGGCTGAATCTGCAGTAGAAAAACTCGCAGATTCTTGGAACTGTAAATTAGCGCGGACTGTATAAGATTATAGTTTTGCGGTGTAATTTTGCGGAGGTAGATGATTTATGCAGATTACCGAATTGAGAATTAGAAAGGTTGAGGACGAAGGTAAGCTCCGTGCTTACGTTACAGTTACTTTTGATAACTGCTTTGTTGTTCACAATGTAAAAATTATCGAAGGCAAGAGCGGCCTGTTCATTGCAATGCCAAGCCGTAAAACTGCCAACGGGGAATACAAGGATGTAGCCCATCCTATCAGCCCAGAGTTCCGTACCGAACTGCAGGACAAGATTCTCGCAGAATATAATGCAGGTCACGTAGAAACAGGTACTTCCCCAGACGACTAAAATATTATATAATACTAGGCATCTTTGGGTCGTCGGCAAGCGGTAAGCCAACGGCTTTTGGTGCCGTCATTCCACAGGTTCGAATCCTGTCGACCCAGAAAATAAAAAAGCGAGCTGAATAGCTCGCTTTTTTATTTTCTGGGTCAGAACTCTGAGATTACTAAACAATACTGCATATTGAAAAACACTCAGAGTTCAATTTATGAGCCGGTGAACTTCATCTTATGAGCCAACCGGGGGGCGTTGCGGGGCCCTCCCCGCAGAAGGGGTAGCGGAAAACACCGCAGGCGTTTGAAGCGAGGGGAAGACTTTCCCCTCCTATTGCACTAAATTCCAATCTTTTCAAAATAACCGAAGAATTTTCCGCTGAATATCACTAAAACTTATTTACTTTTTAGGCACTTTGAATTATATTATTTGGCGGTGAGTTTATAAAGTTTATAATCAGTGCTTTCCACAAAAACAATGCGGGGTTTTTATGTCTGCTGATTCAGATTTTGAAGAATTAACAATGTCTTTTTCATACGGCGATGATTTCGACGATGAATATGATGATGATTTCGATGATGACTTCGATGACTACGAAGAGGATGACGAAGCTCTTGATGATTTCGATGATGATGCAGACTTGTACTACGACGATGTTTTCAAAGAAGAAGAGGACGTAGACGAACCTTACGATGACGTTGAAGAAGAAGACGGATACGGTTCATATCGCAGCCGCTTCCAGGACGAAGATGAAGTATAAGCCTATGACAGGCAATAAAGAATAGCATAAAAAAACAGTCCAACTGGACTGTTTTTTTATTTTAGCTTTACACCACAAACGGTCTACAAGCTGTTTAAATCCACCAGTTCATAACCGCTATCCAGTAATGCACTAATCAACAACGCAACATATTTATAAAGCGGTCTTGAATGATTACTCTGTGAGAATCCACCTACAACTGATACTACTCCACCACCTGATTTTTCCAATCCGACACAATATTTCTTAATCAGTTTTTCAGGATCCATATCTGGATTCTTAAACTCGGAAACCTCTGTTACAGTATTTACATATGTGTAACCAGCGTTTTCTCCATAAGAAATCAGTTCAGGAGAAATTGAATAATATGGTGCATGCCAGAATAATGTAAGCTCTGTTCCAGTACAGGCATAGAACTCATCTTCATTACGGGCCAAACCACGGCGTACAAAGTCTTCGTTGATTACAAAACTGTTTTCTGTAAGATCTGCAGTTGTAAAGAACATTGATGCACACAGATGATTATTATTTACAATCTGTTTTGTTTCTGCCGGATAACGTCTAATAAACTCACCATTTATAAAGAAACTTCCCTTTACATTAAACTTCTTTAATTCAGAAAGAATCAAAGGAAGTCCATCTGCATTATCATAAAGTTCAAATACAAGGGCTGCCTTTTTCTTTTCCGGCATCTTTCTGGTACTTTCTTTATATAAAGGAATTGTAACAGCTCGTTTACTTAAAGAACGTACATAAAGAGCATTATCATAATTTTTGTTTGGAGTACTTCCTATAAACACTCTGTAACGTCCATTCTGTTTAACAGGAACAGGGTTCTCTGAAAAATCAATTTTTGACCATGTTCTTTTATCTGAATTATATTTGTAATAATTTGAATTACCTGCATCTGCAATAATTGAATAATCAGTAGTATTCCAATAACCGGCATTTACAGAAGACAGAGTAATTGTATCGGCCTTATTTGTATGAATATTCCATTTTCGGATACTCTTTTCTCCACCGACATAAAGGTTTGAATCATCTGTCCAGATTGCAGAAACAACTTTTTCTCCGGAAAGAACTGCAAGTCGTTTCCAGGTATTAATATCATAAACATAAACTGTTGAACCGGCAAAGAAAGCAGCCTTAGTGCCGTTTGGAGAGACAAAAGGTTTTCCAGAATCTTCAATCTCTAAAACATGCTGAGCGAGGGTATCCAGTTTATAAACAGAACCACGTTCCTTAATGCCGTCGAACGGAAGTTTTTCCTGCCAGAGAACAGGTTTACCTGCTGCATCCCAGAAAATATAAGAAGCTACAAGTGATGCATTTGATTCTGTATATGGGCGGGAATAAATAACATCCATATAATCACAGGAAGCACTACGAACTACAAGATAAGTAAAGAGTCTTCCGTTTTGAGTTACAACTGCCGAGGTTACTTCACTATTACAGGAGAATTTATCTGTAAGAGGATTAAACTGGAATGGAAGGCGTCCCATTGGCTTTCCCTGCCCTATTATTCCGGAATAAAGGCCGAGTGTATAAAGTTCTTTTGTATTGATTTTGTATAAAAGATAATCATCTACATAAGCAAGGAATTTTGATGAAGCCCAGTAAACAGAATTGATTGAGCCACGACCGATTTTTCTATATCGTTCATCAATTTCTACACCGCGGAGTACTGCATCCGGATTACAAAAGTAAACTCCATTGTTCTTTTCATATACAAGAACAGAACTGTCTGGCGCCCATTTTATAGGAAGATCTTCATACGAATTGAGAACACCTTCGCAAAGCACACTGCTTTTTCCTGTCTGAGTACTTACGAGCATCAGATTTCCTGAATAAATTGAAGTACGCTCTATGCGGCAAAAATATTTTCCATCAGGACTTACTGCATATGGAACAACTGGTACTATATTTTCCGGCATTGTGGAACTTTTTTCTATCCAGTTAACTGATCCATTCTTTTGTGAATAACGGGCAATTCCATATCTGTTTCTGATCTGAAGAACGTCTCCTCCAGAAAGAAGTTCCATCTGTTCCGGATAGCAGGTTATAACCTCAGGTATACCATCAGGTTTGCCATCTTTCAAAGCCGCATAGAAAAGTGATTTATATGGGCTCGTTCCAACCATATTGTGACGTACGGTAAAAAGAATTTCGTCGTTAAGATTTAAATCCGGATTCCCGAAGGAAGTACCGGCAAATAAAGAGAAAGAGAATAGGCTTACAACCAGACACAGTATACCTGTTTTTTTCATTTATGCATCTCCGCACTTAAAACAAGAATGGAAAGCTCTTTTTCCAGAGAATCAAGCTGTTCTTCCATCTTTTCTAATTGATTATAACGCTTTTGGAATTGTTTTTCCTTAAATTTCGCATAACGTAATTCAGCACTATCATCTTTTTCCTGAACTACACGGGATTTACCACACCAAGGGCAATAATAAAACTTCTTGTCGATTAACTTTCCACAGCCACCGCAGATACACATAAAAAATCCCCCTATTTTAGAACCGTCATTGGATCTACTAATTTTCCTTTTTTATATACTGTAAAATGAAGATGAGGACCTGTTGAATAGCCGGTTGAACCTACCAGACCAATTCTGGTTCCCTGGCTAACCCACTGCCCTTTACTTGCAATTATTTTTGACATATGAGCATACAAAGTCTGATATCCGTTACCATGATCAATAATTACATAATTTCCATAAACACGATTGATACCAGTTGTAGTTACTTTTCCACTCATTGCAGCAAGAATCGGTGTCCCTGTAGGACAAGCCATATCAGTTCCTGTATGGAAAGATTTAACACCGGCAATAGGATCAATTCTATAGCCGTATGGAGAAGACCAGCGGAATTGAGAAGCGATAGGCATTCTAAAGAGTTCACCCATTGCATTTCTTAAAGAAGCAGCATCCATAGCCGCACCAGGCAAAAATAACTGCTGGCCGGCACTTAAAGTTTCGCTTGTAAGCTCATTTACATCAAGAAGCTGTTCAAGGCTGATTTTATATTTGCCTGTAATTGAATTAAGTGAATCGCCCTTTTTAACGGTGTATACAATTCCGTCAATTGAAGGAATACGGAGTTTCTGACCAGCAGCTAACTGTCGAACATTTCCGATATCATTTACAGAAATCAAAGTTGAAATATTTGTAAGGCCAAACTTCTTAGCAATTCCACTGATTGTATCACCCGAACGAACCTTGTAAGTCTGGAAAGTTACAGGCTGTGTAAAATTTGGTTTTACAGAAGATACATCAACATCAAGAAGATTTCCTGTTTCATCATAGTCTATTTTACCTTCAAGAGCAAAATTAGCCATCAGTTTATTCAGACTTTCAATATCACCTGAATCAGCTCCCTGAAGAGTAAGTGGACCTGTATGATTTATATGATGATTTATAAGCTTTAATGTGAAAAAGCACAAAGTTCCGGCTGTAAGAACAGATGCAAGAATCACTGAAAGCTTTTTGATATTTTCTCTAATGAAAGAACCAGCCTCTGAAACTGAAGCTCCAATTACCTTAAAGAAAACGCGTATAGAAAAATCGGTTTTTACTTTTTGTGCAGAAAAGCTTTTAAGTTCTGGAGAAAAAATATTTGATGTTATTGAAGCTGACTGGCTTCTCTCTTTATGCCTGAACTGTAACTCCGGCAGACTGAAATTTATAAAGTTTTTAAAATTTCTGCTTCGGGAATTATCCTGAACGTAACTTATTATTTCCATGCTTCAAATATCGGTAAATAATAAGGGGCGGTTTAGAGATATTCTTTCAAAAATGGATATGCTGTAAGAAAATCTGATTGAGGGAAGTTTTTAAGTATATTCTGTAGTTTTTCTTTATCAGGATTATTTGAAACCAGAGCCGGAAGATTTTCTGCCTGATTTAGTAATTTTTGTTTGAAAGCTTTGATTTCAGGGTGCTTCAGAAGTTCAGAAACATCAGCTTTCTGTATTCCTGGAACTGCAAGTCCCTGCGGACATAGCGTATAAGTTTTAGTTTCCGGGCAGGCTGCAAGGCGTGCTTCAAACCACCAGGAGAACATTTTCATGCGGCTGTCTGTAAGTACAACTGAACCGTTATAGTCTTTTCCAGGTGCAGCGTTGGCACTGTACAAAGAGGCTGCTGTAAAGCGGTCTGGCGCTGTAAGGCGGCTTGAAAGAGTATGATAAGTCTGTTCCGCAGAACTTCCTTTTATATGAGTCTGTTTATTAGGAAAAGCAAAATCAAGGCCGGCAGTGTAGATTTCTTTAGCTCCACAGAAATGAGCAAAGTTCCAGGCACTGGAAGCAACTGAACCGCCTGTTCCAAGATCTCCTGGCACAAGGCCGAGCTTCTGTTCAAAATACTGACCTACAGGGAACTGCGAACCGCACAATAGTATTTTACGGCAATTAAATCTGAACACAGACGGATATGCCGAAGCTTCTGTAATCAAAATACTTTCAGGAGCTTCCAAGCCTGCTATATGACGATATGCCCAGAACTGAGGGTCAGTAAGAAGAATGAAATCTGGTTGAAGGCCGGCCCTTAGAAGAGTATGCAGAGCAGTTTCAACACAGACTGTTATTGTACGTTCTGAAATCTCTTTTATATATGGAAGAATTGTTTCTAAAGAAGGTCCTGCGCCAAGAATTAAAAACGGACAGGAAGCTGCAATATCTGCAAGCTGCGAAATACCGGCACAGTTTTCAAGCTGGCTCATATTTTTGATACTGTTTCTACACCAGAGTTTTCCAAACTTTTTTAGGGTTGCAGCATTTATTTCATTTTTTCTTTGATTTCGCTTAACAAGAGAACGAACTTCATTAAAATAAGGAACTGAATGAGCTGTAAAAGAAGGAATATCAAAAAACCAGGAATCTGAAACACCCGTCTCTCCTACATTTACCTTTGTTCCATCTTCAAGTAAGGGCAGAACAGATTCAGACGGACAGCCTACAGCAATTATCAGATTTTCAAGAGTAAATACAGGAGTCCAGTCCAGAACAGCCATAGCAGCAAAAAAATGTTTTACATCCGGTTCAATTAAAACAAGACGTGGAAGTGTTTTTCCAGCAGCAGCACGCTCCATTGCCAGCTTTGCAAATTCGATTACATGATAGCCCAGTCCAAAG
Source organism: Treponema bryantii (assembly GCF_036492245.1). NCBI lineage: Bacteria > Pseudomonadati > Spirochaetota > Spirochaetia > Treponematales > Treponemataceae > Treponema > Treponema bryantii. Next base: position 1,203,786 of record NZ_AP025286.1, on the reverse strand, counting down.
CCATAAAATACAACTGCAGATTTTTGAAAAACTTCATCACGAGCAACCGCACCGGAAGCTTCCCTTTCCGGATTATAGGCAGAATGAAGTCGTACACCACCCTCACTTGCTGTTATACTTTGATTTTTTGCTTTTTCAAGATTCCATATTGATTCTGGCGGAACTGGTTCACTGCCAGTCATCTGTGCCAGCTGCGGGAATCTTTTTTTGAACGCTTCGAAATTATTATTCCAGATTGAGTTCAATTACCATGTTCTCCGTAACTGGGGTTCCCGGCTCCGGGCTCTGGCTTGTAACCCAGCCGCTTCCGTTTATATTTAGACGGATGTCTGTACGTTCCATAAGAGGCAGAAGCTCACGCTTTGATTTTCCGGTAAAATCTGGAACGACTGAGCCAACCTGAATTCCCTGAGATGACGAAATTGTTATTACTCCACTGTGCTCAAGAGATGCGGCGCCGCCACGGCTCATTCCAAGGTGGTCAATGATAATATCTGCGGCTTCTCCGATTACAGGAGCTACGATACGTCCACCGTAAGTTTCACCCTTAGCCTTTTCAACTACGATATACAGAACAATCTGAGGTTCATCAACCGGGAAAATAGCAATACAGCTTGAAAGGAAGTCTGTATCACTATAACCGCCATGTACCTTATCTGCCATCTGAGCTGTACCGGTTTTTACACCGATATCAACATCGCGGAGATTTGCACGGGAACCTGTTCCACTCTTTGCAGTTGTTTCCATACAACTGAGGATATAATCAGCTGTATTCTTTGAGAAAACGCGGTCCTTATACTGAGGTTCATGCTCATAATAAGTTGTACCGTCTTTATTTGTAATCTTATGAATAAATGAAAGCTGAACAGGAATACCGCCGTTTCCAATGGAAGTAGCAGCCTGTACCATCTGAAGTGCAGACACACTGATTTCCTGTCCGATTGCAATTGTAGGTTTTGAACGCGCAGACCAAAGTGCGCTTGTTGTATCTTTTACAGAACCCGAGGTTTCACCAGGAAGCTCTACTCCGGTTTTCTTACCAAAGCCAAGCATTCGGATTCTTGCCATAAATTCATCTTCACTGATTCTGTCGCTTATCTGTCCAAGAACATCGTTACAGGAATAACGGAGTCCGTCTTTAGGTGTACACCAGCCATGATGCTCCAGACACTTAATTCTGATTGTTTCACCACCGGCAATACGCTTTTCATACATTCCGTCACAAAGGAAAGAATCATTAGGAGAGATTCCATGTTCGTCGTAAACAATTCCAACTGTAAAGATTTTGAATACAGATCCCGGTTCATAGGCTGTCATTGCTGGTCTGTCTACTTTTGCTTCAATCATAGAAGAACCATATTCATTCAAATCTGCAGAAGGAAGACTTATGTATGAAAGTACCTCACCTGTTGTACAATCAGCAGCAATAAGCATCATGCTTTCTGCCTGAGTTTCGTTCATTGTTTTATGAGCAATCTGTTCAAGCTTATACTGAAGGTTTGCATCTATACTCAAAAAGACATTTCGTCCCTGGAGTGGTTCACCGTTTTCATCTGTTCCTGAAGGAGCAAGCACACTCTGCTGGGAGAATTCAATTCCTGCAAGACCGCGCCCATCATCACCCATATAACCGATTAACTGAGAAGCAAGTGCATGATTCGGATAATTACGGCCAGGAATTTTTTCATAACTTACAAAATTATAACCTTTTTCATCTGTAAGCTGTTTAAGAGGCTCATACATTGTCTGTGTTATTTTTTTCTTAAGATAAACAAAACTTCGGTTTGTATTTATTATTTCCAGAACCTCTTCAGGAAGCATTTCCAGAAGTGGAGCTACATCATTTGCAAAACGAGTTTTGATTTTTTCGCTATCTTTTATATTTTTTACAGATACACCGACATGATAGAAATTAGTCTGAACTGCAAGTGGAAAGCCGGAACGGTCTACAATTGAACCACGCTCAACAGGTGGCACATTCTGAGCCACAGGTGTAACCGGTTGAAGAGAAAGTTTCGCATATGTAAACAGTAAAACAAGAAGACAGATTCCACAGCAAATGAAAAAGAAAATTGTCTGCTTAGGTCTGAAGAACTGATTCACAATAAATTTCCACCCATATCTATTGTAAACCTAAATTAAGATAATTTCTAGATATAAAAAAACCGTCATTACTTTGTGATGGTAGCAATAACGGTTATACTAACTAATCAAACAAAACTTATTCGAGAAGACTATCTAAAAGATAACTTGCCATTATTTTTTTCCATGAAATATTTTGGAGATTATCTAGTTTAGTATAAGGATGCTCTTTATTAAATGGAGCAATATTTTTCCCTCGAGGTTCAAGATCTATAAAATTATACATCCATGTCCACTTTGAAGCAGACATTTTAAAAGAATATGTTTTTGTATCACTAGCATCATCATCAGTTGAATTTGAAATAGTAGTTTTAGTACTATTTGAAAAATTCTTAATAATGTATTTATAATCTGTTAATCCATTAATAACAGAATTTACTTCTGTTGATCCAACAACAACAACATTTAACCCTGGCTCAATTTGCACATTTGTTTCTGTTACAAATCCATTTTCAGTATAACAAAGATATACATTCAAAGTAGTTTCATTACCTGCTTTGTTAGCATATGTAATTTGCCGCATAAACCATGTATCTTTAGGTGCTGTAAATGCATCTTTCAAATCTTTACAACCAGATACAATCATTCCACAAAGAAGCACAACTGCAGCAGCAAAAATCTTCACATATTTCTTCATAATAATTCACTCCTGTTAAAAATATATGTTATTCAATTATAAGCCTAAGATCTTTATTTTGTCAAAAATCAATTTACAGGAGGAATTTCCAATGTGATATCTCCAAGAGGAAATGTTGCACAAGGATGAATATATCCAAACTGAGCATCTGCTAATCTTCTTCCATCACTTTCTTCCGGAATGAAAACTTCGCCACTGAGCAATCTTGAACGGCACCAGCCACAGATACCACTTCGACATCTTGCAGGAGCAGGTATACCGTTTCTTTCAAGAGCAGAAAGCAGAGTATATTCTGATGAACACTCAGCTGTAACCGTTTTTCCGGCACAGATAACAGTAAGCTTATAAGTTCCCTCTTTTTCACAAGGGAAGGTCTTATAATCCTTTGCATGTTTACTTACGCCAGAAAGTTCGAACCTTACGAATTTTCTTCTGATATTTAAGGCAGGGATTTCTTTTTCTAAGAAATCATACATAGCCTTTGGTCCACAGACAAATACAGAATAAGAATCTGTTCCAGCATATTTCTTTATTAGATCAGCGCCAATAAAGCCGTTTTCAAATTCATCTTTTTTCTCATCACTGAGTACATGAACAATCTTAATTTTTTCACAACCAGACGCTAATTCCTCAAGCTCATTTTTCAAAAGAATATCTTTTTCAGTTTTAGAGCCATACAAAATTGTAAGAGAAAAATCTTCAGTTCCCTCTTTTACAGCTTTTGCCAGTGAATAAAATACAGAAATACCGCTTCCACCAGCAATTCCAATTACAGTCTTTGCATCACGTAACGGTTCATAAGTAAAGTTTCCAAGAGGTCCGGAAGACACAACTTTTGTTCCTTTTTCCCAATTATTCAGAATATATTCAGAAACAAAACCATCAGAAACTTTCTTTACAAGAATCTGATATTTTCCATTGAGGGCGTCTTTCGGAGAAGAACAGATTGTATAAGGTCGGGTTGTATAAACCGAACCAATTTTCAGTGTAAAGCACAAATACTGACCGGCTGAAAAATATGCAAGCTGCTCTGTTCCTGCTTCCTTATCAGGACAAAGTGTAAACAGTTTTGCACTGTCATTCAAAATCTGTACATCTGATACAATCAATTTCTGACTTTTTGGATGAAGAGCCGCAGCCAGTCTATTTGCCTTATATGCATTGAGCTCCGGTAATTTTTCTTCTGGTGATGATTCTATCTTTTTTTCGCGAACAGGAATAAGAGTTGTAAAATCCATCATGTTCAGTTTTCTAAGTCCACTCATCTAGATGCCTCCTCTTTTTCTGCTTCCTGTGCTGCCCTGAGTTTTCTGACTACCCTGCTTCCAATAAAGGAACCTGTATAATATGCAGAACAATAACCGTCTCCACGAATATGATGTCCGCCGACAAAAGAAAGCCCTGGAATTGTGTATTCTTTTGCTTCGTGTGCTACACGCGCCATCAGATTATCCCAATCGGAAAGTCTGTAACCGTAAATAGTTCCATCCGGTGTATCCAGATAGCGGGCAAAGGTTACTGGCGTTGCAACAGAGATTTCTTCAATATGGGAACGGATATCTTTACCGGTAAGTTTTTCGTATTCACCGATATATTTCTCTGCAAGCTCATTCTTGTATTTTTTGTATTCCTCCGGTTTAAGATCTGGAAGATCCTTTCCATAACACAAGGTTGTAAAGAATAGTGTGCAGGTTCCTTTTGGAGAACTTTCAGGAATAACAGTATTTAAACAGTTCACGATATATAGTCCGTTTGTATCATGCTGCACCTTTGGATCCGGATGATTCATAATAAAAGTTGTGTAATCATCTATTCCAAGTTCTTCCCTGCTGCAATCAAGCCCAAGATAAATTGTTGAAACTGAAACTCCAAATTCACGGCTATTTGCAAGTTTAAGGTCTACTGACGGAATCTTTTTCTGATCCATCATATTAAACACATTATTTGGAATGATGTTTGAAATTACTTCTTTAGCATAGATTTTCTGTCCATTTACTTCTACGCCACAAACCTTTCCAGAATCATCTGTCAGAAAACCTGTAACCTTGCTGTTGAACCAGACTTCTCCTCCGTTATCGCGAAAGGCTTTTATAAGAGATTCTGAGATTTCATGAGAACGCTTAGCAGGCATTGCAGCACCGAATTCAACATAACTTCTGAGCATATTAAGATAATGCATACAATTCAGTTCACTAGTAGGCACTCCAAGATAGCACCAGTAGGTATTTACGATATTTCGTGCTTTTTCTGGAATTCCAAAAGCCTTCTCAACTTCTTCTACAGTATGAGATGCAGCCCGCATAAAATTACCGTAGCGAAGTGCCATTACAAGTTTATTAGGTTTTCCTTTTTTTCTTGTGATGTAATACAGTGCTTTTCCATCATGCTTTGCCAGCTTAAATAAAGACATTACTTTTTTATATGAACCAGGAACAGCTTCATCAACTGATTTACAGAAACCTTTTATTCCGCTGCGGACTGTTACATCATATCCATCCGGACCTGTAACAATTGCACGGAACATATTTTTCTCATACCGCCAGTCTACCTCAGCTCCTAAATCATGAATGATATTGTAAACATAATCTCTGTTACCTGGTACACCAACTCCACTAAGTTCATGCAGAGACGGCTCAAATTCGAATCTTCCACGAATAAAACTGGTTGCACATCCACCCGGAAGATTATGTTTTTCTAAAAGTAAAGTTTTGAATCCATTTTTTGCGGTGGTTCCGGCGGCTACAAGACCTCCATTTCCAGCACCAACAACAATTACATCATAGAGGGGTTCCATAAGAAAGCATTTCTCCTTTTTGTATAAATTCAGTATACCCCCACTTTTTGGATATCGCAAATATTTGAATACTTTTCGGGCATAAAAAAAGCAGTCCGACTAATCGAACTGCTTTGAACGCTTTATATTCTGTTTAGTTTAGTTGGCAGAACCAACTAAACACATCCATTCAGCTTCAGCACAAAGAGTGTCTCCAACATAGGCTTTTCCGGACTGTTTAATCATCTTTGGACTGTTGCGGAGGAACTCAATTTCCATGCGAACCTTATCGCCAGGACGAACCTGATTGCGGAACTTAACCTTATCCAAAGTTGCAAAGAAGAAAAGTCCATCTGCAGGAACAATGTTGAGATAGCGGAGAGCTGCTCCACCAGCCTGTGCCATTGTTTCGCAAAGGATTACTCCAGGTACTACAGGGTACTCAGGAAAGTGTCCTTTGAAAAAGAATTCATTTTCAGTAAAGGTATGCTCACAAACACAACCTTTTTCATCTGCGCTGATAATTGCATCAACGAATAAGAAAGGCTCACGGTGTGGCAAAAGTGATTTTATATCTTCTGTCAAAGCCATATTACTTTACCTTCTTGATAATGATAGCACCGTTGTGTCCGCCAAATCCGAATGTTGCAGACATAGCAGCATCAATATTCATTTCAATTCCCTTGTTTGGAACGTAGTCGAGATCACAGCCGCCTTCTACATCAGGATTATCGAGGTTCTTTGTACAAGGAACAAAGCTGTCGTTGATTGCTTTTACACAAATCATTGCTTCTACAGCACCAGTAGCACCAAGACAGTGACCGTGCATAGACTTTGTTGAAGAAATCTTAAGCTTACGTGCGTTTTCTTCACCGAAAGCAATCTTAATCATATTTGTTTCGCTTGAATCGTTCTTCATTGTAGAAGTACCGTGAGCGTTGTAATACTGAATCTCGCTTGGATCCATTCCGGCATCCTTGAGGGCGCGTGTCATACACTTTGAACCGCAGATTCCGTCTGGATTTGGAGCTGTAAGGTGATATCCATCACAAGAAGCACCATAACCTGCAATTTCTGCATAAATTTTTGCACCACGTGCTTTAGCGTGCTCATACTCTTCAAGAACGAGAATTGCAGAACCTTCACCCATGATAAATCCGTTACGATCCTTATCGAATGGACGGCTTGCCTTTGTTGGGTCTTCATCAAAACCTGTAGAAAGAGCGTGAAGTACTTCAAAACCTACAACACCGAACTGACAGATTGTAGATTCTGCACCACCACTCAAACATGTATCAAGACGACCGCTTCTAACCATATCAAATGCAACACCAAGAGCATCTGTACCAGAAGAACAGGCAGTAGCAATTGACTGAACAGGACCATGAACGCCAAAGTTAATGGCAATATTTCCGCCAACTTCGTTAGGAATAAGCTTTGGGATAGCCATAGGATTAGTTTTTACACCACCCATTCTTCCCATTCCAAGAACGTCTGCTTCAGTTTCTTCAAGACCACCAATTCCAACACCAAGGATGATTCCTGTTTCGTCGAGAACTTCTGCATTACCCATAAGTCCTGCATCATCAAGTGCCATTTTAGCAGCAGCTACACCAAGCTGAGTAAAGCGAGCCATCTTGCGGGCATCCTTTGAATCCATATAAAGAGAAGGATCAAAGTTTTTTACTTCTGCAGCATAGTGAACCTTATTGATTGATGCATCAAAAAGAGTGATTGGACCGATTCCGCTTTTTCCAGCTTTAATTCCAGCCCAAGTTTCTTCTACAGTATTTCCAAGAGGAGTAATAGCTCCCATTCCAGTAATTACAACACGTCTGTTTGCCATTTTTATTTCCTTAAAGTGTGTTTATTGATTCAGCTGAGTTTACAGCCTTGCATTCTGCAGTTTCTGCATATCCAGATTTACCCCAAAGACCTGTAAGAACAGCGCCTACACCAGGTTCAATGAGTTCCCATTCGTCTCCGCTTGCCTTAATAAGGTCATTCAAAACAGCTTCTTCCGATGTCCAGCGAACAGGGTTTGTAAGGTGGAGAACGGCATTCTTTTTGATTTCTTCACCATTCTCTGCCTGCTTTCCTGTTACATTGCTGAAAAGTGTTTTATCTGGATTGTTGAATGTTACACCAGCGATTGCCTTTTCAAAATTATCAGCAGCTTCCTGCATAAGAGGACTGTGGAAAGGACCAGCAACTGCAAGTCTCAAAGCACGACGTGCGCCAGCTTCCTTTGCAGCAGCTTCAATCTGAGTCAAAGCATCAGCTGTACCACTAACTACTGTCTGAACAGGACTGTTCAGGTTTGCAGCATAAGCATCTTTAATGCCATTTGCGAGTTCTTCAACCTTCTCTGGAGGAAGTCCGAGAACAGCTGTCATTCCAGGTGCATGACCTTCGTTTGCTTTAGCAATATTTTCGCAGGTAGCCTGCATGATAAGTCCGCGTTCACGAACTACTTTGATTACATCTTCAAAGCTCAAAACGCCTGCAGCATACAAAGCAGGGAATTCACCAAGAGAGAATCCCATAGCTGCAGATGGCTCAATACCTTTTGTCTTCAAAACAGCCATAACTGCAAGAGAAGCAGTTGTAATAGCAAGCTGACTGTTATCGCTGCGGCTCAGAGTTGCAGCATCGCTTTCCCAAAGAAGCTTTGGCATATCTACGCCGGTGATTTTTGTTACTTCATCAACCACTGCACGTGCTTCAGGATAAGCATCACAGATATCCTTAATCATACCCGGAACCTGTGCACCCTGTCCCGGAAATAAAAATGCATATTTCTTCATTATTTACCCCTATAAGAATATTCTGCCAAAAGGCACATATACAAAATGACATTTTATATCAATTTTGTCAATATAAAAAACATTTCTATTTAATTTTAAGTTGTGATACAATTAAATCAGGAGGATTAAAAAAATGACTAATGAAAAAGCATTAAAAGCATTGCGTCAGATTAAAACTTACTGCGCAGCCACACAACTTGAAGAACTTGATTATGTAATTGAAGTTCTTGAAAAGCTTGAAAAAGACGGCATTAAGGAACCTCTCGCAACAGATTTTAAATCTTTATCGAAATAAAAGGAATAAAAAATGATAGGAACATTCTGGGCATTAGTGCCCGCAATTGTGGCCATTGCACTGGCTCTCTGGACTAAGGAAGTTTACTCTTCCCTTTTTATTGGTATTGTAATCGGCGGACTTTTCTATGCAATTGAAACCGCTGCAGGTTTTCCAGGCTTCTTCAATCACATTTTTAATGATGGAATGATTGCACAGCTTTCTGACAGCTGGAACGTAGGTATTCTTGTATTCCTCGTTGTGCTTGGAATTATGGTTGCCCTTATGAACAAAGCAGGCGGTTCTGCTGCATTCGGACGCTGGGCAAAAAAACACATTAAGACAAAGGTTGGTGCACAGGTTGCTACAATAGTTCTTGGAATCTTCATTTTTATTGATGATTACTTTAACTGTCTTACTGTAGGTTCAGTTATGAGACCTATGACTTCTAAGTACGGTATTTCAAAAGAAAAGCTCGCTTATCTGATTGACTCAACTGCAGCACCTGTTTGTATCATTGCCCCTATTTCTTCATGGGCAGCAGCCGTTGCCGGCTTTGTTTCTGAAGGTGAAAACGGCTTTACACTTTTCTGCAAAGCTATTCCTTTCAACTTTTATGCATTCTTTACTATTATAATGATGTTTGCACTGGTATTTATGAAGTTTGAATACGGTGAAATGTCTAAGTATGAAAAAGCTCTTGAAGTAATGAACAATACAGCAGATGACATTGATGAAGATGCAAATCAAAAAGGAAAAGTAATTGATCTTGTTTTCCCAATCATCGTGCTCATCATAATGTGTATTCTTGGTATGATTTACACAGGCGGATTCTTTACAAAATTCAACGTTCTTGAAGACGGAACAACTGAAGCAAACGGAAACTTCCTGAACATCATTTCATCATTCTCTGATTCAGATGCATCTGTTGGTCTTGTACTCGGTTCATTCGCTGCACTGATTATCACAATTATCTTCTATGTTTGCCGCAAGGTTCTTTCTTTCAAGGGAAGTATGCTTTGTGTACCAGACGGATTTAAGGCAATGGTTCCAGCTATTTTGATTTTGACTTTAGCATGGACACTTAAGGCAATGACAGACAGTCTTGGTGCGAAAGAATATGTTGCAGGTCTTGTTGAAGGTTCTGCTGCAGGTCTTAAGATGATGCTTCCAGCAATCATCTTCGTAGTTGCCTGCTTCCTTGCATTTGCAACCGGTACATCCTGGGGAACATTCGGAATCCTCATTCCTATATGTATTGCAATTTTTGCACCGGGAAATCCTTTGCGCATTATTTCAATTTCTGCATGTATGGCAGGGGCTGTTTGTGGTGATCACTGTTCTCCGATTTCGGATACAACGATTATGGCGAGTGCGGGTGCTCAGTGTGAACACGTAAAGCATGTTTCAACACAGTTACCTTACGCAATTACTGTAGCAGTAGTTTCATTCCTGACTTATGTTGTTGCTGGTCTTACACAGGGAATTGGACTTATAGCAAGTGCTGTTATTTCATGGATGTTCGGAATTGTAGTTTTACTGGGATTCCTGGTATTTATGCGAAAACGCGCTTCTAAGAAATAAAAAATATAAAGCCGACTCAGTATGAGCCGGCTTATTTTTTATGCGCGGAAATCAATAGTCTTTCCAGCGTGCCACAGCTTCTCAAGATCGTAGAAGCTGCGTGCACTCTCAGACATAAGATGTACGACAATTGCGCCTAAATCAATAAGGTTCCAGTCGTCACCATCAGGACTCTTGCGGTTTGTAACATGAATCTCAAGATCATTGTCCTTAATGTATTCCTTAATCTGCTTATAAAGCCCCTGCCAGTGAGCAGAACTTGTTACAGTTACAATAACAAAATAATCTGTCCAGCTGTTAAGTCCACTAATATCGAGCAGAGTAACATCGTTACCCTTTCCATCTTCCATCAATTTTGCAATTTCAATTGCTTTTTCTTCCATTGTTTTCATAAGTCACCTCTATCTTCTAGATGGCTGAACATAACGTCCATCAAAATCTTTTCCAAGGATGATTGTAAAGTCAACGCCCGCATCAAGGCTTGAACTTTCAGCGTCCTCTTCCGGGGTCGCTTCCCTGATATTTGTACATCGGATAAACTCACCGATAATTTTTGCAACATCCATATTTCCAATATGATCTATGATTACAGTTTCTTCATAGTCGTTTCTTGGAGCATTTACAGGGCTCAATACATCGTAACTTGCATTCTGGAAAAGAATTGCCGTATTACGGGCAAGTCCCTGAGTTGTAGTACCGTTTTGAATTTCAAGCACATATACACGGCTTGTAAGAGTTCCTTCTGTAGAAGCAAGAAGGTTTGTTGTCTGCTTAACAGCTTCCTTAATAAACTCTCCGTTATTATCCGGCATCAAAAGCTGCTGACCGTCTACACGACGCAGAGAACCGGTAATAGTCTGTTTAATAATAGATTCAGAGTCAACATCAGCAATAGCCTGGAAAAGAGTTGTTTCTTCTTCAGGCTTAAGGTTTGTCTTAATAAAATCAAGATAGCGTTTTCTATTTGACTTTACGAATATCAAGAATTTCTTATCATGAAGACCTGTAATAAAGGCTGCCATAGCATTCTGATATCGTTCCTGAACATCAGCTTCAGTTTCTTCTTCGAGACGGTAATGAAGATAAGTATTGATTTTATCACCATCAAGGTTGATAGCACCAGATGGAAGAAGCCATCTCTCACCTTCCTCTGATACACAATCTACAGGCTCAGAAATAAATACCCTCATACCTCCAAGATAATCAGAAACCTTAATGAAGTTTTCAAGAGTGACAATCGCATAATAAGGAATTGTCATTCCCAAAAGTTTTTCAACTTCATTTCTATATGAAACTATACCTGCTTCAGAATAAACCTTTTCAAGCTTATCAACACGGCCAAGTGACTGATAAATTGCACCAGTATGTCCAGGAAGATTTACAAGCGCACCTTTTTTTGAAGTCGGATTATAAATCAAAACACTTGAGAAAAGCATACTCGAATCATCATCTTCAATAACAAAAAGAGTACGCATAATTCCCTTTTCTTTAAGGGCATCTTCAACAATATTAGTTTTCAGAGAAAATGCAAAAACAAACGAAAGTGCAACAGCAGTAAGAATAATAAGCGCAATAAAGATTACACCTTTCTGTTCATCACGGATTTTGATTTTTCCCATTTACAGCTTCCCCCCACTGTGTCCTGGCATTTTTATTTCTACTGTATAATATTCTATCATTTCCCGTGTTCCTGGAGCAATCTCAATATTATGATTTATGAGATATTCGTAATTTTCTTCAAGTACGGAATAAAGCATTTCATCAAGAGACAGTGCTAAAAGTCCATTGCGGTACTCATCTGTTGACTGTGGACGGCCCGGCTCAATCTTATCTGCAAGAAAAAGACATTTTGTCAGGTCGCACATTCCGACGATTCCGGAAGTGTGATTTGCTACAGCCTCAAGAATCTCCTGATCATAAACCTTAAATCGTTCTTTTAATAAAACAGCTGCGGCACGGCCATGTAACAGAGCCGGCTTTTTTCGTTCAAAATCAGTTATCTCATCTCCATCGCGGCCTGCAAGTTCAAATAGTTCTTCATTAGAAAAATCCTTGCACATATCGTGGCCGATTCCTGCAAGGTAACCTTTACGCCAGTCAAGTCCGTACTGGCGGCACATTCGGGCGCACATTTCGGCAACACGCACTGAATGCTCATAGCGGCTTTTTTTTACGTGAGCCTGTGTAAAGGCACGGATTTCTTCAGTCTTTTCTATATAATCAATCATAAAGTCTGTTTTCTATAATATAATCAAAAACTGCCGGTGGAACAAGATAGCGGAAACTTTTGCATTCGCTTATTCGGCGGCGGATATCAGTTGAAGAAACCGGTAACATTGGGTTTTCAACATAAATACATGGGTAGGCAAAGCTTTTCAAATCAAACTTAACTGAAAAATCACCCTTGTAATCTCCTGTCGGCTTGTTATCATAAAGTGAAGTTTCCATAGCCTTTACATCAGGATAACGGTGAACAATCAGTAAATCTGCAAGTTCAGAAATGCGCTGAGGATTACGCCACTTGTGAAACTCTGCTGCAACTTCATCACCCATAACAAAAGCAAGTTTACTGCTGAGTTTTCCCTCATATTTTTGGGTAAGGAATTCCAGAGTGTCTGATGTATATGATATACCACCGCGGTCTACTTCGCAGCTTTCAAGTTCAAAATGTCCATCACCTTCACTTTCGCAAAAGCGTGAAATCATTGCCATACGGTGCTTTGCATCTACAATTTTTGATGCATCCTTATGAGGAGGAACAAAAGTAGGCACAAAAAGCACCTTATCATAGCCAAGTTCTTTTACAATCGTGTCGGCAAGCATGGCATGTCCAACATGAAGAGGATTAAAAGTTCCGCCAAATACTGCAACTTTCAACGTAAACTCCCTGCTGCTTAGCCTTCACTTCCCGGATACTGAACTCCGTCGTCATCATCATCAATATAAGCGCGAGACTGCATAAAGCCTGCACCAAAAACATCAGTTCCTTTTTCTTCAGCTTCAATACGCTTTTCCTGACGATTTACCAGCTGAACAATCTGATTCTGAGCTTCCTTCATACCGCGGCCCATCATAACTGAGACAGGAATTACAGCTGTTTCAGGTTCTTCAGCACGGATTTTTTCTGCAACCTCTACAGCGTGTTCGTAAGCGCCATCAACATCAATTTTGTTGCACAAAACAATACGAGGCTTTTCCATAAGACTGTCTGAATAATTGCGAAGCTCGTTGCACAAAGTCTCATACGCTGTAAGATAATTTTCGTCGCTGCAGTCAATCATAAAAATAAGACATGCAGTACGTGTAATATGTTTAAGGAAGGTATCTCCAAGTCCAAGACCTTCAGAAGCACCTTCAATAATTCCTGGAATATCAGCAATAATAATATCGCTTTCGTCATCAACACGAAGTACACCAAGATTTGGAATGATTGTCGTAAACGGATAAGGCGCAATCTTTGGACGTGCGTTTGTAAAATATGTAAGAAGGCTTGATTTTCCGGCATTAGGGAAACCAACAAGTCCGGCATCAGCCATAATTGAAAGTTCGAGTTTTAAGAAGCGGGTTTCACCCTTCTGACCAGGATTTGCCTGTTTTGGCGCCTGATTTGTTGAAGACTTAAAGTGAACGTTACCCCAGCCGCCGTTTCCACCCTTAAGGAAGGTAAACTGCTCGTCACCTTTAGCGGTTGAAAAGTCGTAGATGATTTCGTCAGTTTCAGCATCACGGATTGTTGTTCCAGGAGGTACTGGAATTACACAGTCTTCGCCGTCTGCACCATAGCGGTTCCAGCCCTGACCGTCTCCTCCGTTTCGAGCCTTAAAGCAGTGCTTGTGACGGATATTTGCAAGAGTACGGAGATTTCGTTTAACAGTAAAAATAATGTCTCCACCCTTTCCGCCGTCACCGCCGTTAGGACCACCGTGAGGAATATATTTTTCGCGGCGAAAAGCTACACAGCCGTTTCCACCGTTACCAGAGCGAACCTCAATTGTCGCCTCATCTGCAAAACCTATCATATCGACCTCAAAAAAAAAGCCCGGCAGAGTTTAGTCAGGCCGGGCTTTTATATTCAGCGAGTGCTGAACTTAGTTAGCAGCTTCAACAGAAACAACTTTGTGGTTATTTCTTTCACCGAAAACTACTTTTCCATCAGCTGTAGCAAAAAGGCTGTCATCACCAGCTTTCATAACATTTGCTCCAGGATAGAATTTTGTTCCGCGCTGCTTTACGATGATTGAGCCTGCTGTTACAGTCTCACCAGCATATCTTTTTACACCCAAGCTTTTAGGATTCGGATCGCGTCCGTTTTTAGCACCAGATCCACCACGTGTTCTTCCCATAGTAATCTCCTTATTTAATTATGCGAGAGTGATAGACTCAACGCGTACCTTTGTATACTGCTGTCTGTGACCAATAAGACGATGATAGTCTTTCTTTGACTTGTACTTGAATACGAGAACTTTCTTATCACGGAAAGAATCTTCAACAACTACAGTTACCTTTGCACCCTTAACATAAGGAGTACCTACACTGATTTTGTCTCCATCGCTTACGAGAAGAACAGTATCAATGTCAATCTTTGAACCTTTTTCAGCATCAAGCTTATCTACTGTAAGGACAACATCTTTTTCTGCCTTGTACTGCTTGCCCTTAAATTCAATAGTTGCGTACATATAATACCTCTATCAAAAATATTCGTTATAACGCCCGATGCAGAGGAACAAGGAAACAGAATCCAAACTGCAAAAGACTGGTAAGAAGACCGGCCGGCTAACGTAAAACGGGGATTAGACGCCACCACACCTAAAGTCTAAATACGTATCAAAGAATATATCAGAAATCATTTTCTTTGGCAATAGATGATAAGACATTTGAAAAAATATTGGTGTGAGGTACTTTTTTTTTGTATAGGATATTGTAATATTACTTATCAAAAAATATTCATTTATAAAGGAAAACAAAATGAAAAAAACAATTAAATTTTTATGTGTTACCTTATTAGGAACACTTCTTTTCAGCTGCAGCAATCCGGCAGCTGATGCTCCTAAAAACAATTCAGGTAATAACTCTGAATCTGATTCTAGTTACACAAAACCTGAACTCCCAGATAGTTCTGGAATCAATCCATTTGTAGGAAATTCATACTCTGATAATTCTACAAAATATGAATTTGTTAATGATGGATTACTTAAAGAATATGATAAAAATGGAAATGACTATGAACTTGATTTTGAATATGAATATTCATATGATGCAAACACAAAAGAATTGTCATTAAGATATTCAAAAATCAATAATAAAGAAGGAACTTTGTATTCTGTACAGGAATATCTCAATATAGTTGCTGCTGATCCTGATACACAGGAAGATTTTATTAAATACAAAGAATTCTATGAAACAAAACTCATATGGAAAGCAGAAATTGATGTCTCAGGCAATCTGATTCTTCAGACTGAATACTTCAAAGAAAAACCTTCTTTTGAAGTATTGAAATCAGGAAGTACATATTTTAGAAACCTGGATAAGAATGAAAAAATCAACGAATGTCACCTTGGAAGCAGAAAATATGTTCCAGGAGTTTATGGATATATTAAAGTTTACACATCAAATAGTTCATTTAATTATTCAATCAAGACCCTTACAGAAAACACAATTGTAGCTGAAACACGTGACAATACAGATGACACTCTTTCACTTTCATATACATTGCATGAACCAAAAGACGGTATTCTTTCTATCACACTTACAACAACAGACACACCTTCAGAAACTTACACTTTAGTAACTGACGGCCCATCAACATATACAAAAGTTTCAGAATAATTTCTAAGCAATTATAATCTTATCTTCATTAAGAGAGTTTTTTCCTTTGTGAAGATAAGATTTTACAATCTTTCCATTTTTCCATTCAAAATCAAGAGTATAACCGCCTTTTATTGCGACTCCGCGTACATGACCAGTCTGCCATGCAGGTTCACCTGGAAGTGCCGGGAGGAGTTTTACGATTACGTTGCCCTGGTCATCAAACTCACTCTGCACAAGCATTCTGATTACCGCTGCAAGAGAGCCGAAGTTTCCGTCAATCTGGAACGGAGGATGGTTGTCTAAGAGATTTGGAAGCGTTGAATGAGTAAGCAGTTTTGTAAGTGCTTCAAGTGCTTCATCCCCCTGCTCCAGCTGGGCACGGAAATTAATTATCCATGACTGACTCCAGCCTGTGTGACCGCCGCCGTTTTCAAGACGTTTTTTTAGAGTCTTCTTACAGGCTTCTGCAAGCTCTGGAGTTTTTTCTACAGTGATTGTGTGTCCTGGATACAGGCCGTATAGGTGTGAGATGTGTCGGTGACCAGGTTCAACCTCTTCAACCTCTCGATTCCATTCCATAAGGGAGCCATCAGAATTAAGAGAAGGCATTTTGAGATGTAAAAGTACATAATCAAAAGAAGCAAAATCTTCATCACTATAGGAATGACCTTTTTTATCCGTACATTTATCACCAAGCACATCCCTTGCTTTTTTGATTCCCTTAAAAAGATGTTCAAGAATCATATTATCCATTTCGCAGCCAGCCGTAAAAGCACCGGTTTCTCCAGTTTTTGTTACATAAGAGTTCTCAGGCGACAAACTAGGATTTATTATCAGATAATCGCCATCCTGAACAAGGTAATCAACAAAGAAAAGGGCTGCTTCGTGCATCAGATAATAATAACGGGCAAGGAAAGCCTTATCCTGTGTATATTCAAAATGTTCTATTATATGAGTAGCTAGCCAGGCAGCACCGAGTACCCAGTAAGTAGCCGGAAGCCATGCATCCTGTGGTGCTGCATCTCCCCAGTAATCGGTATTATGATGAAGCACATAACCACGGCAGCCATACATTTTCTGCGCAGCTATACGGCCATTTTCGTAACAGCGCTCAAGAAGATCAAAATATGGCAGTTCACATTCACTGAGATTTGTCATATTTACCGGCCAGTAGTTCATCTGAGCATTTATATTGATTGTATATTTACTCTGCCATGGTGGTTCAATCTGACCGTTCCAAAGTCCCTGAAGAGTAAGTGGCAGAACACCAGGAGCACGGCTTCCGCTGATCATAAGATAACGGGAGAAATTTATATATTGATTTACGAGGGTTGTATTAGATGGGGCAGCGGATTTTAAGAGCTCAGGTGTGCTTGAGCATGTTCCTGCCTTATCAAAATCACCATTATTGCTTTCTCCAATCTCCACTTCGCAGCGATCCCAGTAATTTTTCCATTCAACTAAATGCCATGCAAAGAAATCTTCTGTAGCTGTTTCAAGCCCAACCTCATTTATACGATTTTTGATTTCTTCAAGATTCTTTTTGCATTCTTTAGACCATACATTTTTGTGAATCAGTTTTTTATATTTCTCCGGGGTAAGAGGCTTGTCATTCCATTTTTTATTCCAGCGGAGACACTGAATATCAATAAAGAAAAGAACTTCATCACAAGCTTCGCCATAAAGGCATGATCCACGGGTTCCATATTCACCACCGCGTGCAATTGCGCCAACACCTCCACAGAACGGAATTCCGTGAGAATCTTCTATATATATGCAATTATTCTCAGCGTAAATCCGGTCAGTCCAGATTCCACGGTCCAGATATCCAGAATAATTGATTTTTCCTTGTTTACTGGCTGTAACGTGCATAAAAAGCATATCATCAACAGCACTAATCCAGGTTCGACGTGTAAAAATGATACCTTCATCATCAGTATATGTTACAAGGCTGCACGCCATATCCAGAAAAAGTTCACTTCTATAATTATCATAAACCTTTTCATCTGCTTTATGCTGAAGCGGCCAGCCACAGGTAAGTCCGTTATTCTTCTGAGAGAAAAAATCTATATGAAAATCTCCGGCAGTCTGATAAGCCCGCTGATTAAAACTCGTACCACTCATCGCTTCAAAGCCAAGAGACTGAGCTTCCAGAACACGCCCCTCATTCACAAGAGAACGAAGCTTTTCCAGATTTTTCTTAGTATCAGGATTTAATCTATTCTGAGGCCCGCCAGACCAGATTCCTTCTTCATTCAGTTGAAGCACCTCATTACAAGGATGCGCTTTTACCATACAACCAAGACGGCCGTTTCCAAGAGGCAGATATTCTTCCCACTTCTGTGGGGGTACATTAAATAACAGTTTTGAATTCATAATTGTATTTCAGTCTAATGGAAAACAGTAATACAGTAAAGAAATAATTTTTAATCAGATAAAAGCTATGATATAATTAACTCATGCATGAAGTTACTGTACGTGTAAAAATTCCTTTTCTCTGGGGAAAGACCGTTTTCAAAAAAACAAACTGGTCGCAGATAAATCTGATTGTCGGACCAAACGGGAGCGGAAAGACACTTCTTGCACAGAATATTGCACAGCAGTTTGAGCAGGCTGGTTATTCAGTAAGATTTCTTAAATCTGACAGAAATTACAGCGAACAGATTGTGGTTCTCAAGAACAACGAAAAAATCCGTGCAAAGATTGAAAAAGTACTTTCAAGCATGTTTGGAAAATCCATTACCTTTATAGAAGATATTGATGGAACTTTAATTCCGATTGTAGAAAATAAAGCCTGGAATGTTGAATATATGCTCGAAGATGCAGAATGTCACGGACTTCGGGAAATCATTTCACTGCTTGTAAATCTTTATGATACTACCGGGGATGACTGCCTTTTTATTGATGAACCAGAACTGCACCTTCACCCTCAGTTCCAGACTTTCTTTATGAATGAAATAAGGAAGGAAGTTTCCCACAGTTCACGCCGCATGTTCTTTTTAATTTCTCACTCCCCTTTTTATATTGATTTAAGAACTCCTGAAGAACTCACAGGTGTAGTTGTATGTCATGTAAATAAAGCGCCCACAAGTATAGAAGAATTAAATGATGAAGACGATTCCCTGTTCCGACGTTTTCTTCCACGCTTTAATACTTACCACAAACAGTTCTTTTTTTCTGATAACCAGATTTTCGTGGAAGGTTATACAGATCAGCAGATGTTCACATATCTTCTTACTTTCATTGAAAATGAATATAGTGCGGCAGGAACAGGAATTATTGATGTGGGAGGAAAAGATGAGCTTGGAGTTTTCTGTAAAGTCTGTTCTCTGCTTGGAACAAATGGCCGTATTATAACAGACCTGGATTCTCTTTTTTCCGGCAAGCTTCGTGATGTTGCTAATGAAGATGAAAGGGTTATCGGCTGGCTTGAAAAACAAAAAGAAAGACAAGCTGATTTTTACAACACAATCTTTTCAAAAAAAGAAGTTGAACAGGAAATTACACTTAGCAAACTGATTTTCAGACTGGAACGATATCTTATCAGGATTTCTCAGGAACTGCATAAATATTTTGAAGTAAATAAGATTCCTGCAAAAATGCAGCCGCTTATGGAAAAATTGGCTCAACTCCGCGAAAAGCATGAAAATGCAGAAAGTGTAGATACCTATAAAACAGTTCTTTTACAGGGAATCAATAATGTTGGAGATGAGATTGCAGAATGCTTACCGCAAGAGGTAGCAGAGACAATTCCTCTTATAAAGAATCTTGCAGCCTTTATTCTTGCAGCAGCTGAAGCAGCAAGAATCTACATTCTTCCGAAAGGCTGTATCGAACACTATTATACAAGAACAAGCATTCAATACATGCCTGTTTCTGCAAAAGACAGATTGTTCCGAAATGAACTGGAGTTTATTCAGGACGCACACAGAAAATCAGTGCGCAAGAATTACAGCGAATTGATTGAACTCTTAGAAAAGGCTGCGAGTAAAAACTAACTAACGTTCGTCATTAACGATGTGAAGTACACTGCAGTTTTTTAAGATTTCAGGAATACGGGTTTTCAGAAACTCTGGTTTGATATTTGTTTCAGGAAGTTTTTCTATTGGAATCCAGACAAGTTCTTCCTTCGCATTATTCCAGCCATAGCTTTCTGAATGAACATCTTTTGAACCACGGCTTTTCATAAGATAATAGAATTCCAGAACGTGGCAATTAAACCCATCAAGGCTATCTTCTTTTCCAAGAAAAAGATTTTCACAGACTACAGCAAGACGGTCCACTTCATAAGCAGCACCAGTTTCTTCAAGAACTTCGCGGACAACACAGTCTTCTGATTTTTCATTCATATTAACTCCACCGCCTACAGAATAATAATGAGGCGATGTTGGATTTGTTACCGCAAGCATACATCCGTTTTCAATAATAATTGCAGCGGCTCTGTAACGGAACCAGTTCTTACCTACCTGATAGCAGCAGTCAGGGTAACCAACTTTTATTTCACCAATTTTCTTTTCTAAATCTGTCATTTTTCCTCTCACTAAGCTTTTAGCCAGCCTTTTTCTATTGCGTTATCGATATTTTTTTCAACCCATTTGTAAACTTCAGGCATAAAGTTCTTAATGATAGCCATACGCTTTTCTACGGAGGAACGACAGGTTCCACTTTCAACCCAGGTATGACCTTCTGTTAATGTGTTATGAAGGAACGGCTGAAGGCGATCCATACAGGCAGCGTATTTTGCATCCGGTGTTTGCATAGCATCAAACTCTTCCCAAAGCAAACGGATTTCTGTTCCCTGCTCTTTCGGAAGCTGTGCAAAAAGTTTGTCTGCTGAAGCAGCTTCTCGTTCAGCTTTATCCTGATTTCCTGCGACATCATAGGCAAAGGTATCGCCTGCATAGATTTCTATAAGATCGTGAACGACGCACATTTTTACAGCTCTTGCAATATCAACCGGTTCAACCGTATATTCAGCAAAAATCAAAGCCATAACAGCAATGTGCCAGGAATGCTCTGCATCATTTTCGCGGCGTGAACCGTCAATCAGCATGGTACGGCGCAGAATCGAAGTCATCTTGTCGATTTCAGCTGTAAAGCGCAGCTGCTGGTCAAGGCGGATATTTTTAGATTCCAGAAAATTTTCAATAGCCACTTTAGAACTCGTACTCCTTAACTTCACAGTTATCTATATTTGTAGAACTGAACTCTTCGTTTGTTTCTGAAAAGAAATAGGAATGAAACATTCTGGCAATTCCGCCGTGAGTAACCAGAAGGAAAGTTTTATTTTCTTTTTCACTGCGCTCTTTAAGTTCATCAATAAGGTTATAGATTCTCTGACCAAGGCGGAGCATAGACTCACCACCATTATAATCACATGCAAACTGCTTTTTTGCTTCGTGAAAAACTCCAGGATGTTTTTCCCATTCGTGTCCTTCATATTCCCCGAAGTTCTGTTCAATAAGACGTGGTTCAACTGAGAGTGGCAGTCCGTTTTCTTCCGCAACAATTTTTGCAGTATCAGCAGCACGACTTAATGGAGAGTGAATTACTTCATCAATCTTTATTCCGCTTTCTTTGATTTTTTTTGCAAGCTCATGAGCCTGAGCAATACCTTTTTCTGTAAGAGGCGTATCTGTAATTCCCTGAACTTTTCCTTCAACGTTCCATACAGATTCGCCGTGACGTGTGATGTAAATGTGACTTTTCATTTTTCGATTATATCAATTAGCTTTTTTTATTTCCATTCCTTTGCAACTTCAACAAATAATTCGGGATCATCAGTCATGATACAATCACAACCTAAAGCTGCAAGCTGTCGCATTTCTTCTGCTGTATTGATGGTCCAGTATTGAACCGCAATATTCCTACGATGTGCACGTTTTATGAATGTTTTTCGATCAAGACTAATTTTTACTCCCTTTACTTTGTAAGAAGTTGGAATCTGAAGACAGGCAAAATCAGCTTTACTAAAAATATTTACCCCAAAAATATGTGAAATAATAAAACGACAAGCATCTCCTGTTGAAGCCCCCCGAAGGAGATCAGGATGATTTTCTCTCAAATCTTTTGATATTTCATCATGAAAGGTACCAATAACTACATTTTTTTTAAATTCTGGATATTTATTCGTCAGTAAATCATCTAAAGCCTGTACAGCCTTAAAACCTTGTTCACCACCATTTTTTATTTCTACGATAAACAACAAATCTGGTTTTGTCGTATAAAATTCCTTGAACAAGGATTCTACTTCAAGAATCTGAAGTCCACTTTCTTTTAATACTTCTCTTCTATCCGGCTGATCAACTGTAACTAGTTCCCTATAAGGATAATTTCCTTTTTTATCCTTAAATCCATATCCAAAATTGAATTCCTTTAATTCGTCTAATGTATAATCTCCAATCTCATGCTCATCTTTTGTATTATCAAACAGACTGATATCACTCATTCTGTCGATTGTTCCATCATGAGAAAAAACTATTTTTCCGTCTTTTGTAATCCAGATATCAGATTCAACAATATCAATATCATATGAAGCAACTGCATTACGGTATGCCATCAATGTATTTTCCGGACTGGTAATAGCTCCGCCACGATGAGCTGCAAGCATCGGTTTTCCAGGATTATGATTTATAAAAACATTTTCTGAATTAAATTTCTTTGCAGGAATTATATTGATAATCACAAAGAACGCAAAAACAGCTGACAGACAGCAACCAATAATTTTAATTTTTTTCATAACTCTCCTCCAGTTATTCAGTTTCGTGCACCCAGTATTCAGAACAATCTGGAGAACGATCCATTAAAAAAGCATCATAAAGCTCACGACGTAAAAGCGAATGATCACCGAAGGAATGCCACTTTTTGATAATCATATTGACTTCAAGTTCAGAATACTTACAGCCTTTTTCAAATTTAGTAATAAGATATTCAAGAACTGCCCGTTTTTCTTCTTTCTTTTTTGGCCATCGGATTATAATGCCATCAGAATTGACAATTGTTTTTAAATTTTCAACATTTTCCATAAAGTCATTATATCACAAAAAAAACTCTACGGAATAGTGTTATTTCAAAATTATTTCACTAAACTCTACTGAAAATTCTACTCAGATAAACCACACGTCGGGTTACAAGCCCAAAATACTGTGCTAATATTACAATGTCAGATGCCGGCAGAAACACAAAAAAATGGTAAAGCTAAAAATTGCTTGCGCAATTTTTTTAACGCTTTGCTATTTATCACCGCCCGCCAGCGGGCTTACTCAGGAGAAAATATGAACGCACAGAAAACTGGATTATTGATTTATGAAATGAGAACAAGAAAAGGTCTCACTCAGAAGGAACTTGCAGAAAAATGCAATGTTACAGATAAAGCAGTTTCAAAATGGGAACGCGGCGAAGGCTGCCCTGATGTTACTGTTCTGCCGATACTTGCTGAAATCTTTGGTCTCGAAGTAGAAAGCCTTATGAATGGCGAGATTCCATTGAGTCAGGATGTAAGCGGAAAGACGATAAAGGTTTACAACTTCCGTCAGCCAGACAGATATTCACGAGCAATGCACCGTACACTCGCAATCCTTGGAGATGATATCTGTAAAGCAATCAATCAGGAATTTACAGCGCTTTTGAATGGCCGCTGCGAGTTCAGCGTTGGAATGGTAGATCAAATGGTGAACATTGAGTTTTTGCGCTCCATTCCAAAGAACTGCTTTTTCTATGATTTTGATTTCGCGAACAGAGGCTTTACAATTGAAGTTGACCCGCAGATAGCAAAAGTTCTTATGAAACAGGATTTTTCAAAGCATGAGGTAATTACAGATTTTGACCTTGATGTTTTTAAGAATTATTTTCTTAGTAAGATTTGCAAAGTGCTTAATGAAAAGACTGGGCTGATAACAGACAAGGTTACAGCTTCTGCAAATACAAATCTGATCCGTCAGGAAGAAAACCGAATGATGCTTCTTCTTGGACTCACTGGAAAAGTGGACGGTACAGAGGGCTGGATAAACATTCAGCTCAGCGACACAGTTATAGACGACCTGTTACAGAACGGCTGGTTTAATAATTTTATTCCGGGCAAAATTAAATTTCAAAATCTCAAAAACATCAAAAAGAAAGACTCTCCGGACAATGTTTTTATAGAGCTCGGACGTTTCAATCCTGAGAACGTTGAACTAGAACCTGGAAAAATTTTGATTCTCGAAAAAAAAGAAACAGAAGCCCTTGATGTTGTGTACGAAAACCGTGTAATTCATACCGGTAAGACCGTGAGCATTGATGAACTCTTTGGAATTGAGATTGCAGAAACA
The DNA here is from genome assembly GCF_036492245.1 of Treponema bryantii. NCBI lineage: Bacteria > Pseudomonadati > Spirochaetota > Spirochaetia > Treponematales > Treponemataceae > Treponema > Treponema bryantii. The sequence goes on along the minus strand of NZ_AP025286.1, from coordinate 1,179,452 downwards.
ACACAGCTTTCAGAAATCGAATATACCGAAAAAGATTATATCTCGATTCAGCTCGGAAGCGCGTCATTGAAGAAGGAAGAAATCGCAGCACTGCACCAGGGCTCATACATCACCTTGAAGCAGCGTGCCGGTGATCCCTCACTGATTATCCGCGCCGGAAAAGTAATTGCCACCGGGGAAATTTGTATTGCCGATGACAATTTTGCGATACGGGTTATTGAGGTGAAATGATTTCGTAATACTCGCGGCCGGCTAGCTTTTCGAAGTAGGCTTTAAGTTCAAAGTTTTTATCCCACTTACCCTGAGGATAATAGCCGTACCGCGCTTTTACGTCGTTCATGCGGTCTTCAAGATTAAGAGTGCCGTCTGCACCGCAGGTAGCATCCAGAATCTGAATCAGACGATCATAATCGTCGTATACGGCGGCTGCAAGAAGACTTTTGATTTCTTCCATCTGCACATCAGAAATATCGACTTTTCCAATATAATCATCTGTAATCTGGAGATTAAAAGAATGAGTCAGGCAGATTTGAGCGGCTTTTTCATAACCGAATGACAGCAGAAAATGATAACCATCGTAAACGTGGGCGATATAAGTGTGTCCTTCCTGGCGGCCGATATCATGAAGAAGGCCGTAAACATATGCAAGGTCTGGATTCATTTTATCTTCACTGCAATTCTGATTTACTGCCCGCGCAATTTTTTCCGCCGCCCGAGCAACCGCATAACTGTGTTCGCGCCACGGACCAGGATTTTTCTTTACCCCTTCTTCGAGCAAAAGCTCTGCCATACAGCGTGAAGGCTCCGACTTCACACCTGCCATCATTTCGAGTACCCGTGCATCCCGTGCAATCATTGCAATATTAAAATCGTTTGTGTCGCGATACTGGCGGTTTGCAAGTGCCGCTTCTTTTATAGAGACTATGCGAAGTTCAAAACCAGCTTCGTCTTCGTAGGCGTCCAGGTTCTGGCTGATGATTTTGAGATTTCCGTTCTCGTCGTGTTCTACATCACACTCATAATAAAAATTATCTTGAATAAACACCGTATTTTCAGCCAGCCCGGATTTCTGATAACGGGAAGCCACGCCAAACTCTCGCACACTTTCCGGCACAAGAACAAGCCCTACTTCTTCCTGTACTTCACGAGCCAATGCTGCAATCTTGTCTTCTCCCTCATGAATACCACCACCTGGAAATTTGTAATAACCAAGCTTAGTTGCATAAACAAGGGCGAGTTTATCATCTCCAATATGAATAATTGCACGAGCAGAATCGCGTCTTGAACGCTTCCAGTCTGCGCCATAATTTTTTAAATCAATTGTAAAAAGCTGCTTCATTATTTTAATCCCATTACATAAATCTGGCACGGATTTGCTTCATCCCAAAGCATCGGGAAAACTTCAAACTCCTTAAAGCCGAGCGCCTGGTAAAAACGGTTTGTTGCGTCATAATCATCATACATTCCCATCTTTACAGTTTTTACCTGCATAAACTCATAACCTTTTTCAACTGCGAAAGTCTTTGCCATATCAAAAAGCTTGCGACCAATTCCTTTTCTGTGATATTCCTTGAGTACTCCCATAACTGCAAGCTCAACGGTTTCTTTGCCGGTTTCTTTCAGACACAAAAATCCGGCAGGCTTGTCGCCATCGTAAGCTACAAATGTTGACCGGTCGGCACTATCATTAATATACTCTTCGCGGGATTCTTCTACTGCAAACCAGTCTGGTAAAGCTTCCAGAACAAATCTTATGATTTTCTTTTTTTCATCGATATCACTAAGCTGTTTAATAATCATTCAAATCCTCTATATATAATATATAAAACTTTCCCCGCCTATGCTATAATTTCATTATGAAAACAATCACTCTTGGAACTACAGGTATTACTACTCCTCAGAATGCATTTGGAGCGCTTCCTGTACAGCGTGTTAATATGGAAACTGCCGTTGAGATTTTGCACAGAGCTTATGACGGCGGCTTGACTTTTTTTGATACAGCTCGCGCTTATTCTGATAGTGAAGAAAAAATGGGACAGGCTTTCGGCCGGGACAACGGAAAATACGACCGCGAAAAGATTTTCATCGCAACAAAGTCTGCTGCAGAAACTCCTGAAAAACTCAAGGCAGACCTTGAGACATCACTCCATAACCTGAAAACAGATTATATTGATATTTACCAGCTGCATTGCGTAAAACAATGCTATAAGCCTGGCGACGGAACTGGACTTTATGAAGTTCTTCAGGAAGCAAAGGCTAAGGGCAAAATCCGTCATATAGGAATTACAGCGCACAAAATCGGTATTGCAGAAGAGATTGCAGAAAGCGGACTTTATGAGACACTTCAGTTCCCATTCTCATATCTTGCAACAGATCGAGACATCTCTCTCGTAGAAAAATGTAAAAAGAACAACGTAGGCTTTATTGCCATGAAAGGTCTTTCCGGCGGACTCCTCACTAACGCAAAAGCCTGCATGGCATTCATGCTTCAATATGATGTTCTTCCAATCTGGGGAATCCAGAGAATGAGTGAACTCGAACAGTGGCTGGACTTTTTCCGCGAAGAGCCGGAACTCACTCCGGAACTCGATGCTCTCATCAAAAAAGACCGCGACGAACTGCTCGGAGAATTCTGCCGTGGCTGCGGCTATTGCTCGCCATGCTCAGTCGGCATCACAATCAATCAGTGTGCCCGCATGAGCCAGATGATCCGCCGTGCACCTTCAGAAGCCTGGCTCACTCCACACTGGCAGGAAGAAATGATGAAAATCGAAAAGTGTGTTGACTGCGGTGCGTGCCTCAAGCGCTGTCCTTATGAACTCAATATTCCGACTCTTTTGCGAAAGAACCTTGTAGATTACAAGGATATCCTCAGCGGAAAAACTAAGGTATAAACTCAAAATCATCACTCATTCTTACCGCCTCTTATACTCCCGTTCAAGCAGCAACCGATTCAACACACAGGAAATCACAACAAGAATCAGTCCAGCAATAACGGCAATAATAAGTCCCAAAGAACTAAGATGTGGAAGCATATTTGTCAACGACATGAAAACAAAACTTCCAACAAAAGACGGCAAAAGCAAAATCAGATAACATATTACCTTTACCCCCGTCTCGTCAAATCTTCTGCTTGCAGCAACTGAAAAGTACAACGGATCTTCTTTACTTATAGGCCTAATCATTTTTGGAGTAATGACAGAAACCAGAAGATGAAAAAGGCCATATACAATTATGATGACATAACAAACCGAAGAATCAAAACCTCGTTTAAAACTCCAGAAAACAAGACCAAGTACAAAAACAAAAAGTGTTGTATTTATAATTTCAATTAAAGCGGAAAGATATTTTGTATAAATCTTTTTTGTACTCTTTGTTGTCTTTATAAATCTTGTTGAACCTCTATTAAAGAATAATCTGAGAATAAAGATAAAACATAAAGATGCCCACAGACATGAAAGAATTACATAATGAAAAGCAAGTTCACCTCGTGCAAGTCTTTTTATCGGAATAACCGAATACAGGAAACCAGACAGTAAAGAAAGTGTTGCCATGAAAATATTAATTGGAAGATAATTCATTTTTCGCCTCCATCAGAATATGCCACTTTCATAATTCCAAGCCAGCGACAATTTGAAAAAAACATCAAAGGAATAAAAGTCACAAGCCAGATTAGAAAGATATATTGAGAAAACAGGTTATTCAAAACCATCATAACCAGCGCAAACAATAACCCAAGCCACATTTTCGAAGAGATGGTTTTCTGAGATTTACTTCTGAAGAAAAACGGAGTAATTCCAAAGACTACAAGTCCTCCAAAAATATCAGCCAGGAAAAGGAACAAAGCATTTGAAGGAAGAGTTCCCATCTGAAGCCCGATACCATATACAATCAAAACGACTACCACGTACTCAATAATTTTTTCTATAAAATTAATTAAATACCAGGATTTATAAGTTTCGAAACTCTTACTGAAAGTTTTGAGATAGCACGCTGTTTTCCCGAGATTAAAAAACTCATTTATATGCTGAATGAACGGCAAAATCTGCGATACACCAAGCATTGTATAAATAATAGAATTACGTTTTTCCGAAAATCCAATTCCGCCAACACCGAATCTGATAAACAGAATAAAAAACAAATCTAAAAGCAAAAGAATAAAAATATCTTCGCGTAATTTCTTTCCGGTATAAACATAATAATTATTCAGATTATTTTTGATATTCATTTTCGTCTCCTTGTTTTAATGCACCCCGACACCAGGCCTCGACCAGCAGCCAGCTATTCCCCGCTTCGCAAAATCAGAACCGAAAGCTGCTGTAACGTTGGAACTTCAACTGCAAGGCCTTCATCAAACTTGTCAGCATTTTCTATCGAACAAAGCCCTTCAACTTTATCATCATCAAAATAATAAAAATCAAAAGCCTCTGTTCCATGCGATGTCCCCAGAGCCTCTTTCGGTCCATGCACATAGCGGTACTGTTCTCGTAAATCTTCCACAAAGCCAGTTGCAAGGACCTGGCCACGCGCAAGAAAAACAACATAATCAACAATGTTTTCCATGTCGGCAATATTGTGAGTTGAAAAGAGAATGCTCGTTTCTCCGTTCCCCTGATTTATGTACTGGCGGAATTTTGAATTGAGCACATCGCGGATTACAGGATCCAGCGCAGAATCAGGCTCATCTAAAATCAAAAGTTTTGTATCGCGGGCAAGAATTGAAGCAATGGCAAGACGAGCGCGATTTCCATCTGACCAGGCACTTATTTTTTTCGGATGTTTTGAATCTTTTTCTTCGATTCCAAATTCCTTCAAAAGCGCATCAAACTTCTCCATATCAAAATTATCAAAAGCAAGCGGAAGAGATTTTCTGATATTTTTAAGACTCCAGGTCATAGGAAAAAATCTGTTAGCCGCACACCAGCCAATTTCATTACGAGGCTCGCCATCGTTCTGGTCGAGGTCTGTATATTTCTCAAGCCAGGTGATTTTTCCGCGGCCACTTGTAATACCGCCAAGAGCATCAAGCAGAGTTGTTTTACCGGCGCCGTTTTCTCCAATGAGCGCTGTTGTAAAGCCCGCAGGAATCTCAAACTCCAATGGACCAAGATTAAAACCATCAAAATGTTTTTCATAACCATTGAGTTTTATTGTAGCCGGTATTGTCATTCCGTTTCTTTCCATTTTCTCCTCCTGTTTTTAATTTGCCTGTAAAAGAGCCTCGAGCATCTGCTTAAGTTCATCGCCGGTAAGGCCTGCAACCTTTGCTGAATTAATTGCGTTCTGTAATTCAGTTTCAATCAATCTTAAATGCTGTTCACGGACAAGTTCCAGATTCTGTGGATTCACAAAATACCCTTTCCCCTGCACAGCCGTGACAAGCCCTTCCTCTGCCAGAATCTCATAAGCCTTCATCGTTGTAATGACGCTGATTTTCAAATTCTGAGCAAGCTCACGTATTGAAGGTAAATATGATTCAGGCTTTAATTTTCCTGAAAGAATCTGATCCCGATATTGATTTGCAATCTGCTTATAAATCGGTTCACTTGAATTCTGTAATATCTTCACACAACCTCCTGTATATAACTGTTTATATAACAGTATAACAGTTAAGTCAAGCAAAAACAGTTGAAAATCACGAATTTTTCATTTATAATTTTATGTGGGTTAGGACAATTAACAAAAGATCCTGAAACAAGTTCAGGATGACGGCGTCGTTTAATTTGACGATGTATATTTTTGTCCCTTGGGGAAAACTAATGGCTTATGTAAAAAATCTGTTCGATCAGAACTTTATTCAGTATGCAAGTTACGTTATCCGTGACCGCGCTATTCCTGAAATTACTGACGGACTGAAACCTGTTCAAAGACGAATCATTCATACACTTATCAAGACAGACGACGGACGTTTCACAAAGGTTGCTAACGTGTGCGGCAAGGTTATGGCTTATCACCCGCACGGAGACGCTTCTATTTACACTGCGCTTGTTAATCTTGCCAACAAGGAAATCTTTATCGACAAGCAGGGAAACTTTGGTAACATGTACACCGGTGACGGAGCTTCTGCTCCCCGATACATTGAGTGCCGCCTCCGACCAATTACAAAAGAAATCTTAAATACAAATCCACGTATTACACAATATGTTGAAACCTACGATAGCCGCGATGTTGAACCGACCTCGTTCCAGGCAAAACTTCCGCTCGTTCTGATTATGGGTGCTGAAGGTATTGCTGTTGGTATGAGCACCAATATTCTGAGTCATAATATTCATGAAGTAATTGATGCTGAACGAAAATGCCTTCGCGGAGAAAAATTCCAGCTCTTCCCTGACTTCCCTACCGGAGGTCTTATTGATGTCAGTGACTATCAGGATGGACTCGGAAAAATCATCACCCGTGCAAAAATGGATACAAGTGATGATAAAAAAATCGTAATTACTGAATTGCCTTATGGTTCTACAACAGAACGACTTTGTAACTCAATTGAAAAAGCTGTTAAGAATGGAAAAATCAAAGCTACATCAATTCAGGACTATACTTCAGATAAAGTAAATATCGAAATCCGTCTTCAGCGCGGAGTTTACACAAAAGATGTCGTAGATTCTCTCTATGCTTTCACAGACTGTGAACAGACAATCTACTGTAACCTCCTCGTAATCAAAGACAACATGCCTGTGCAGATGACCTGTACTCAGGTAATCGAACATCACGCAAAACAGCTTGTGGGAATTCTTAAACGGGAACTTGAACTCGAAAAAGAAGACCTCATGGAAAAACTCCATCTGCGTACTCTCGAGCGAATCTTTGTTGAAGAGCGCATTTATAAAAAGATTGAACAGCAGAAAACAGAAGAAGGCGTAATCAAGGCTGTAAAAGACGGCTTTAAGCCATTCGCGAAAGAACTGATTCGTCCGATAACAGATGAAGATGTTGACCACCTTTTGAAAATCCCGATCCGCCGTATCTCGCTTTATGATATGAGCAAGAATAAGGCCGAAGTTGAAGCAATCAATGCACGCATTAAGGAAATCAACCGCCTGCTCAAACACCTCGTAGACTATGCAATCAGCTGGCTCGACGGAATCGAAAAGAAGCTTGAAAGTCTTGGGGAAGAAAACCTTAAGCGCCATACAACTATTACAAACATCAATGCCGTAGACGTAAAGGCCGTAACAAAGCGCGATCTTTCCCTCAAATACGACGAAAAAAACGGAAACCTCGGAACAGAAGTTTCCGGCGGTACAGAACTTTTCAAAGTTACTCCATACGACAAGATTCTTTACGTTCGAAAGAGCGGAATTTACTCTGTTTCAGAAACACCGAAAAAACTTTTTGTCGGACCGGAAATGCGTTACTGTGGATTTGCCGATAAAGAAAGCCTCTCAAAGGTTCTCTTTACAATTCTTTACCGCGATCCTGCAACTCAGTTCGTTCACATCAAGCGCTGTAAGATTCAGGCCTTTATCATGAACCGCGACTACTTCTTTGCTCCTGAAGGCTGCGAAGTTCTCCACGTTGATACCCGCAAGAGCTTTACCTTCCAGCTCAATTACGTAAAAAAGCCTCGCCTCAAGGTGCTCACCGAAAAGTTCAAGGCCGATAAGTTTGAGGAAAAGTCTCTCAAAGCAAAAGGTATCCGCGTTGCCAATAAGGAAGTTCAGGATATTGTTGTGGAGTAGGAGAAAGGTTATAGGTGTCAGGTTTTAGGTTCTAGGGGATTAGGGGGAAGTCTCCCCCTCGCTCCAACCGCCTGCGGCGTTTTCCGCTACCCCTTCTCCTAGGGGCTTATGCAGCCCCTAAAACCCTGCACAAAAAAAACTAGCACCTAGCACCTAAAAAAATATGGAAGTTCTAAAAGAATACATCAACTACGAAGAAACAATAAAAGGCTCGCGCTTCCTCTCCGAGCTCTTTCCCTGTTCCACACAGGCAGAAGCCCGCGAACTCGTAAAATCTCAGAAAGCAAAATATGCCGATGCAACTCACGTAGTACACGCCTTTGTTATCGGCCCCGGTGCCGAAGTTATGGGAATGAGCGATGACGGAGAACCATCCGGTACAGCCGGCCGTCCTGCCCTCGATGTTCTCCGTGGCCGCAATTGCACAAACACAGTTCTCACAATTACACGATGGTTTGGTGGCACACTACTTGGAACTGGTGGCCTTGTAAAAGCATACGGCAACGGAGCAAAAGGAGTTCTCGCTGCCGCAGATGAAGCCGGCCTTTTTGAAGAACTCGTAGCAAAAAAAGCTTTCACCTTCTCTACCGACTACGCACTCTATAAACTTATTAAAATCACACTTGAACAATTCCATATCTACAATCTCACAGAAGACTTTGGAACCGAAATTACACTCACAGGTGAAATCCGCGAGGATGAACACGAGCTTTTCATCAGTAAATTACTTGATATTTCCAACGGAAAGATTATTGTAAAATAATTTACATGAAAAGAATCACACTTATAACACTGACATTCTTTGTCGCAATTACACTCATCTCCTGCAAGGGAAAATCTGAAAAAACTGTTGCACAGAATACACAACAGGAAGCAACCGGAATGGCTGCTGCGTTTATGAAGTCTGCCGAAAAATCGCAGGCAGAAGAAAAAGCCGCAGAAGCAGAAATGCCGGAACAGAAAGAACCTTTATACGAAGCAGCTGCCAGACACGGCTTTAAGATGGGCGCTGTAATTTCTTATCAGACTGTTCAAAAATCTGCATATACAGATATGATTAAAGCTGACTTCAACAGTATAACTGCTTCAAACGAGTTTAAGGCTTATTCACTTTTGAATCAGCAGCTGAGCATGAAATCAGAAAACGGAATGCCTGTCATGAACTATTCACAGGCAGATAAAATTGCCCAGTTTGCACAGGAAAACGGAATAGGAATCCGCGGACATGTTCTTGTATGGGATGCATATATGCCAGTCTGGTTCTTTAAGGAAGGCTATTCAAAAGATGGTGCTTTTGTTGATTCCGACACAATGAAAAAACGTCTTGAATATTATATCGATGAAGTTGTTTCGCATTTTGAAATAAACTTCCCTGGTGTTGTTTACTGCTGGGATGTTGTAAATGAAGCTGTTGCAGACGGCTTAAACGAATGCAAGGCAGATGATGAGCGAAGAGTCCGCACTTTAAGAGGTGGAACTCCAAATTATTTCTATGATGTAATAGGACCAGATTATGTTGAGCTCGCATTTAAGTATGCACGTAAAGCTGCAAACAAAGTAAATCCAGATATCAAACTCTTCTATAATGATTATAATACATTCCTTTCACCTAAACGTGAAGCAATCGGAAAACTCATTACCAGCATCAATAAAAAAGAAAAACTTTGTGATGGACTTGGAATGCAGGGCTATGTTGGCGGTTATGGACAGCAGGCAGGCTGTATGAATTCAAATGATATCAATCTTTTCAAGAATGCAATCAACTTCTATGGAAATCTTGGTGTTGAAGTTCATGTAACAGAACTTGCATTGCGCAATTACGAAAAAGATCCAGCAACTGCAGCACGCCATGAAAACTTCTATGAGAACTTCTTTAAGATGCTTGGCGCCGCTAACAACGAAAACACATATCTTACAAGTGTTTCAATCTGGGGACTCACAGATAATCCATCTCTCCCAAAAACAGATTACAGCTATAAGATGAATGGACCTTACTGCGGTATCTTCCATTACAACTTAAAGAAAAAGCCTGAGTTCTTTAGAATTCTTAAAGCTCTGGAATAGAATTATAAAATTGACTTCAGTCCTTCGAGGGAATCAAAAACTGCAATGCACATTTTTCTGATTTCCTCGGTCGGCTGAATTTTATCTACAACCATAATCGTTTTTAAGCCGGCTGCATAAGCGCTCTTTATTCCGTTCAAACTGTCTTCAACTGCATAACATTCTTCCGGTTTAAGTCCAACAGATTTACAAGCCATCAGATAAATTTCCGGATTCGGTTTACTGTGAACAACCATGTCTCCTGTCGTCCTTGTTTCAAAAAAATCAATTACACCTGCTGTGCGTAACTGACGTTCAACAGTTTCCCCACGTGTAGAAGAAGCAAGCGCAAGAGTATATCGAGATTTCAGATATTCAAGAATCTCTTTTGCATAATGCATTAAAGGGATTCCTTCATTTTCTTCTATCTGATGAAAGAGCTCTGAGGTACGAGTAAGAAAGCCTTCTCCATCAAAGTTATTTCCAAAATGTTTTTTGAAGATTTCAATTGTATCATTTTTATTTGAACCACGGCAGGCATTTATAAGCTCTATATTAACTTCAAGATTTTTCTCTTTTGCAGCTTCCATCCAGGTTCTGTCAGAAATTGTTTCGGAGTCTAAAATTACTCCATCCATATCAAAAATAATGCCTTTCATAATGAAGGAAGTTTACCACAATATTTTAATAGAAGAAAGAAGGTTGTTTTGTTATAATAATTTTATGAAACGAATTTTTGTAACTCTAGCTACTATCTTAGTTTTTTCAATTACAGCCTTTTCTCAGGATGCAACAATTTATCTCTGGCGTAATGTAAAAGGCATGGAAAAACAGCCTTCTGTTATGTTCATGCATAAGGCAGAGAAGACTTCATCTGAAACTAATGCAGCAGTAATTGTATGTCCGGGCGGAAGTTATCATCATCTTGGACTTAAGGGCGAAGGAAACACAACTGCCACCTGGTTTGCAAAAAATGGAGTTACAGCATTTGTATTAAAATACCGTACTGCAGAAAGTTTTTACCACTACCCTGCCATGCTGCAGGATATTCAGAGAGCAATTCAGCTTGTCCGTGAAAATGCAGAAGAATGGAATATTGATCCTAACAAAGTTGGTGTAATCGGATTTTCTGCCGGCGGACATCTTGTAACTATGGCCGGAGAGTTTTTTGAAACTCATAATGAAATTGAAAAACTTGGAATACAAACTAACGTTAGTTTGCGTCCAGATTTTGTAATTCCAGTTTATCCAGTTGTTACAATGCAGGATGATATTGCACACCGCTGGTCGCGCAACAGTCTTTTAGGTTCTGGCAAAAAAAATCAGACTCAGGAACGCAAAGATGAGTTCTCAATGGAATTGAATGTACCGGACAATATGCCGCCAACTTATGTAGTTGTCTGCAAAGATGACCCGGTTGTAATTTATGAGAATTCATTCCGTCTTTATGATGCCCTTCAGGCAAAAAAAATACCGAGCCGCCTTGCAGTTTATGACTGGGGCGGACACGGTTTTGGAATGAAAGACAATGCCTTTATGAAAGAGTTCCACTGGAACCAGGCTCTCAAAGAGTGGCTCGTGGAACTCGGTGTTATGAATTGATTATTTTATTCCCAACGCAATCTCAAGAACTTCATGCACATCACTTACAGGCATAAACTTTATGCCCTGCTTTACGTGTACAGGAATATCTTCGAGGTCGCGCTCGTTTGCCTTTGGAATAATAATTGTTTTAATCTTATTACGTTTTGCTGCAACAGTCTTTTCGCGGAGACCACCAATCGGCAGAACCTGACCAGTAAGTGAAAGCTCACCAGTCATTGCAAGATTAGGCTTAATCTTTTTGTTCATCAAAAGTGAAACAAAAGTTGTAGCCATTGTGATTCCAGCACTTGGTCCATCCTTTGGAGTAGCTCCTTCCGGAATATGAAGATGTACAATATTGTCTTCAAACCACTTTGCATCTTTTACACCGCGCTCAAGAACAAACTTGCGAGCCCAGTCAAAAGCGATCTGACTTGATTCCTTCATTACATCACCCATCTGACCTGTGAGTACAAGCCCACTCTTTCCGGCAAATGAAGAGGATTCAATCAGAAGTGTGTCGCCACCCATGCTTGTCCAGGCAAGACCAATTGCAGTTCCCGGTACGCTGGCAGTTTTTATCTGACTTTCGTCGAAGACAGGTTTTCCAAGATATTTGAAAAGGTCTGGAGCGTCGAGGGTGATAGATGTTTCGGTTATTCCACCCTTCTTCTCGGCTTCAAAAACCATCTCAGTAACAATCTTACGATGAATCTTATCAAGGCACTTTTCGTAATTGCGGACACCAGCTTCGCGGGCATATTCTTCCGCAATCTCAAGCAGTGCTGCCTTTGTATATTTTACCTGATTCTTTGCAAGTCCGTTTTTAGCAAGGTTCTTTGGAACAAGATACTTCTTTGCAATCTCAAGTTTTTCCTGATCAATATATCCGCTCAGGTGAATAATTTCAGCACGGTCGAGCAATGGCTCAGGAACAGTATCCAGAGTATTTGCAGTCAGAATAAAGAACACATTCGAAATATCATAAGGCAGGTCGAGATATGTATCACGGAAAGTAACATTCTGTTCCGGATCAAGAACTTCAAGCAATGCACTTGCAGGATCTCCGTTATGACTTGAGCCCATCTTATCAATTTCATCAATCATAAAAACAGGAGTGCTGCTCTTTGTGATTTTGAGTCCCTGAATAATTTTTCCGGGCATAGCTCCAATGTATGTTCTGCGGTGACCTTTAATTTCTGCTTCATCACGCATACCGCCAACTGAGAAACGGTAGAACGGTTTATTCATGGCATTTGCAATTGAACGGCCGATACTTGTCTTACCAACTCCCGGAGGTCCAACGAGAAGAAGAATAGAACCTTTGGCATCCTTCTTCATTTTGCGAACCGCAAGATATTCAACAATACGCTTTTTTACATCCTCAAGGCCAAAATGGTCGTCCTCGAGAATTTTCTTTGCGCGGTTTAAATCATAATCATCAACAGCAGGAACCTTCCATGGAAGCTGGGTAATCAGTTCAAGATAATTACGTGTAACAAGCCACTCAGAAGAGTTCGGATCCATCATTGAAAGTTTTGAAAGCTCACTCTCAACAGTTTCCTTGATTTCACCTTCAAAGGCCAGTTCTTCAATCTTCTTTTTGAACTTCTGATAGTCGGTTTCGTTTCCATCTGGAGTTTCGCCCAACTCTTCCTGAATTGAACGCATTTCCTCACGAAGGAAATACTCACGCTGATTTTTTTCTATCCGGTCATTAAGTTCATGCTGAATCTTTTTCTGAACTCTGAGCAGTTCCTGTTCTTTTTTGATAAACACAAGCACCTGCTCCATTCGCTGACGAACATTTACAGTTTCAAGAATCTTCTGCTGTTCATTTTTATCAACATTCAGAATTGATGCAATAAAGTCTGCAATCTTACCAGGATTATCAATATTAACCATATTGAGACGCATTTCTTCCGAAAACAGAGGATTATTTTCACTAACCTCTTTCATTTCAGAAATAAGTGCGCGGGTAAGAGCCTTTACTTCAAATGTATTTGCTTCTTCATCATCAAGATATTCAATTGCTGCAGCCATAGGAGCCGCATTATGCAGAACCTTTCTGATTTTGAAACGCTTTACTGTTGAAATAAAAATATTTATACCGCCATCAGGAAGGTTCACTTTTTTGATGATTCGGGCTGCTGTTCCAACCTTATACAGGTCACTGATGGAAGGAGTTTCCGAATCATTTTTAAGCATTACGATTCCGATAAAACCTTCATTTTCATACGCTTCTTCAACAACCTTTACGTCATCATTTGAGGTTATCATAAGAGGAGTAAAAATGCCTGGAAATATCGGCCGTCCGGCAAGCGGAATCAATGTTAATTTATTAGGGAGAATCTGATCTGTTGGGATTATAGAGTTCTCTGACGAATTATCATCTTTATTGTTCATACTTTTAATATACTGATTTTTCTATTAAATCGTCAAATAAAACTAAAAAAACGGTGATTGTGGGACGCAGGCAAGAAAAGGGAAAGGGGGGCCCCGGGTCGAGACAAAATCGAGCGAAGTGAGATTTTGTCTCGGGGGTACCTGGGGGGATTCCTATTCCCTTTTTTGCCGTCGCTGGGACCCGCAATCACCGTTTTTTTAGTTTGAGATTTCTGGCAATAATTCCGAAGAAATAATAAGTTCATCCTGATACCAATCGATTAAAAGAGAGAATTCTTCACCCTGATATCCTTCGCGTTCTGTTCTGATTTTCCATACAGTTCCAGATTCCAGATTTTCTTCTTCAATTTCAGCCAAAGGAATCCACTTATTCTTATAGAAGATTTTGAATTCTGTTTCTTCAGTGATATCTTCACCTGTTACACTATCTGAAGCAAAAGTCTTTATAGTAAGATTTCTTTTTGTATTTTTAAGGAAATCACAGGTAATATCAACATCATCATCTCCAACAGAAAAACTCTTCCACCATACATAAGGTCCAACAACAACCTTAACACGGTAACTTCCATTTTTCAGGAAAACAGGACGCATACTGTAAGTTTTATTGCGACCGGCAGGTCTGGAAGCTATCATACGTTTTTTTGCAGAACTGAACATCAGTTTTTCATAAAAAGCTGAGCCCTGTTCATAGAAGGTTCTGTGGGTTCCCTGAACTTCGGGAATCTTATCTCCATCATTTTCAAAGAAAAATGCTCTTGCCGGAAGGTCGAGATTTTCGGACAAAGCTCGCGGCATTTCTACTTCTATGCTTACCTGACTGTACCATTTTGAAAGCACAGTTTCATGAATAAAACCGCTGTACCATAAACCTGCAAAAACAGCAGCAGCAGCGAAAACTCCCAGTACAGAACGTCTTACAATGCGACGTGCACGGTCCTTTACTGCCAGTGCTTCAGGAGCAAAGGTATACTGCTTTGTTGTTACTACTGATTTTGCCAGCTGAACACGGAGTTCATGTGTATCATAATGGCTGAGATATCTTTTTACCTGACGTAACACAGCATCTATAGACTGGTAGCGGGCTTTTGCCTTAGGTCGAATCATTTTATGAATCAGGCGGCAGATATCTTTCGGCACAGTTTTATCAATTTTCCGTGGACTTATATAACGGCCCTTTTTAATCACCGCGAGAGTTTCAAGCGACAGAGTTCCCGGGTAAGGCTTAGTACCGGTAACCATTTCATAAAGCATAATGCCCAGCGCATAAATATCTGCACGGTGATCTACCCTTGCACTGTCTTCGAACTGCTCCGGAGGCATATATGCCGGCGTTCCTAACGCAACACCTGTCTGGGTTTTATCACTTCCCTCATCCGCGCCGCCTGCAGCGTGATCACTTGCAATACCAAAGTCTGCGAGCTTTATTTCACCCCGCTTCGATAAAAGAATATTTCCCGGTTTAATATCGCGGTGTACAATTCCTTTTGAATGAGCATATTTTAAGGCATAGCAGGCATCCTGCATAACAAGCATAGAAACCGGACATGGAATAGAAGTCTGTTTCTTTATGAGTGCATCCAGTGCTGTTCCATCAACAAGTTCTTCCACCATATAACGGTAGCCGCCTTCGGTGAAATAATCAAATAAGTGAACAATATACGGACTCTGTAAATCAAGCAGCAGCTGTGCTTCCTTTTTAAAACGACCGGCATCTCCTGCATGTCCTCTGGCTGTCATTTTTTTGATTACGACATAACGCTTCAAAGACGGATGAATTGCCTTATATACAACACCCATTCCACCCTTAGCGATAATTCCGAGAATTTTGTACTTTCCTATCATTGGAGGAAATTCGTCACTCATTTTTTAATCTCCACTATATCCGTCTCCGGATTAAATTTTCTATCTGACTGCACTAATGCAATATTCTGTTTTCCAGGATTATGAAACTGAATGTATCGTCCATTCTGTAAAAGTTTATAATTTCCAGTTACCGGACGGTGTCCACCCAGATATACATAATCATTTATCTGTGAAAGCTCGAATCCCTCACAAAGATTTTTTATTGTACCTTGAGCACTTCCAATTGCTGCCGTTCCGTTATCTGTCCAGGTCAGGCCTTCAACAACACCTTTTGTCAGACGTGCATTAACAAGTTCTTCACGTGTATAAGTTCTGAAAGGTTCTGCATGAGATACCACACATTTTTTCCCAAAATAAACCAGCGGTAAACTCTTTTCTACGCAATTCATCAGATAAAGAATATCATCTCCATAGAAGTCCTGTACAAAGACCATACCCATTTCACCTTCATCTGCAAATTTCCTGAATGCATAATCACCGTCTCCGGTAGCATTCAGAATATTTTCATGATTTCCCTTCAGGATATGTACATAAGCTGGAAAAGCCTCTTTCAATTTTAAGAGTCCAGCCAGAAGACAAAGCCCTTCCTGCATTTCTGCTGAAAGCGCAGGACCTGTAAATATTCCATTATCAAATTCAGCTGCAGCAGCTGCCCATCTTTCTCTTGTATGTCGTTCTGTATGAAGAATATCACCGACACTTAAAAGTCTTACCCTTCTTGCAGAAAGAGCTTCAAAAACTGTCATATCTTCATAAAGCTGATAATCAAGAATATTCATTAAAAAATATGGACGTGCATGTAAATCTGGAATTACAATCAGTGGAAGTTCATCTTCATGAAAATCAACAAGTCCGCCTGTACTGTCATCCGATGCCTTTTGCCTATACTGAGTTTTTTCTTTTTCAAGACAATCTGAAGCCTGATTTAATAAATCGAAAAACTCATCATAAGTCGGCAGAGTATTTGAGGTGAGAATAGTTTTTATTGTCTGATAAACTGAGTCCAAAATTATTCCTGTATCTTAGTGATTTTATGAAACCACAAGATTCATGTTACCGATTGAGATTTTGTCACCAGGATTTAATTTTACATATTTTTCATTTGGAATACGAACATCATTTATAAAAGTTCCGTTTGTACTTCCAACATCTTTAATAAAATATGCATCTTTAATCTTCTGGATCATTGCATGATGACGGCTTGCAAGCTTGTTGTCAACAACTACATCATTGTCTGTATCACGGCCAATTGTAATTTTTGCAACAAGTTCAACCTTTTTATGATTAAACATAAGGTAAGATGCAGGCTTTCCTTCACCAAGAGAATCAAGATGTCGTCCTACAGGACTATTTGTTACTATTGTTGTATCACTCATACTTAAATTATAGAACCTCAACTCATTATTCGCAAATTATTTTTAAGAAGAACAAAAGGTTTAAAGATTGGAATATCATCTGTAATTACATCTTTAAACATATTTAAGATCTTTTTCATCTCATTTTTACGGGATCTGTCCAGATCGGCATAGGCAGCGAGCATTCTTGCTGTAGCTTTCAATGCATCTTTTTCAATATCACTATTTGTTTTTGCCCCAGATGCTTCCAGAATACAGAACATTGTTTCTACAAAAGTCTTTTTCTGAGCAGGCTTAAGTTTATCTACCCATTCATTAAAAGCTTTATAAAAAATCCGGCTTTCTTCTGTAAATTCAGCTTCATTTATAAACTGATTTCCCATTACCTGCCAGTTCATTGCATCATGCTGCCAGAAGGCAAAACCTTCGCTTCTTACTATTTCAAATGTCTTTGGATGATGAAAAATCATTCCTACAACCGAAAATCCTGGATAAAACGAATGAATCTTCTTTTCTACAGCCTTATATTCTTCAGATTCAAAAAAATCAGTTCCAAAACCCGGACCATCAAAATTATAAACTTCATCAATCCGATTCTGAAGTTTCTTTCCACAGTTTACAGTTGTATTTATAACAAGATTTCCACCTTTAGAGTGTCCGACTAATACAAAATCCTTCTTAAAAGCTGCGGCTGCTTCATCAAAATATTCCAGAGCATCTTTTTGTGCAGGAATTTGCTCAAGCCAGGCAATATTAAAATCTTCTTTCCAGCCAACTATTGTATCGTCTGTGCCTCTAAAGGCAATTACAGGCTTTCCATCTATTAAATAAGTAACTGCTGCAAACTGCTCAACATTTTCTTCACTAAACAGATTTCTAAATCCGCATAATTCAACATTCTTAAAACGAGGTGATTCTGCACATTTAAACATAAGTTCAGCAGTACGTTTGTTAATTAAAAATCCTATATTGATTCGCTCTTCATAATCAGGAGCATTTGAAAAGTCTTTTGCAACCTGAGCAAAGGTCTTTTTTTGTGTAAAACTCTCTGGCACTACTCTGTCGAAAATTGAATAGGTCAAATGAGCGAGAATTAAAGCATCAATTTTATTAAAAGGGACTGTTTCAAAAGATAAGTCACCTCTCCAATTCAAATAATCAAAAAAATCAGCCATAAAAACCTCATTTTTAATTATAATAGAATTTGATAATTGAATTCCATATAACAACGGATTATAATTAAAAAAATACATACAAAAAGGAGTCAATCAAAATGGATTTGATTTACGGAATCAAGGACAAGCCACGTTTTGGTAAGGTTGTGCTGTTTGCTTTGCAGCAGCTTCTCGCAATTATGGCAGCAACTATTGCTGTCCCAGCTATTATTGGACACGGACTGACAGCTTCCGCTGCTCTTTTCGGTGCAGGTGTAGGTACAATTGTTTACCTTCTCTTCACAAAGAGTTCAAGCCCTGTTTTCTTAGGAAGCTCATTTGCTTTCATTGGTTCAATGTTCAGTGCATTTGCTGGAGCTGCAACTCTCGGCCTTTCTGAGCAGGCTGGCTATTGGGGTCTTATTATCGGTGCCCTTATGGCAGGACTTGTTTATGTAATCATTGCAATAATCGTTAAATTCTGTGGTGTAGAATGGATCAATAAACTTATGCCACCAGTAATCATTGGACCTACAGTAGCAATTATCGGATTAAGTCTTTCTGGTAATGCAATCGGTGATCTTATGAAATCAAGTGTTGAAGGCGGAAGCACATATGTAGCTCTTATCTGCGGTCTTTTCACACTCGCTATCACAATGCTTTTCTCTACTTATGGTAAAAAAGTTGGAAGACTGATTCCTTTTATTCTCGGTATTCTTGCAGGTTATCTTCTTGCAACTCTCTTTGCAATTATTGGTAATCTTATTGATAATCCTGCACTCATCGTAATCAACTACGGTGCTGTAAAAGCCCTCGACTTCTCTAAGTTCTCAGGCTATATTTCACTTCCAAAGTTCACATTCCTTTTGGGTGGAACTGAAGGTCTTAAAGCTGTTTCTGGAAAATATCTATTGACTCTCTTCTCTGCTTATGTACCAGTTGCATTTGTTGTATTTGCAGAACACCTTGCTGACCACAAAAACCTTTCTGCAATTGTAGGAAAAGATCTTCTTAAAGAACCTGGTCTTACAAGAACTCTTCTTGGTGATGGTGTTGGTACAATCGTAAGTACAGCTTTCGGTGGTTGTCCAAACACAACTTATGGAGAATCTATTGGATGTGTTGCTATTACACGTAATGCTTCAACAATCTCTATCTGGGGATGTGCAATTATCTGTATTATCTTCTCTATGATTTCTCCACTCGTAGCTTTCCTTGAAACAATTCCTAACTGTGTAATGGGTGGCGTTTGTGTTGCCCTCTACGGATTCATCGCCGTTTCAGGTTTCAAGATGTTCCAGTCTGTAGACCTCAACAAGAACAAGAACCTCTTCGTAGCATCTGTAATCTTTATTACTGGTGTAGGTGGAATGGTAGTAAGCTTCGGAGCTGTTGAAATCAGAACTGTAGCATGTGCATTGATTCTTGGTATTTTGACTAACCTCATGCTCTCTAACGAAGAAGACTAATATAGCAGAACCTAAACCAAACTGCGACAGCTGATTGGTTCAGGTTCTACACTATAATGTCTCAGAGACGAGACTATACAAGCCGACTCAATAATATGAGCCGGCTTTTTTTTACTTTAAGAGCGCCGCAATTTCTGGACGGCGCCAGCGTACTGCAATTGTATACGCAGTATCACCTGATACATTTTTCACTGTCTTATCAATTCCATAAGAAATCAAAGTCTTTACCATGGCTGTATCACTGGTTTTAGCTGCATAGTGAAGGATTGTATTACCCTGAACGTCTGTCATCTTTCCTGCGTATTTTACAATATTCGAAATCATTTTCTTATTGCCTTTTTCAAGAGCAATTGAGATTCCGTTTTTACCCTTCTTATCAATCTGCTGGAATGGATTTGCTCCGTTTTCAAGCAGAACAAGTGCAGTTTTTACCGAATCAGCTTCAATTGCATAATTAAGGGCTGTATATCCGTCTGCATTTCTTGTATCTACAGGATAGCCCTCATCAATCAATGTCTGAAGGAGCTCATCAGAAGCCTTTGCTTTTACAACAATATGAACAGGTGTATTTCCATCACTGTCAGTAATTGTATAATTATTTCCAAGTACTTCACGGATTACGTTTATATCTTTCTTAACAACAATTGAGAACGGAGTATTTCCCTGTTTGTCGCGCGACAAAGGATTTCCACCTGCATTTCTGATGAGTTTAATGATATCAACATCAGCCATATAAGCAGCTTCGTGATAAGCATTGCGGCCGTTTACTTCCTGAACATTTGGATTTGCACCATACTTCAAAAGCAGCTGAACACTGTCTTTGCTGCAGCCACGAATTGCATCCATCAGAACTGTTACACCATTCGAATCACAAACATTAGGATCTGCGCCCGATGCAAGAAGTTTCTTAGCAATATCAAATTTTCCTGCAACGACAGCCTCGGCCAATGGTGATTTTCCTGATGTATTCTGTGCGTTTACATTGATTCCAAGAGAAAGAAGTTTATCAATAGAAGCAGGAGCATCCCAGCGAACAGCAGTATGCATTGCTGTACTTCCAAGATTATCGCGGGCCTGAATATCAGCTCCACAATCTACAACTGTCTGAATTACACTAGGATTATTTGTTTTTACTGCACTAAAAAGAGCTGTTTCTCCATTTGCATTTTTAGCACCAATATCAGCACCCTTCATTACAAGACTGTTAATTGCATCCTTATATTGCCACTCAGCGGCATAATGAAGAACTGTGTTTCCAGTTCCGTCTTTTGACTTGATTGTTTTAGAAGTGATGAGCCAGTCCTGAACTGTACCACCGTATTTCAAAGCAAGACGCAATGGTGAATTATTATTTGTGTTTGTAGAGAAGATATCTGCATTCTTTGCAAGAAGAAGCTCCCCTACCTTCTGACGGTTTTTAAGAATAGCAAGGAATAAAGCTGAGTTACCATCCTTATTTCTTGTATTTACATCTTTCATAAGGCTTATGATGTACTGGATTTTTGCTAATGGAGCATCACACAAAAGAGCCAGATGAAGCGGAGTATTACCATTTGAATCTGTAAAGCCAGCATTTGCTTCATTTACAACTGCTTCAAGCATTTCTGAAGAACCGGCAAGTGCAATTGAAAGTGGAGAATCGCCGTTTGTATCCTGTGTATGAATATCTGCACCGGCAGATGTAAGAAGTTTTACTGTTTCAAGATCATTTTTCTGAACAGCAATTGCAAGCGGTGTTACACCTTCCTTATTTCGGGCATTTACATCTGCTCCACCATTTATGAGAACAGAGAAAGTAGAAGCACCAACATTCAGCATTGAAGCTGTATGAAGCACTGTATCACCAAACATATCCTTCTGAGAAAGGTCTGCACGATAAGTTATAAGAAGCTTATAAATTTCTGCAGTTTTATCTTTTGGAAGAATAAGCATTACTGGTGTTTTTCCAAGATTATCACGGGCATTAACATTTGCACCGGAATTAAGCAGAGATTTTATGATTTCCACATTTCCGTAACGAACAGCTTCATGCAGAGGGGTTGCACCAGAACTGTCCTGAACGGTTGTATCAGCATTATTTTCAAGCAGATATTTTGCAATTGCATTGTGTCCGTAAATTGCGGCAAGATGAAGTGGAGTCTGACCATCATCAAAACGTGAATTAACATTACGTGCAAGCATTGCATCCTGGAAATATGAAAATTCAGTTACTACTTCATCTGCACCGCCCATAATGAGTTCTGCAGCAATTTCAACAGAATCTTCATCATCAAGATTTTCAAAAGCAACATCAAGAGGAGTTTTTCCATTATCATCTAATACAGAAATTGGAATTTCTTCAGAAATACATTTACAAATACCTTTAATATTTTTTGTTCTGACAAAATAATGAACTATTGTCTGCCCATCAACATCACGAAGCTCAGCTGCTTTTGGAGTAATGAAAATGTCATAATAATCTTCACTTTCCATAAGACCGCGGTCAAGAGCAGTTACTCCTTCACTGTCACGAGAAAAAAGTGTATTACTTATTGAAGCCAGTGTTTTTGCAGCTTCATATGAATAGTTTTTAATTGCAACATGCAGAGGTGTATCACCTTCAAAATTCTTAAGTTCAGGATCGGCTCCCTTAATGATAAAGAAAGACACAAGATCAGCATCATTAACCATTGCTGCAATATGAAGTACCGTATTTCCATTCTCATCAGCGGCATTGATATCTGCAGGCATTACAAATTCCTGCATTGCCTCTGCCTTGCGGTTCTGCATAATGAGTTGTTGAGGTGTCTGTTTTGTAGATACAGGTTTAGAAGCACAGCCGGAAAATAAAAGAAGTCCAGTTAATCCGGCAAAAGCAAGATTTTCGAATAGTGATTTTTTTCTATCCATAGTTCCCCTCTGAATATACATTTCTATTGTCTTTATCGGGGAAAAATGGACTTCAATTTACTGATTTTTTAATAATTCCAGCATTTTTCTAAAGGCGCTGTCTTCCTTATTAAGCTCACGTGAACCGCGGGTAATCTTACAAAGAGACATTGCAAACTTATTTGCAATCTCACGTTGTGTTGTACCAGCATCAATTTCCTTTACGAGCAGCCATCTGTTTGCAATATCTTTAAGTTCAGGCTTTGTAAAAAGGCAGTTGAAAAAATCATAAATAAAAGCTTCGTCACCAGACTTTAAAATAAGGTGACAAAGCTCTTTTATAGTAGCGGAAATTTCTTCCTCTGATATACCCTTTGTTTCTTTGTTATCATTCATAGAAACAAGTATATCAGAAATAATTATTTTTTCAACAGTTTTTCAACAGTCTCTGCAGCTTCCTTGAGTTCAGGAATATCCAGACTCTCAATATCACCAGCATCTACTGCACGGCTTGTTTCTTCCTGCATAGGAATGCGGGCAAGAACAGGAATATTAAAGCTCTTTGCAATCTGATCAATATTACTCTTACCGAATACTGTAATTTCTTTACCGCAATCGGGACACTTTACATAGCTCATGTTTTCAACGATTCCAAGAATAGGAATGTTCATCATATTAGCCATGTTTACAGCCTTTTCTACGATTACACGAACCAGCTGCTGAGGTGAACTTACAACAATAATTCCATCAATTGGAAGTGACTGGAAAACTGTAAGCGGTACATCACCTGTTCCCGGTGGCATATCCACGAACATAAAATCTACATCCTTCCATACAACATCTGTCCAGAACTGTTTTACAGCACCTGCAATTACAGGACCACGCCAGATAACAGGATCTGTTTCATTCTGAAGAAGGAAATTCATAGACATAAGCTGAATTCCAGAATCTGTTACAACAGGATTCAATGCATCTTCACCCTCAAGGGCTGTAGCACGCTCTTCGCCTACACCAAAACTTTCTGGAATAGAAGGTCCAGTAATATCTGCATCAAGAATAGCAGAACGGAAGCCGTCCTTATTTACACGGGCTGCAAGAAGACTTGTTACAAGAGACTTTCCTACACCGCCCTTTCCACTGACAATACCAATAACTTTTTTTACACTGCTACCAGCTCGCAGAGTTACCTGCAAATCTCTCTTTGAACAATCCTGACTGCAAGAACCGCAGTCGTGTGTACATTCTGCCATTTAAAACTCCTATATTTTAAATATACTAATGATTATCCCAAAAGACAACTGAAATCTTCGGGGATTGTATCTATTGAGAATAACAAAATTTTTAATTATACTTAAATATCTACATTATATTTAAAAGAGGTATAACAAATGACATCTCAGACAATTGCAATGATTATTGCCTTTGTTCTTTACCTTGGTCTCATGGTTTTTGTAGGCCTTCGTAATGCAAAGAGTAATAACTCAGCTGCAGACTTCTTCCTTGGCGGAAGAAAAGTCGGACCTTGGGTAACCGCCCTTTCGGCAGAAGCATCAGACTCTTCTGCATGGCTTTTAATGGGACTTCCAGGCCTCTGCTACCTCGGCGGTTTCAAAGAAACTTTCTGGACAGCCTTCGGACTTATCGTAGGAACTTACCTTGCATGGCTCTTTATTGCAAAACCATTGCGCAAATGCTCGGTAGCTTTTGGTGACTCAATCACAATCCCAGAATTCCTTACAAACCGTTTTAAAGACAAAACTCATATTCTTTCTATTGTATCAGTATTCTTTATTGTAGTTTTCTTTACTATTTATACAGCATCTGGCTTTGTAGCCTGTGCAAAACTTTTCCGCTCTGTTTTCGGACTCAGCTGGAATACAGGCCTCATTATTGGATTTGCAATCATTCTTTCTTACACAATCCTTGGTGGTTATAAAGCAGTTTGTACAACAGACTTTATCCAGGGAAGTTTGATTTTCATCGCTTTCATCATTTCTGGTATCGTAATCGTAGCAACTCTCGGAGGCTTTGGAAACGCAGTTGATCAGGTTTCAAACTTTACAAACCGCGCTCTTAACGGTGAGTTTGGTTCTGCTATGCTCAAGGCTTTCACAGGAAACAAGACTTTTACACCAATGTCTGCAATTTCTGCATTTGCATGGTGTCTCGGATACTTTGGAATGCCACACATCATCATCCGCTTTATGGGCTGCCGTTCTAACAAAGAACTTAAGACTGCACGCCGCGTAGGTATCACATGGATGATTATTTCTTACATCGGTGCAGTTCTTATCGGAACTCTCGGTACAGCATGGCTTTTGAACAAGGGTGTTATTCTTGGTGCAGATCCAGCAGAAGTTACAACAGCAGGTCTTAAGGCTCTCGGAACAGGAACTCAGGAAGCAGTATTCAGCGAAACAATGATCCGCATGTTCCCAGCTTTCATTGCAGGTATCTTCCTCTGTGGTATTCTTGCCGCAGCTATGTCTACAGCAGACTCACAGCTTCTTTCAGCTTCTTCTGCTATCGGACAGGATATTTTCAAGGGACTTATCAAAAAGGATGCAAGCGATAAGCAGGTTCTTCTTATCAGCCGTATCTGTGTATTCATCATCGCTATTGTAGGACTTCTTCTCGCCCTCAATCCAAACAGCTCAATCTTCGGACTCGTTTCTTATGCTTGGGCAGGTTTCGGCGGAACTTTTGGTCCTCTTATCATACTCGCTCTTTACTGGAAAAAAACAACAGCGCCAGGAGCAGTTGCCGGCCTTCTTGCAGGCGGTGCTACTGTAGTAGCATGGCACAATCTCCATGGCGGTATCTTTGATGTATATGAGATTCTCCCTGCATTCATTATCTGTCTTGTAGTTACAATCATCGTTTCTCTGGCAACAAAACCAGACGAAGATGTTCTCAAGACTTTTTATGAATATAAGAAATTAGAAGACTAAAACTCTAATAAACTTTTTGATCTGCTTCTTTTATGCAGATCAAAAAGTTCATCCCATTTCAAAATTGAATAAGACGGCTTAGCTTCAAGAATCTGGACTTCATATAATTTTTGAATGCACATAAGAGCCGCACCTTTAGAAATCCCAAAGGCATCATCATCCATGATCACAAGTTCAGAACCACAATAATCCATTATAGAAGTAAACTGAGGTACATTCTTTTTGATTACCTCAAGCATGAAATCCCTGCGGAATTTTGGCTGCCCGTGAACAAATACAGTTTCCGGCTCAAGCAGTGGCACCATCATAGTAAGGGTACCAAACAAATCCTTTATCCATTCAGCATAAGAATCTTCTACTGAATCAACTGTTTTTAGAACAGCCTCAGGAAGTCCGGTCTGCCCTTTCTGATAGGTTGTCCAGGAACGCGAAATATATTCACCAACACCGTAGTTTCTTCCATTGATTACACGACCATTCATAGTAATCGAAAGACCTACACCGATACCTTTCCCATAACTTTCAGGATAAGACAGCAAAGGGTTACCTGCATAGTTTCTTGCAAGTACACACAGAAAATCTTTTTTATCAGAAGATTTATTCAAAGCAAGCTGAAGCCATGAACAGCAGCGGGCATCGTTTTCCATAAAGAGAGGAATACCATAGCGCTTTCCAAGTACAGTCGCATAATCAAATTCTTTAAGACGGAATGGTGCAGAATACTTTATAACGCCATTATCAATATCAATAATACCAGGAAGACCAATGCTGATTGCAAGCGGCCGAAGGGGATTTATATTAACATCTTCCTGAATACTTTTGATTATTGTATCAACCATATAAACAAAAAGTTCTTCAGGCTTGTCTAATAAATCAGGATTTACCGGAGTTTTTCCGTCATCCTCATGAACAGTTCTTCCATCAAAAGAAACTACAGCCACATGATAACAATCAAGCTGAATCTCAATTCCTATCACGCAGCCAAAATCAGGATTCACAGAAAGGAAAACCGGCTTACGGCCTCCCTTCTCTGTTGGAATTCCTCTCTCTCCTTCGCAAATCAGATTAGACTCAACCAGCGTTCCAATAATATTCGAAACTGTAGAACGATAAAGTTCAAGTTTTCTTGCAATATCAATTCTGCTAAAGTTTGGATTCTTCCACACGGTCTCAAACACGCGTGAAAGATTCGCATTGCGCTGATAGTCATTATTTACGTGCATACTTTATTTTAACCTTTAACAGCACCAGCCGCAACACCTTTAGTAATCTGCTTTCTGAAAATACCATAGAAGATAATAATCGGAATAATGCTGATCATAAGAGCTGCAAACTGTTTACCGTAATCCGAAGCTAATGCTCCAGAGAACTTCTGTACACCGACCGGCAGAGACTTAATCTTTTCGCTGCTGGCAAGAATATTTATCAGCATGAATTCATTCCAGGTTCCGGTAATCGTAAGAATTGCCAGAGTGATTCCAACCGGCTTTGACATTGGGAATATGATATCAAAGAAAATCTGAAGGTATGGAGCCCCGTCAATTCTGGCAGATTCAACAAGAGAAGTAGGAATACTGCGGATAAACTCTGTAGTAAGGTAGATTCCCATTGGCATACCTATACCGATATAACAAATAAGAACTCCAAGTCTTGTATCATATAGTCCTGTCCAGTTTGCCATAAAGAACAGAGGAATCATAATACACTGCAATGTAATCAGAACTCCAATAACAAACGACTTGTAGATAACACCTGTAGATTTATTCGGAAGTTTTGCAAATGCAAATCCCGCAGCAATAGAAAAATACAGAATTGCAATTGTAGAAATACCGGTATAAAAAAGGCTGTTCAAAAACAGACTTCCAAACTTTCCTCGTATCCAGGCATCAACATAGTTTCTCCACCACCATACCTGCGGAAGTGCAAGCTTACTTGTCATCTGATATTCCTGAGTTGTTTTGAAAGATGAAAACAGAAGCCAGAAAATCGGATACAATGCCATAAAGGTAAAGAAAATCAAAATAATATAAATAATAGTCTGAGCAATAATATGCTTTGGACCTTTCTTTTCAAATACATTCATTTTCCAGTCCTCCTATTCTTCCTTTGCGCCAAATTTCTTTTCCAGTGTTTTTACAATTCCAATCAGGATAAGACTGATTACAACCATGATTGTAGAAATTGTATTTGCCATAGGATAATCTGAAGCACCGCGGAATGCCTTATCAAACATATAAAGAGAAAGAACATAAGTCTGCTTTGCAGGACCTCCGCCAGTCATAACGTAGATAAGGTCAAAAGATTTCAACGAACCGGAAATTGCAAGAATTGCACTGATAACAAATACACCGGAAAGCTCAGGGAATATGATATGCCAGAGTACCTGCCACTCAGTTGCACCGTCTATAGTTGCTGCCTCCATAATCTGAGGATCAATCTTCTGAAGGTTTGCCATAAAGATGATTAAGTAAGTTCCCGTGTACATCCACAAAATTACAAACAGAACCGGAATCATTGGCTGTGAGTTCATTGTCCATTCATAAGCTGGATTAAACCACTTCATGATTTCTGTCCAGGCTCCGTGAGAAGAAAAGAAGGTCTGGAACAAAATACCGATTACTACTGTAGAAATTACACAAGGAAGATATATCATAGTCTGGAAGAAGTCTCTGCCCTTTACAAGCCCACGTGTCAAAACATAAGCAAGGAAGAAACCAAGAGGAAGCTGACCAAAAACAGAAACTAAAACAATCCAGAAGTTATTTTTCAGAGAGATATAGAAATACTGATCTGAGAATACCTTCATATAATTTTTCAGGCCAACAAACTTTAAAGCACCAGCTTCAAAAAGTGATCCACCTGAATAATTTGTAAGACTCAGAACAACGGAGAAAATTGATGGAAAAGTCATTACTCCAAAGTAGAATACAATTGCAGGAAGAGAAAGCATCCAGTATGCACGCTTTTCTTCTTTTTTTGTTGATAGATTTTCACCAAGCAGAGTTGAATACAAATAAAGAATTACATAAGCTGCAATTCCGTAAATCATAAAATAAAAGCCTGCTGATAAATCAACATCTTCATCGGTAAACTTTTTTACTGCAATAAAAGCAAAAAGAGTTGAAATAATCACAAGCCCCATTAAAGCCCAGTCGACCACTGCAGCTGATGAAGTGTAATTATCTTTTTTCCCACGAATAAAATAAATAGAAGAAAATACGATAGAAGCAGCAATTGCCAGAAAGCTTATAATAAGTGCAACTCCAATCGAAGTATACAAAGCACCCTCTCCGGCACCAAGGAAATATATAAATGCAGCAAATCCGTTTGCTTCATCAAAAACTGGAATACAGTAGCCCAGCACAGAAAGCAGGAGACAGGCCTTGCTAATAAGGATCAGGTTCTTTTTATTCATATTTTTCGCCCTTATAAAAAAGGCTTCCGGTGGAAAGGAATTACCGGAAGCCTGAAAGTTAGTTTTTATTATTTGCTTGCATCCCAGGCAGCCTGTACATCTTTACAAACCTGCTCAGGAGTTTTCTTTCCAAGTCCTAATGCCTGAAGATCAGCATTGAGTACAGAAGGAACATCACCTTCAAATACGCTGTCGAATACAGGAGTAGAAATTGTTTGTGCAGTATAGAACTGAGCTCTCTTCTGAGAAAGAGGTTCAATATTGTCATATTTAATTCCACTGTTCAAAGAAGGGAATGAAGCTCCAGTATCAAGTCTTCTCTGCTGAACATAAGGTCCTGAAAGCCACTTAATGAGTTCCCATGCAGCCTTTTCTTCTTTAGAACCTTTCTTAAGCTTTGAGCTCATACCATATCCAACACCAAGAGTTGAAGAGTTAGAACCGTGAATCTTTTCACCAGGAATTTCAGGGAAGTTGATGAGTTCAATGTTCTTTTTCTGATCAGCAGGAGGAATGAGAGCCTTTCCAGTAGAAGTATCTGTAAGGAATGCACCTACACGCCAGTCACCATCAATAAGATAAGCACCCTTCTTAGAAGCAAACTGACCAACTACATCACCATAAGATGTTGCAAGAGTCTTCTGTGAAAGAACGCCATCATCATAAAGTGTCTTAATGAATTTTACTGCATCAAGGAATGATTTGTCTGTGAACTTAGCCTTTCCTGCTTTAATCTTATCTGCCCAGTCTGCACCACCGAAACGTCCTGCAACGGCAGAGAAGAGACAAGACTGCATTACCCAGTCATCCATGTTAGCCATAAGAATTGTTTCATATCCCTTTGCCTTAAGAACAGGAACCTGAGCCTTAAGTTCATCATATGTCTTTGGAATAGAAAGGCCACAATCTTCAAGAACTGCCTTATTTACATAAAGCATGTGGCTTACTGTAAGTCCAAATGGAATTTCTGCAACATAACCAGATGCCTGAGCTGCAGGATCAACACAAGCTTTGCTGTAATCATTATAAATTCCATCCTTCTTCATAAATGGAGTAAGGTCCTTTGCAAGTTTCTTTTCATGAATAGCAGATGAACGTCCAGCTGGCCACATATAGAATACATCTGGCATTTTTCCTGAAGCTGCATAGGCTGCAGTTTTCTGATGGAAAGGTTCGTTGAAAAGTACCTCACGTTCAATCTTAATATCCGGATGTGCAGCTTCGAATGCTTCCCAAATCAGCTTGTTATCCTCAAATGAGTTTGGAGCTGTTGCATCCTGATAATCCAAAACAGTAATAACTGTCTGCTTAGTTTTTTTGTCGCCCAGCGCATAAACAGAGCCAAGCACTGCTGCCGCTACCATTACGGCTGTTACCATTTTTTTCATAGGGTTCCTCCAATTGGTCATAGGTTATTGTACAACCTTTGTACTTACCTACATCCTAAACCCGGTTATTCAGTATTGTCAATCAAATTTTTTGTTAATTTTATTGAATTTTAGGGAATTTCCACCATTTTTTAGCGTTTTGTTTGTTTTTTCTCTGTACTTACATAAAAAGTTGATTTATAATTCGAGCTATGGACAACAGAATAACAATCATTCCAAAACCGCTTTCAATTGAAACCGGGAATAAAATTATAAATATCCGCACAAAATCAGTTTCTATATGTATAAATACAGACTCTAAGGCTGATTTATACAAAACAGCAGTGACAGCATTCGAAGTTGCTGGAATAAAAACATCAGATAAAGGAATATCTGTTTTTATAGAACTTCAACCACAAGATAAAAAACAGGAAATAAATGAAGGCTACAATCTTACGCTTTCTGATGATGGAATCAGAATAAAGGCAGAAAGCCTGAATGGAATCTTCTATGGATGTATCAGTGCAGCTCAGCTTCTTTCTGGAACAGATAACGAACTTCCCGAGCTGAATATTACTGATCAGCCTGTACACAGCTGGAGAGGCTTTTTACTTGATACAAGCCGTTCCTTCTACTCAACAGCATTTATAAAGAAAATGCTTGATGCCTGCGCTTTGCATAAACTCAACATATTCCACTGGCATCTTACAGATGACCAGGGGTGGCGTTTTGAAGTTCCTGGCTACCCTCGCCTTACAGAAATCGGATCAAAAAGACAGGATTACACAATGCCAGCTTCAGAGGATGGTTTTTATGATGAAGAAAAACTTATCCGCCGCTGGTACACAGATGAAGAAATAAAAGAAATCATCCGTTATGCACAGGAACGCTGCATTCAGATTATTCCTGAAGTTGAGTTCCCGGGACACTCTTCTGCCCTTCTTGCAGCTTATCCGGAATATGGTTGTACTGGCGGACCTTATCAGGTAGAAAACAGATGGGGTATTTTTCCTGATGTTCTCTGTCTGGGAAATGATAATATTTTTACTATTTATGAAGTAGCCCTTAAAAAGATTACAGAACTATTTCCTTCTGATTATATTCATATTGGTGGAGATGAATGTCCTCATGAACGTTGGGAAATATGTCCAAAATGTCAGGCTCGAATGAAAACAGAAGGTTTAGATTCTGCTGCTCAACTTCAAGCCTGGGGCACTACTAAAATAGCCTCAATGGTAGCAAAACTTGGAAAGGTTCCTATCGGCTGGGATGAAGTACTTGATAATAACAAGCACAATAAACTCCCTGACAATGTTATCGTTCAAAGCTGGAGAGGAACAGAAGGAGGTATAAAAGCAGCCTCTCTCAATCATAAAGTAATAATGTCCCCAACACAGCGTTTCTATCTGAATCTAAAAAATAAAGATTCGTTTGAAGAACCAGGAAGACTTGGAGTAACTACTACAAAAAAAACCTACACCTTCTCTCCTGCAGGAAAAGAATTAAAACTTGAAAATCCAGAACAGCGCAAATTGATTTTAGGTGGAGAATGTACACTCTGGACTGAAAAACTTCCACACTCACGAAACGCAGAATACCTGCTTTTCCCAAGATTCTGTGCTGCTGCAGAAACACTCTGGCTTCCGGAAGAAAAAAAAGATTTTGAAGATTTTAAACAGAGACTTGAATATCATAAAAAACTTTTACATCAGCTTGATTACCGCTACTACGAAGGAGAACTTGAATAGGAGGTGTAAAGATGACAATTTGTATTCATAACGGAATAGTTCTTTCAGGACTCACAAGCAACACCCAGCGTTCTGCAGTTCTGATAGAGGATTCTAAAATCAAGGATACTTTTAGTGAAGAACGTTTCAATAAAATGAACTTCGGCCCTGAAGTGAAACTTATTGACGCTAAGGGTAATTACATAATGCCCGGCTTTATAGATACACATATTCATGGCTTTAAGGGAAATGGAACAGATACCTGTACAACAGAGGGCATTCTTCAAATGTCAAAGGATCTTGCTCAATACGGAGTAACCGCCTTTAATCCCACAATGTACGCTTCTGAAACAGAAGAAATGAAAACAAAACTCAAGGCAATTGTTGCTGCAATGGGACACGAAGAAGGAGCCCGTATTATGGGAGTTCATCTTGAAGGTCCTTTTATTTCTCCTGAGCGGCTTGGAGTACAGCGTCCAGAAACAGTAAAACTCCCGGACATTAAACTTTTTGATGAACTTTGGGAAGCCGCAGAAGGACATATTGTAAATATGACCGTTGCGCCTGAACTAAAAGGAATGCGTGAACTTGCTCTCCACTGTATTGAAAAAGGAATTATATTACAGGCCGGACATACAAATGCCCAATATGAAAATATTGTAGAGGGCATTCAGGTGGGTATTCTGCATTCAACACATTTCTTTAATGCAATGAGTCAGCTTCATCACAGAAACCCTGGAACAGTCGGAGCAATTCTTATACATCCAGAAGTTTCCTGTGAGATAATTGCCGACGGTGTACATGTTCATCCTGACCTGTTTAAGCTTCTTGGCCGCGATAAAAACCGTGCTCAGATAGTTCTCGTTACAGATGCGCTTACTCCGACAGAACAGAAGGGAGAACATCTTTTTGCAAACGGTGAAGAAGTTGTATTTAAGGACGGGTGCTTTCATCGAAAAGCAGATGATGTAATAGCAGGCTCTTCACTTACAATGAAAAAAGCAATCAAAAACATTGTGCAATTTGGATATCCGCTTACAGATGCAATTAAGTTTGCTTCTGTAAATCCTGCAAGAATTATGAAATACACTCATAAAGGAATTCTTTCCCCAACCTATGACAGTGACATTCTTGTTATGGATAAACTGTTCAGTATTAAGCTGGTTATGATTGAAGGCAAAATCGTGAAAAATAAACTGGAGGTACAATAATGAGACTTATAATCAAAAATAACTACAAGGAATGTGCAAAGTGGACGGCAGATTATATAGCCGGTAAAATTCATTCAGCTGCCCCTACTCCAGAAAAACCTTTTGTTATTGGATTACCTACAGGAAGTACACCTCTTGGAGTATATGAACGGCTTATTGAATTAAACAATAAGGGACTCATATCATTCCAGAATGTCATTACTTTTAATATGGACGAATATGTAGGACTTGATGAAAACCATCCGCAAAGCTACCACTATTTTATGTGGCAGAATTTCTTCAGTAAAATCGATATCAAAAAAGAAAATGTTCATATTCTTGACGGAACAGCGGAAGACCTTCAGAAAGAATGTGAGAATTATGAAAAGATGATTAAAGAAGCCGGCGGAATTGATCTGTTCCTGGGTGGCTGCGGAAATGACGGACACATTGCATTTAATGAACCGGGTTCTTCACTCACCTCTTATACAAGAATGAAAACCCTTACAGAAGATACAATAAAAGCAAATGCAAGATTCTTTGACGGTGACTGTACAAAAGTCCCAAAAACAGCCCTTACAGTTGGAATTGGAACAATCACAGATGCAAAAGAAGTTCTTATTATGATGACAGGGCTGGCAAAAGCAGATGCCCTCCAGCACGCAGTTGAAGAATCAGTTTCACAGATGTGGCCGGTTACAATACTTCAGATGCATAAAAGTGCACTTATTATTGCTGATGATGAATGTACAGATAAACTACGTGTTGGAACAGTAAAATATTTTAAGGGAATTGAATCAAAAATCACAGATTCCTTTGAATCAATTTTCTCTAACAAATAAATTTCTGGAGTTAAAAATGGATATTTCAGACGAGACACAGAACTTTCTTGAACGTCACAATTTTACTTTAAACATTGCTGATAATCTTCATAAGAAAATTATTGAAGATATGAAAAAAGGTTTGAAAACAGGCGGTTCTGACCAGGCAATGATAAAAGCAGGCAGTGCTGCAGTTCGTAAAATTAAAGAAGGTGAAAGTGCCATTGTGATTGATGCAGGCGGTACAAACTTCCGTTCCTGTATTGTTACAAAAACAAAAGACGGTATTGAAATATCAGATTTCGAGAAAACGGTGATGCCTGCCATTGACCGTGAACTCAACAAAAAACAGTTTTACCAGGCCATAGCACAGAATATTTCACGTCTTAAAGACCGCTCAAACAAAATCAGTTTCTGCTTCAGTTACGCAATGGCAATTACAGAAGACGGAGATGGAAAAATCATCCGTTTCTCAAAAGAAGTAAAAGCTCCGGAAGCGGTTGGAACATATCTTGGAAAAGAACTGTTAGCAGAACTCAAAATTCAAGGTTGGACAAAAATCAAAAAAATAAATGTTTTGAATGATACAACAGCCCTCCTGCTTTCAAGCTTTGTTGAAAAATCAGAAAAGAACTGGGGCGCACATCTTGCTTTTATTCTTGGAACCGGAATGAACAGTGCATACATTCAAAACAAGCGGATTATAGTAACAGAATGCGGAATGTTTTCTAATCTTCCTCAAAGTGATTTTGACAAAACAGTCTGCAGCAGAACAACGCAACCGAACCAGTCCCTTATGGAAAAAATGTGTTCAGGAGCATATCTCGGAAATATTGCAACAGAGATGGTAAAAACAGCAGTTAGAGAAGGATTCTTCTCTCCTTCGTATGCAGCACCAGAGTATTTTGATACAAAAGATTTTGATAAATATTTCGCAAAAACAGAGAAAGAACTTTCATCGGACGAACTGAAATTAAAAGAACTCTTTTACGTAATTATTACCCGCTCGGCAAAACTTTCAGCAGAAGCAATTTACGCTGCAGCGTTCTGTTCAGACAAAGAAAAAGAGGAGCTTCCAATCTGCATTACCTGTAACGGCAGCACCTTCTGGAAAACTCCCCTTCTAAAACAAACTGCTGAAGCCCGTCTGAAAGACCTGCTCCAGCAGCCTTTCGAAATTATTCAAATTGACGACGACATCACTAAAGGAAGCTTTGCCGCCGCATTCATCGATTAAGTATATCGATCAGACTTAAACACGCTCAACAGGTGAAGACTTAGCATCCTTACCCATGTAAGCAACAATCTTACTGCCGTCTTTGAGTTCACTTACAGGAATTACTGCAGCATCGATACGCTTTCCGTCTACTTCGATATATTCAATACCTTTGCAAACGTGCTGTGGATTCTTTACTTCAATATGAAGATTCATCTTTCTCCAGCGGCGCTCTACTGTAAAGCCGTCCCAGTCGTGTTTGATACATGGATCAATTAAAAGACCATCATACTGTGGCTTAATTCCGAGCATATATTGAGTGATAGCATAGTAAGACCATGTACCGGCTCCAGAAAGCCATGAAGTACGTGTGTTACCAGGGCGCTTGCTGAAGGTAGAATAAGTTGTCTGTCCTACTACATATGGTTCGCTCTGGCGGATTTCTGCCTTGTCATTATATGCAGCAGGAATAGATGCTTTGCAGTACTCGTAAGCACGGTCACCGTTTCCAAGCATTGTTTCAGCAATTACCCCCCAACCCTGTGTATGGTTGAAGATACCTGCATTTTCCTTGATACCAGGAAGGAATACTACAGAAGACATGATGTCTGAGCGAGTCTTTACGAATGGAGGCGCACAGAGCATAAGTCCGTAAGGAGTTGCAAGTTTTTCTTTTACAGATTCCATACAGATGCGAGCCTGTTCTGCAGTTGCAGCAGAAGACATAACAGCCCAAACCTGAGTATTAAAGTAAATCTGTCCTTCTTCAATTGTCTGAGTTCCATAAACAGTTCCATCCTCGCCTACAGCCCAGATAAACCACTTACCATCCCAGCACTTCTTCTGGATATTAGCATCAAGTGTATCACGCTCTTTCAAAGCCCATGCAGCTTCGTCCTTCTTTCCAAGACGTTCAGAAATATCAGCATAAGTTGTAAGACCAAGACGCAGCTGGAAAGCAACGAACAAAGATTCACCATGATAGCCGAGTTTAAGACAGTCGTTCCAGTCAGCCAAAAGTCCACAAGGAAGTCCGTCTGCGCCCATTCTCTCAAGGTTAAATTCAAGGGCACGCTTAAGGTGTCCGTATACAGTTGCTTCTCCGCCATCAGCGTATGGAACTACTTTGTTATAGAAATCAAAGTTTCCTGATTCTGCTACATAGCAAGGAACAGCATTGAAGAACCATTCACAGTCATCCGAACGGAACTCTTCCGGCTTTGGAGTCTTCTCGTGCCCGGCATTGAAGTCCTTAGAAATTACAGGAACAGCACCACCATTCTGGCACTGACCAGAAATCATACGTACAAGACGTTCCTCTGCTTCTTCTGGAATTGCAGCAGAAACGCCAAGAATATCCTGTACAGAGTCGCGGTAACCAAGACCATCGCGTTCTCCGTTGTATACAAGAGAAGCTGCACGAGACCAGGCAAATGTAATCAAACAGTTATAAAGTCCCCATACGTTTACAGTATGGTTAATATCTTCATCTGGAGTAATAGCCTTGAAAGAACCAAGCTTTGCATGCCAGTTGTTTACAAGTTTTTCAAACTCTTCATCTGCACGTTTGAAAGTACCGAACTCATTTACAATCTTCTGACCTACAGCAAGAGCATCATCAATACCAAGCATAAGCATGATTTCTTTTGTTTCACCTGGCTGCAATTCAAGGTCCCCCTGAACTGTACCACAAGAGTTATCACCAAATGCTTCAGAGTTTGTACAAGCTCCGTCTACAACAGCTTTTGGATGCTCATAGCTTCCGTAAGTTCCGATAAAGGCTTCGCGGCTTGTATCAAAACCAGTCATTGGAGTACCAATAAGAGCAACCCATTCGCTCATATAAGCACCACCAACCTCGTATTCAGGATGCTGAATGTAAAGGTTATCCTGAATTGAATAACGGAGAAGATTATCACCTACTTTTTCACCCTTTACAATAAAGAGCGAATACTGAAGGTTTACCTGATCCTGTGTTGTATTCCACTGGTTAGAAAATTCACAGTAAGAGAATACGCGGATTTTACGTACCTTGTCAGAAGTATTTGTTACCTTAAGACGCCAGTACTCAAAGTTCTGTCCAAGCGGAACATAGTATTTTGTTTCACTCTTAATTCCCTTGTATTCAGAAGTAATAGTTGTATATGCAGTACCATGACGACATTCACTCTTATACTGATCAAGAGGTTTACCAACTGGCTGCCATGATGCAGACCAGAAATCTCCATCTTCCTGATCGCGGAGATAGAAATAACGTCCTGGCTGATCCATAGGAACTGCGTTAAAACGAAGACGCATAAATCGTCCCTGAGCACCAGATTTATAGAAGCCATAGCCACCGGCATTGTTTGTAATTACAGCACCATAAACTGTAGAGCCAAGATAATTACTCCAGCTTGTAGGAGTGTCCGGGCGTGTGATGACATACTCTGCTTTGTCATCGTCAAAATATCCGTATTTCATTTCCCTTCCTTCGTCATCATTTACGACAACGTTTTCTTAATCATATAAGTTTACTTCATAAAATGCCATAAGTCCATAATGGATTTTTCCTACATGATAAAAATTTAAATACCTAAAAAAAAAGACCGTGATGGTCTTTCCAACACGGTCTTTTTTGAATTTCCAGTAAAAAAAATTAACCTTTTACAGAACCCATTGCAACACCCGCAACAATGTACTTAGAAAGAATCAAGTAAACAATGATAAGTGGGAGTGCTGTAAGAGTAAGTCCAAGATAAACACTACCATATTCTGTACGGTAAATATCACCACGAAGGAGAGATACCATGATAGGAAGTGTATATTTATCCTGCTTTGTAAGAAGAATAAGTGGCTTGAACAAATCGTTCCAGCTTGTTACGAAACTGAAGATTGCCTGTGTAGCAATAGCTGGTTTCATAATTGGGAGAACGATTACATTAAATGTAAAGAATTCTTTTGCACCGTCAATACGAGCAGATTCTACCAGTGATGGAGAAACAGAAGGTTTCATATACTGACGCATAAAGAATACCAGCGATGGAGCAGCCATTGCAGGAAGAATCAGCATAAGGAATCTGTTTGTCATATGAATCTTATAAACCATCTGATAGAAACCAATAATTGTGATTGTTGCAGGAATCATCATGATAGCCATGATAAAACTGAAGAATGCATTCTTAAGCTTCCAGTCATACATTACAAGTGCATAAGCTGTAAGTG
Organism: Treponema bryantii; assembly: GCF_036492245.1. Taxonomy (NCBI): domain Bacteria; kingdom Pseudomonadati; phylum Spirochaetota; class Spirochaetia; order Treponematales; family Treponemataceae; genus Treponema; species Treponema bryantii. The sequence continues at coordinate 1,141,140 of NZ_AP025286.1, read as the reverse complement.
TTGAGAAGTACAATGTAATACCTGTAATACCACAAGAAACGATCAATGAGTTCAAGAAACCTTTTGCAGGGTTAAAGCTCTTAGATGTAAGAACTTTCCAGTTATTCAAAAGGAATTTTGAAGGAATAAATGAAACCGCATGCTGCTGAATCTCGTAAGTAGAACGTGTAGAGTTTACGAACATGATAATGAATGGCATGATGCTCAAAATAGAAAGTATAATACATACTATCATTATCAATATCTTATAAATCTGAACATTAGATTTGTTACTCATTTTTAACTCCTTTTGCTTCAAGTTTCATAGCCTGCTTGCGAGCTTTCAATGCCTGCTTCTTAAGCTTCTTAACTTTAACTTCTTCCTTATCTCTCATAGAGAAGAAGAGAGCTGCAGAACAGATTACGATAATGATGAACATAATCATAGAAAGTGCAGAAGCTCTGTTATACATATATCCGCCCTTGAAGGCCATAGTATAAATAAGAACGCTTGTAGTCAAAGTTGCGTTATCTGGACCACTATCGCGAACAAAGAGGTTTGGAATATCGAACATATTCAAACCACCAATAAGTGATGTTACGAGAGTGAACAGAAGAATTGTCTGGATACTTGGAATAGTAATCTTCCAGAATACCTGCCATCCGTTAGCACCGTCGATATCTGCGGCTTCAAAGATTTCAGGGTTAATACCAAGAACACCAGAAATAATGATAATCATTGTATATCCGTACCACATCCAGGTCTGGATAAACATAACGATTCCCTGTGCAACTGCTTTATTCTGAAGGAAGAAATATGGTTTTTCAATGATGTGGAAACGAGTAAGAACATCGTTTACAGGTCCCATTGGATAACCAAAAAGAGCACCGAACAAAATAGCAACTGTTGCAGCTGTAATAATATTTGGCATATAGAAAAGTACTTTAAATGCTCCCTCTCCAGGTACTTTAACACGGCGGTTAGTAAACCATGCAGAAAGCAAAAGTGCAAGAATCATCTGTGGAATAAAGTTGCAAACCCAAAGTTTAATTGTATTCTTTAAAGCTGTATGGAAGGTCGGCAATGTAAGAATTGTTTTATAATTGTCAAAGAAATGAGAACCTTTTAAGAAACTCCAAGTTGTTTTACCTACACCTCTTAAGTCTGTAAAACCGATAATTGCAGTATATAAAGTTGGATATAAACTGAAAATTAAGTACGCAAGTACAAAAGGAATACTAAATATATAGCCATATTTAGCATAACTGATACTTCCTTTTTTTTTCATTGTAGGACACCTCAAAATGATTTAATCTTTTTTTAAGAAATTCAAAACTTTTTTATATGAAATAAACTCTAAAATAGCACAAATCAGGGCTGTCTTACGACAGCCCTGAACATTAAGCGAATGTCAGTCTATTACTCAACACCAAGCTTATCAGCTACGTTCTGCTTGAAGTCTTTGATAGCAGCGTCGCGGCTCTTCTGTCCGTTAGCATAAGCACGAACCTGTTCACGCCAGAGAGAGTTGATTGTCTCATCATACTGTGTAAGGTTCTTACCGTTAGCGTACTTGTTAGCTGGTACGAAGTATTCGAACATGTTCTGTCCACCGAGGAATGAAAGTTCACCGTTAGACTTAGCCATTACAACACCTGAAGATACTGTATCTTTTGTTCCACCTTCGCCATTGAGTGTACCGTTAGCCCACTTGTAAAGGAGACCATCGTTAGAAGCATCAAGTGTGATCCATTCGATGAGTGTCTTTACAGCGTTCTTCTTAGCAGCTGGCATATTCTTGTTAGCAAGTACCCATGTACCACCCCAGAAGAATCCGATAGGTGAGTTACAAACTGCCCAGTCACCATATGTACCTTCACCAACTTTTGATCCACCGCAGTTTGGAGCGAGTGTGTAGTTGATAAGCCAAGCTGGTCCGAAGAATCCGAAACATGGTTTAGCACCAGTGTCTTTCATGTCAGCGAACCAAGCGTCTGTCCAGTCCTGTGTCTGGTTAGACCAACCTTTGTCTGTAAGTTTCTTAGAGAAGTCGATGAATGCTTCACGTTTTGGATCGATGTAAAGTTTTCCGTTTACAATCCAACCCTTGTCTGAAGAGTTCTCGAAAGCGTGCCATGGATCACCGTCGCCAGAAACGATAGCTACACCAGCAGCAGCAAGCTTTTCAGCAGCAGCTTCGAAAGCTGTCCAGTTTCCTGAACCACCACCAATAATTGACTGAATAGTTTTTGGATCATCTGATCCGAATACTTTCTTAGCAATAGAACGACGATAGATGAAACATCCACCTGTTGTCTGATAACCAAGAGCGTCAACCTGACCACTTGTGTTAGATCCGATATCTACAGTATAAGGAGCGATTTCTGCAGCCTTGATCTTAGCATCGATATCGATTCCGAGATCCTTATAAGGCATAGCATACTGCTGCATATCACCCTGTGAATATTTAAGGATGAATGCTGCTTCAGCTGCATACATATCAGGAGCATCTGCACCACCACTCATAAGAGCCTGGTCGAGAGCTGGCTGATAAGCACCCTCTGTTGTAGCGATAATTGTCTTGTTTACAGTGAAACCGCAGTCTGGATGATCAGCGATATACTTTTCAACCATTCCTGGAATCTCGTCAGTGAATGACCAGAGATTAACTGTTACAGGACCCTTTGCAGCTTTCTTTGAACATCCTGTGAACAAAGCAGCAGCAACTGTAAGAACACACAATACTGATAGGATTTTTTTCATTTTCCTTTCCTCTTGTAAAAAGTTTTTTTTATATTAGGGAATAACCCCTAACTAAATCAATTGTAACTCATATCCATTTTTTTTGCAAAAAAAAAATAGCGAATTTCCTTGAAATTCAGACATATTAAACGTTTAACTTAATAATTTTTTGTTTCGAAAACGTTTTCTTTACGAACTACAACGTTTTCTTAAAGTTAAATGTGGGTTAAAATCTGCGTTTTTTTATAAAAAAACGTTTTTTTTCCATATATTTATTATATTATTTTGACATTCAGCAAAACTATGGTATCATTTTAGAAGGTGGAAGGAAATTTTACTCGGAAAGATGTTTAATGAAAAAGCATAATATTTCGCCTGAAAAGGCAAAGCTTATCTCCACCCTCCTCGTCTCCATCATTTTCATGGCGATAGTACTTTCAATCTCTAATCTATATACTAAGCGGCTGCTAAATAACGCAAAAGACGAATATTTTGAAAATATCCAGATTATGATGGATGGCTTTGAAAGAATCATAAGCCTGCAGCTGAATGCTTATACTAATTACTTGAATGCTTATTATATGGATATCAATATTCAGCTCAGGAATAATCTTGAAGATCCTACACAAAAGATTACTCAATTACTTACAAGATATAATTACACAAAACATCCCGATTTTCTTGATTTATATTATCTTACTCCAAATGGCAAAGCATATCTTTCAGATGGAACTTCAATTTTTATGAATCCTGAACTTCACAAAAGCCTTTCCGGCGATTATGATATTTTTATAAGCGGAATCTGTAAACCAAGCATCAGAGATCAATATATATTTTGTATTGAAAAACCTGTTTATGAAACTCATAAAATAATTGGAGTCCTTGGAGCTTCAATTAACCTGGAAAAATTAAAAAACAGAACAACAGGCTTAAAAATTGGATCCAGAGAAAGTTTTATGCTGCTCGATAAAGACGGTTACTTTCTGGTACATTCACGACCAGATGTTATCGGTCTCAAATATACTCCAAAAGATAAAAGTCTTGCGCATACTTCAACAGAAAATCTTGCAAAGAGTCCTGCTCAGACAATAATTTCACAGGCAGATGACGGAAGTTATATATATCTTGTTACTTCAAAAATTCCTGAATCAGGCTGGACTCTTTCATTAAAAGTTTCAATGAATGAAATCAATGCTATCTATGCTATACAAAAGCGTTCAAAAATAATGATAATTTTTTTCTCAATAATAACTATATGTGCGCTGGTTTTTGTTGAAGCAAAACTGCTTGATTTCTTCCAGAAAAAGCAGTTGATTGAAACAGTTTACGACCCTCTTACAAATCTCTGGACAAGAGTAAGATTTGAAAAAGAAGCTTTAAGAATGATCAGAAACCCCCGTTCAAAATTCATACTTATTGAAGCAGATATAAGAGGATTTAAATTTATAAATCAGAATTATGGAGAAGAAGCAGCCGATCAGCTGATTCTCTATTATTCAAAAGCCCTGAGCAGATATGTAACTGAATACCATGGAATAATTGGAAGAGGCTTTGCAGATCATTTTTATATCCTTATAAAAATCAATTCTGTTCATAAAGCAATGAATACTTTCAGAGATAAGATGAATATCATTACTGAAGAAATAAAATCTTATGAAATTCCATTCTTCCCAAAATTCGGAATCTCATTCCTTATGCCAGGCGACAGAGCAAAAGGAAATACGATTCAAAGCTTAATAGGTCAGGCATCTTTTGCAAAGAGTACGATTAAAGACAATCTTCTTACTCAATATTCAGTTTATAATTCAAAACTTCTGGAAAAAATTAATGAAGAACGCTTTATTGAAAGCCACATGCAGCAGGCACTTGAAGATCATGAATTTTTTGTCATGTATCAGCCAAAAATCTCACTGGCAAATGATAAGATTGTTGGAGCCGAAGCACTCGTACGCTGGAACAGTCCAAAACTGGGACTTATGACACCGGATAAGTTTATTCCTCTTTTTGAACAAAACGGTTTTATTACAAAACTCGACTATTACGTTTATGAAGAAGTTTTCAAGTTTATACAAAAGCGGCTTATGAAGGATTTACCTATTGTCCCGATTTCTGTAAACATGTCGCGTAATCATAATAAGCCTGAAAAATTTATGCATGACTTCATGGAGATTTTTACAAAGTACTCTATTCCACCAAAGCTGATACAAATTGAAATTCTTGAACGCTCTGTTATGGATAACTCAACCCTTAGTGACATTACAGACAAACTTCATAAAGAAGGATTCTCTGTTGCCATGGATGATTTTGGAAGCGGAGAATCTTCTCTGAATATGCTTACAAAGATTCCTGTAGATGTTCTTAAATTCGACAGAGAATTCTTGAATGCATCAACAGATAAAGAAGGACGTATTGATAAAAAATCAGAAAAATTTATTCATATTCTGATTGATTTGAGTAAGAATCTTGATAAACAGACAGTTTTTGAAGGTGTAGAAACTCAGGCACAGAGAGATTTCCTGCGCTCAATCAATTGTGATCAGGCACAGGGATTCTTCTATTCAAAACCGTTGAGTGAACAGGACTTCGTACAGTTTATACGAATACACTCTTAGACGCACCGACGTTTAGAACTGGCGAAAGCACTGTATTTACAGTGTGGCGAGGTGCTTATTGAGAAGCTCGGTTGCCTGCTTTGGATTTGCCTTGCCGTGAGACTGCTTCATAACCTGGCCCATGAGCCAGCCGACAACATTAGTCTTTCCACCCTTCCAGTCTTCAATAGCCTTAGGATTTGCAGCAATTACATCCTGAACAATCTTATCGATTTCGCCGGCATCGCTTACAACTTCCATCCCCTTCTCTTTGATGATAACTGAAGGCATTTTGTTTGTTTCCAGCATTTCGGCAAATACTTCCTTACCCTGCTTTGATGTAATCTTTCCATCTTCGAGGGCGTCGGCAAGTTCTGCAATGTGAGCCGGTGTAAGGCTAATATCAGTAATGGCAATTTTCTTTTCGTTGAGAACTGCAAGGAGCTCTGCAAGAATAAGGTTTACTGCGCGTTTAGGATTCTTTGATTTTGTTGCGGCGTCTTCAAAGAAGAGAGCCAGGTCGCGGGTAGAAGTAATTGTTTCTACATCGAAGTCTGTCATGCCGTACTGAGCCTTATAACGCTGGCGTTTTGCTTCAGGAAGCTCGCCTACCTTTTCTTTTGCGTTTGCAATGAGTTCTTCGCTTACGGTGAAAGGCTTGATGTCCGGCTCGGTAGTAAAACGGTAATCTACAAAAGAGTTCTTTGTACGCTGAACTACAGTCTGTCCTTTTTCTTCATCCCAACCCATTGTTACTTTGAAACCAGGGTTAAATTCCTGACGGTCTTCCTGGAACTCTTTAAGCTGGCGCTGTGCTTCGTAAGTACAAGCCTCGCGGATTGCCTTGAAAGAGTTCAGGTTCTTGATTTCGGAAATTGGGGTGTGCCAGAGCTTTCCGTCTTCCCAAACGTTAAGGTTGATGTTGGCATCGCAGCGCATATTACCTTCTTCAAGGTTACCGTTTGTTACTTTTACGTAGCGGAGGATTTCCTGAACAGTCTGCATAAAAAGAGCTGCTTCTTCAGGAGATGTCATATCTGGTTTTGTTACAATTTCGATAAGTGGTGTACCACAACGGTTGTAGTCGATGTATGAGTGAGCACCCTGAAGGTGAAGAGACTTTCCTACGTCTTCCTCAAGGTGAATGCGTTCTACGCGAACTCGGCGGTATTTTCCGTCTCCTACAATACAGTCCTGGCCGATAAAGTTCTTTTCGCGGCACTTTGCTCCGCCCGGCTGTTCATCTTTTGGATAGCTTCTGAACGGAAGATCTACATAACCGTCTGTACAAAGCGGAATATCATACTGAGTAATCTGATAGCCCTTTGCCAGATCAGGATAGAAATAATGCTTGCGGTCGAATTTTGTAAAGCGTGCGATATTGCAGTTCAAAGCCTGTCCGGCAACTGCTCCAAGCTCAACATAACCTTTTGAAATACGTGGCATAGCGCCTGGAAGTCCGAGACATACAGGGCATACGCGGGTGTCTGGCATTCCACCGTAGCGGTTTTCGCAGGCACAGAAAGCCTTAGTTTTAGTTAAAAGCTGAGTATGGATTTCACAACCAATTACAATTTCCCACTTATCTATCATATTATCCTCAAAGAAATAGCAAAAATATATTTATGTATTATATAGAAAAAAAATAGTTATCTCAATATACCGTGTTATATGTAAAACAGAAAAGGACTCACGGATTAAAAAATAAAAATCGTAAACCTGGCTTCTGGTCGCGTATTTGCAGGTCAAAAACGCGCAATAATGCGCTTGACGTTGTGTGTGGTAAAGTAACTATATTACCTGCCGCTCACGCGGCAGCCACACACAAAGTCATTTTGCCCCACAAATCCGCTCTCTTGCGCCAAATTTTCTGTTTTTTCAGATTCACCGTCATTCTGAACTTGTTTCAGAATCTATTTTCGTGAACTATATTAAATCTTTCCTCTTTCTTTGAGGATGTTTTCTACATACTCAACCATCTCGTAAACGAGACCGTCGCAGTGTGGCTTACGCTGGCCGCCGGCTGCAGTGCAGGCACGAAGGAGGTCAGCACAGTCTACCATATCAGAATGCTTTGCCTTGAAATCTTTGATAAGTTTCTGTGTTGTATTCTGATCATCTACTCCAAAAAGGCCGAGAACCATGAGACCGCCTGTAATTACACCACAGACAAGGCCACTTTTCATTCCGGCACCAAAGGCAACTGCAAGTTTGTATGCAGTTTCATCATCAAGATTCAGACTCTGTGTAAAAGACATCAAAACAGACTGTGTACAGTTGTGATGAGGTTCAACGATTGCGCGGATTTCTTTTGCTCTTTCTAAGTATTTTGACATGTTTGACTCCTTTTTAGGCTTGCCATTTTGTATATTTATCACACTCAAGAATTTTTCTTGCGTTAGCAACTCTCTCTAAGGTTGGACTTTCGAGGTCTTTAAGAACGTAATCAATTCCAAGATCCTTGTACTTCATTGCACCAAGTCCATGGTATGGAAGAATCTCTACACGCTCAACATTGTGAAGGGTGCGGATAAAATCACGAGTCTGAGTAAGATATTCATCATTATCTGTAATTCCAGGAACCAATACGTGACGGATCCAGATTGGCTTATTGATTTTATCGAGGTAAGCAAACATCTCGCGGATATTCTTTCCAGTTTTACCGGTAAGTTTAATATGTTCTTCTTCGTTGATATGCTTGATATCCATCAAAAGAATATCAGTTACTTCCATAAGGCGCTGGAACTTTTCGAACCATTCACCTTCCATTGTAAAAGGAGCTCCAGAAGTATCGATACATGTATTTACACCAAGCTTTTTGAAAGCAGTAAAAAGTTCAATCAGAAAATCTATCTGAAAAAGAGGCTCTCCTCCACTAACGGTTACACCACCCTTTTTGCCCCAGTATTCCTTGCAGGACATAGCTTCATTTACAAGCTCTTCTACAGTGTAGAGCTTACCGTCTGTCATTTTCCAGGTATCAGGATTGTGACAGTAAAGGCAGCGCAGAGGACAGCCTGAAAAGAAAATAATAAAACGGCTTCCTGGTCCGTCTGCACAGCCGAAACTTTCGAGCTGATGAATATAACCTTGCATATTTGCTCCTATAAAAGGCCGCGGACGGCCGATATTCTTCTATATATAAATATAACTATTTTCTGTAAGATTTTCCACTTTTTATGAAGTCCATGTGGGCTTTATCTTTTGCAGAAAGACGGCGCTGCCCGAGTTTTAATTCATCATTATGATGAGGCTTACTCTGAGGTAAATCCCAGACCGGCTTTTTCGGATGCTTATCACCTTTTTCAACATAAGTGCTCCACTCTTGAGGTTCCGGCACTTCAAACTTCATATGTTCGCCTGTAAAGGGATGATCAAACTCAAGGGTTCTTGCATGAAGGCAAAGGCGGTTAAAAGGATCTGTGTGTGCGCGATGTTCTTCGTCCCCCGCAAGAGGATATCCGTGAGAAGCCAGGTGTGCACGAATCTGATTTTTCTTTCCTGTATCAAGGGAGAGTTCAAAAAGAATATGAGTTGGTCCCTGCAAAATCATCTTGTAATGAGTACGGGCTGCAACGGTCTTAAAGTCATGACCTTTGTGATCTTTATCACCTTTTTTTGGAACAAAGCCTACATTATGTGCATTCTGTGCAAGCGGATCATCAATAAGACCAACTTCTGGAAGTTGCTCTGCATTGCGGCCAATTTCAGCAACTGCATGATAGAGGCGTTCTGTTACCATCTGATGCCAGGTATTCATGATTTTTTCCTGAGCCTGTTCTGTAAGGGCAAACATCATAACGCCACTGGTATCGCGGTCAAGGCGGTGAACTACATAAGGCTTGTGTTTTGCATTTGCAATTCCCTTCTTACGAAGAAGTTCTTCAAGAACGGACTGTGCTGTACGAACCTTACTTCCAGGATACGGAACAGAAAGAAGACCTGTAGGTTTATTGATTACAGCAATCCACTGATCATGATACAAAAGTTCAATTTTCTCGCGTCCATAATCTGTCTTATGCTCTCTCTTATATTGTGTTGATGCCTTTACCATAGTGGGCGTCATTGTAGCATTTTGTGTTAATATATGGAAGATTATAAGTTTTCGAGACGCTGAAGGAACTGGCGGGTACGAGGCTCTTTTGGCGCTGTAAATATTTCAGAAGAAGAACCTTCTTCAACAATCAGACCTTTATCCATGAAGATGATGTGGCTGGCGGTGTCGCGGGCAAAAGTCATTTCGTGAGTTACGATTACCATTGTGGTGCCTTCGGCAGCAAGCTGTTTGATTACATTGAGAACTTCGCCGGTTAGTTCCGGATCGAGCGCTGAAGTTGGCTCATCAAAAAGAATTACATCTGGATTTACGGCAATTGCACGGGCTATACCAACGCGTTGCTGCTGACCGCCGGAAAGGCTTGAAGGATAAAAATCTGCCTTATCTTTGAGGCCAACTTTTTCAAGGGCTTTTAAGGCACGATCTTTTGCTTCTGATATTGGAACTTTTCTGGCTGTTACAAGACCTTCCATTACATTTTCCAGAGCTGTCATATTTCCAAAAAGATTATAGTTCTGAAAAACAAAGGCGGTTTTTCTTCGGATTTCAAGCATTGTCTTTTTAGAAACTTTTTCTAAATCAACATGGATATCATCAAAATCAAGGGTGCCGGAATCTGCTTTTTCGAGGAAGTTAATACAGCGAAGTAAGGTTGTTTTACCGGCACCGGAAGGACCAATAATTGCTGTCACACTTCCCTTTTCTACATTCAGCGAAATGCCTTTGAGAACTTCTGTTTTGTCAAATGATTTATGTACATCTGTAAGTTTCAGCATCCTCTTATCCTTCCAAAGCTTCTATAGTTCTTTATGCCTTTATATACAACTCTCTTTTCTATTTTACGGAAAATGAATTCTACTGCAAGGCATACAACAATATAAATTACAAAAATATCGATATAGGATTCAACATAATTATATCCATAAGCTGCTTCAATTTTTGCAACTGCTGTAATCTCGCGTACGGTCATCATAAAAGCAAGCGAAGTATTTTTGATTAATATGACGGTTGTACTGCAGAGATTAGGAAGAGCAGAAACAACAGCCTGAGGGAATACTACGCGGCGGAAAGCCTGAAATCGAGTTTCACCAATGCTGAGAGCCGCTTCAAGCTGACCACGGTCAACAGAAGAAATTGCCGAACGAAAAACTTCGCTCAGTGTTGCACTTGAGTTAATTCCAAAAACTGCAAAAGCGTAAATTACAGGATTTATCTCAAAAACATTTATTGACCAGCCGGCAGATTTTACCAGTGAGTTCAAAAGACTTGGCATTATGCTGTAGACAATCAGAATCTGAAGAACGATTGGCGTACCGCGTATAAACGAAACAAAGATGCGGCAAATAACATCCAGCACTTTTACATGATGAATGCGGGCAAGCGCAATCAAAAGGGCCGGAATTACTGCAAGCAGCAGAGACACAATTGTGATTTCAAGAGTTACTGGAATTGCTTTTACGCAAAGCCAGAAAGTTTTTATAAGGTAGGAAAAATCAAGCTGCATCAAGACTCCTCCTGCCCTTTGAATAATGCTTTTCAAGTTTTAAGAAAATCTGTTCTATTATTAGAGTGAGACTCCAGTAAATTACTGCCAGAGCCAGATAAGTTTCCAGAGAATAAGCGCCATAGTTTCGTGAAATTATAAGATTCCCCGCCCCCATCATATCAATAAGACCGATTGTAAAAGCAAGGCTTCCTTCCTTAAAAAGAGAAATAAGCGAGTTTCCTAAATTAGGAAGCGCTACAACAATACCCTGCGGGAGCATTACACGCCAGACAGCCTGCAGTGGAGTTAGGCCAATAGCCAAAGCCGCCTCATACTGAGCCCGTCCGAGCGCCAGATACGCAGATCGTATAACCTCAGCTAACGAAGCTGCATAAATCAGCGACAACGAAATTATTACATATATGATTTTAGAAGAAAAGTTTAAGTTTACGTCAAAAGCAGCAAGTGCGATTTTTGGAATTCCGTAATAAACGATAAAAAGAAGAACAATGCTCGGCGTACATCGGATGATATTTATATAGCCGTCTGCAATAGCGCACACCCAGCGTTTTTTACTCTGCTTCTGCGCAAAAAGAAGGATTGCAAGTGCCATGCCCAGAATGATGGTTCCAAGCACAACACCGAATGTTGTACCGGCGTACGGAATGATTTTCAGAAAACTATTGTAAATCTGGACCGGGGAAAATGGTCGGGACATTCCGTACTCCTGTGATATTTGAAATTAGTCACTCACAAAATTAAACACATCCTCACCGAAGTATTTGAGTGACAATGCTGATATTGTACCATTTTCTTTCAAAGTTTGCACGGCCTTGTCGTAGGCAGCGGCAAGCTCAACTTCTTTTTTGTTGAACAGAGGCCAGGTTGGAATTCCCTTGTATGGCACGTAAGCAAGCTTGTCTGCAAACAGATGATATGGACCTGTTTCTTTCAGAACGTTCTTTTCAAAAGAAAGTTTGAGTACAAAGTATGCATCATAGCGACCTTCGAGTACCCAGAGGTAAGAATCTGCAATATCAAAAACATCAGAAGGAACAAGCTTAATCTGATTTGAAGGATGTTTATCGTTGAACTCCTGAATTACAGAGAACTGTGCACTCTGTGGAGAAATTGGAATCAATTTTCCAGAATAGCTTGCAAAACTTTCGAGATCTTTTATCTGATCTGCATTTTCTGCACGGAAAGCAATTCCGATTACACTTGCAGCAAGAGGATTATTTGGAATTAAAAACTTCTTTTTACGTTCTTCAGTAATCCAGGCACCTTTTGTACCAACCTGATATTTTCCAGATTCTGTACCAATCAAAAGCTCTTCATCGCTTACACCATGAAACTTGAATTCATATTCAGGAAGAAGCTCATCTACAGCCTTAAGAACTGCGAGTTCAAAACCGTCTGGCTGACCTTTTTCATCTAGGAAGTCGTATGGTACATTTGTGATTGTATGTGCAACATTTATTGTACGTACTTTAGATTTTGATTTTTTGCTTTTTGCAGCAAAAACCGGCGAAAGAGAAAGCAGGCTTACTACAATAAGCACTGTTGTAAGTTTTTTAGAAGTAATATTCATATGTGCACCTCTTTTTTATGTTGTTGCGCATAAAGTACTACTAATTACCTACTGAGTCAATAGGTTTAGATATATAATTTTGTTATTCAATCTATAAACTGAACATATAAGTCGAAATTCCTCACAGAGTTAAGGAGGACACTGAGTTTCTTATTTTTTTTATAAACTTCCTCTGTGAGCTCCGTGGGCTCTGTGAGAGACAAAAAAAGACGCCGTTCCATTGCTGGACCGGCGTTTCTTATGTGACCCCGAAACAAGTTCGGGGAGACGTCCTTACTAGAGAGAAGCGTGGCAAGTACGAGCGATAACGTCGTCCTGCTGTTCCTTTGTAAGGTTGATGAAGCGAACTGCATAACCTGATACGCGAACTGTGAAGTTAGCATACTCTGGCTTTTCAGGGTGAGCCTGGCAGTCCTTAAGTTTTTCAACGCCGAATACGTTTACATTGAGGTGGTGAGCACCCTTAGAGAAGTATCCGTCGAGGATGTTTACAAGGTTTTCAACCTGTTCAGCTTCGTTGTGTCCGAGAGCAGATGGGTTGATTGTCTGTGTGTTAGAGATACCATCAAGTGAGTACTTGTATGGAACCTTAGCAACAGAGTTCAAAGACTTGATAAGTCCCTTTGTTTCTGCACCATAAGATGGAGAAGCTCCTGGTGAGAATGGAGCGTGAGCTGGGCGTCCGTTAGGGAGAGCACCTGTAGCCTTACCGTATACAACGTTAGAAGTAATAGTAAGGATAGATGTTGTAGGCTCAGCGTTACGGTATGTTGGGTGCTTCTTAATCTTTCCAATGAATGTCTTAAGGAGCCATACTGCGATTTCGTCTGCTCTGTCATCATCCTGACCGTAGCGTGGGAAGTCTCCTTCTGGCTTGAAGTCGCATGCAAGACCGTGGTCATCGCGGATAACCTTAACCTTTGCATACTTGATAGCAGAGAGAGAATCTACTACGTGAGAGAAACCTGCAATACCAGTTGCGAATGTACGGCGAACATCTGTATCGATGAGAGCCAATTCAGCAGCTTCGTAGTAGTATTTATCGTGCATGTAGTGGATTGCGTTCAATGTGTTTACATAGAGGTCGCAGAGCCAGTCAAGCATTACATCATACTTGCGCATAACTTCATCGTAGTCGAGGTACTCAGAAGTGATTGGCTGCAATTCAGGACCAACCTGAGCGTATGGAGTAAGACCTGCACCTTCGTCTTTACCACCGTTGATAGCGTAAAGAAGAGCCTTTGCAAGGTTAGCGCGGGCACCGAAGAACTGCATTTCCTTACCAGTCTGTGTAGCAGATACACAGCAGCAGATTGAGTAGTCATCACCCCAGATTGGGCGCATGATGTCGTCGTTCTCGTACTGGATAGAAGATGTATCGATAGAAATCTTTGCAGCGTACTTGCGGAAGTTTTCTGGGAGTCTCTTAGAGTAAAGAACAGTCATGTTTGGCTCTGGAGAAGGTCCCATGTTTTCGAGAGTATGGAGGAAACGGAAGTCGTTCTTTGTTACCTGTGAACGGCCATCCTGTCCAAGTCCACCAACTTCAAGAGTAGCCCAGATTGGGTCACCAGAGAAGAGCTGGTTGTAAGATTCGATACGAGCGAAGCGTACCATGCGGAACTTCATAACGATATGGTCAACGAGTTCCTGTGCTTTCTCTTCAGTAAGGATGCCTTTCTTAAGATCGCGTTCGATGTAACAATCCAGGAATGTAGAAATACGTCCTACAGACATTGCAGCACCGTTCTGTGTCTTGATAGCAGCAAGGTATCCGAAGTAGAGCCACTGGAATGCTTCTTTTGCTGTTGTAGCTGGCTTAGAAATATCATAACCATAAAGGGCAGCCATAGCCTTCATACCCTTCAAAGCCTTAATCTGCTCAGCGAGCTCTTCACGCTGGCGGATAATGTTTTCTGTCATTGTACCATTACCGCAGTTAGCCTTGTCAGCTTCCTTCTGCTCGATAAGGTAGTCGATACCATAAAGAGCAACACGGCGATAGTCACCTACGATACGTCCACGTCCGTATGTATCTGGCAAACCAGTAAGGATGTGTGCCTTACGAGCCTTGCGGATCTCTGGAGTGTATACATCAAATACAGCGTCTGAGTGAGTCTTGTGGTACTCTGTGAAAATCTTGTGAAGTTCTGCGTTTGGCTTGTAACCATACATTTCGCAAGACTGCTCTGCCATTTTGATTCCACCGAAAGGCATAAATGCTCTCTTCAATGGTTTGTCTGTCTGGAGACCTACAACCTGTTCAAGGTCTTTTCCTTCCGGACAAATATATCCAGCCGGATGAGAAGTAAGGCCTGTTACAACGTCAGTATCCATATCAAGAACACCGTTGCGTTCTTTTCCGTCTAATCCAACAGATTTTTTTGTGTATTCTGCTTTCTGCAATTTCTGAAGTTCATCAAAAAGCTTTTCTGTTGCCTTTGTTGGGCCAGCTAAGAATGATGAATCTCCATCATACTGTGTGTAGTTAGCCTGAATGAAGTCGCGAACGTTGATTTCGCTTGTCCATAAACCATTAGGATTGAATCCTTCCCATTCTGGTCTTAAAGTCATATAAAACCTCTTTTGCCTTGGGACTCCTTTATGATTCCCTCAGCGATATTATTTACCGATTTCCGAACAGGACTCCTTTATGATTCTTGCGCGGAATGGAAAAACTTTCCGTATCGGTTTGTTTCAATAGTAATACATTGTGCACAATTTATCAAGTAAATTCATGCAAAAAACACTAGAATTTCAGTCAAAAACCACTATATCTAGTGTTTTTCAGTGTTAAAATTTGAAAGTAGCACCAAGTTTAGTAAATGGATAACCAATTTCAAAGTTTACGCCAATAAAATCTGTAAAGAACCAGTTAGCACCAAGTGCTTCACCAAAATGAACATAATCATTGTAGTAAGAGTTCTTTAAAGGAATATTTACACCAAATCTTGTAACTGCATATAAGTCAAGACCTTTTGGAGGCATCTGAATATGATATGCTGCTTCTCCACCAAAGAAAAGAACAAAATATGAGCCTTTGGTGTATGAATTTTTTACACCCCAGCCGTGTAAACCTGCATATCCACCAAATGTAAAAGGTAGTTTCCAGATTGGCTGAGCATACTGAACTTCTACCATAATAGGAGGCATGAACCAGAATCCATCAATATAGTTGTAGTCAAGATCTTCATAAAACAAACCGAGATCAGCATTTACAATGAAATCGCCCTGCTTTATTCCACCACCGTAATTACACCAGCACTGAGACCAGTCAAATTCTTTTGCAGCAATAGATGTTCCACAAAGGAGAACCATAAGAGCTGCGACTAAGGTAAATTTTTTCATAAAATTTCTCCTCTTTTTTAGTGTATACAGAATAACGAATTCAAGGGTGGTATGTAAATAACCTGCAATCGAAGAACTGATAAATTATTCGAGTTCATATTCTGTATCTGGAGGAACAATTTCTACATTATTAAAACCAGCTTCTGCAAGATGCTGCTTAAAACCTTCCTGCTGGTCGAGTTCACCATGAATAAGGAAAATCTTCTTAAGACGGCTTGTATCAATTTCTTTAAGCCATTCAATCATCTCGCTGTAATCGGCATGTGCAGAAAAACCGTTACACTTCTCTACTTTTGCCTTTACCTCATACTTATCACCAAGAATTGTAACTTCTTTCTGACCTTCAAAGATTCGGCGGCCAAGTGTATTTTCTGCCATATATCCTACAATCATAATTGTATTTTTAGGATTAGAAATTTCGTTTGCAAGATGATAGAGAACACGACCGGCTTCACACATTCCATCAGCGGAAATAATAATCATCGGACCTTCTTTTTTATTGAGGGCCTTTGAATCTTCTACGCTGGTTGTATAAATGAGCGAATTGAATCCAAAAGGATTTTTATGATGCTTAAGGAAAGCTTCGTTTACGCTGTCATCATAACATTCAGGATGTACACGGAAAACCGAAGTCGCATTACTTGCCATTGGAGAGTCAACATAAATAGGAACAACAGGTATTTTTTTCTGATCTGTAAGAAGATGTAAATAGAATACAAGTTCCTGAGCGCGTTCAATTGCAAAAGATGGAATAATGATTTTTCCTTTTTTTGCACAGGTATCACGGACTATGCGGATAAGTTCTTTCATTGCAAGGTCGTGGTTATCGTGAAGTTTATTACCGTATGTTGATTCCAGATAGATATAATCTGGAGCTGGCATATCGATTGCCGGATTTCTGATGATAGGTTTACACTTACGGCCGATATCACCGGTGAACAGAAGCCTTGTCTCTTTCTCAGGCTCTTTAGGATTTGGATTGATTGTAACGTTTGCAAAAGCAGAACCTAAAATATGACCTGCATCAAAAAACTCAAGCTGAACATCTGGTGCAATAAACATCTTTCTATTATATGAAAGAGAAATAATCTGATTTGCAGCGGCTACACAGTCATTTTCATCATAAAGCGGCTTCCATGAAAACTTTTCACCTTTTTTTCTAGCCTGCTTACCTAAGAACTCTGCATCATGAGCTTGAATACGGGCACTATCCATCATAACAAGATTTGCAATATCGCGGGTTGCTGGAGTTGCATAAATATTTCCTCTCCATCCCTTTCTTGTAAGTACAGGTAAAAGACCACAGTGATCCAGATGACCATGTGTAAGAATTACTGCCTCAAGACTATCATGATCTATATCAAAATTTCTATTTTTTTCATCTGATTCCTTTCGTTTTCCCTGAAAAGAACCGCAATCTATCATAAACATTCTGTCATCAATTCTAAAAATGTGCTTTGAGCCGGTTACTTCCTCTGCAGCACCTAAGGAAATACATTTTATAGACATATACACCTCCGAGAATAAACAAAAAAACATATGCCTCTCGGCGAAAACTCCCCCAAAAAAGGCTTCCGCGTTCGCTTCGCTCACTTGTGCAGAATTTTTTTGGGGATAGTTTTCGCCTACGGCATATGTTTCGATGTCCTTATTATCACACATTAAATTATAAAACGTATTTCCATTAAACACAAATTAAAATAGAAAAACGTTCTGAAAAATGGTATACTTTTATTTATGCCTGTTAAGAACACAAATTATAGCGTTATTTATTCGGATGATGATTTTATAGTACTCAATAAAAAAAGCGGTATTCTTATTGCTGCAGACCGCTACAATGAAGATGCGCCGAGACTGGACCTTATGGCTCAGGAAGAATTCGGAAAACTTTACGCAGTTCACAGAATTGATAAAGATACTTCCGGGCTTATTATTTATGCCCGAACACTTGAAGCTCAAAGAGAACTTTCAATGCAGTTTGAAAAACGTGAAGTACAGAAAACTTATCACGCTCTGGTTTACGGACATCCTCTTTGGGAAACTCTTGATGTTGATCTTCCTTTACAGCCGGATGGAGATTCACGCCATCGTACTGTAGTAAATAAAAAATTCGGAAAACCATCTTTTACAAGTTTCCGCTTAATTGGAACCTGCGGCCCTTATTCCTGGATTGAAGCAAAACCAAAAACCGGACGTACCCATCAGATTCGTGTACATCTTGCAGAAAAAGGACTTTCTATTGTCTGCGACCCTCTCTACAGTGGAAATCAAAAGCCAGTCCGTCTCAGCGAAATCAAAAAGAAGTGGAATGGTGATGAATGTGAAGAACGACCTCTTTTAAGCAGACTTGCTCTTCATGCATATAAAATTGAAATTAAACATCCAAAAACCGGAGAAGCAGTAAGCTTTACAGCACCCTACCCTAAGGATATGGACGCTACAAGAAAACAGCTCGCAAAGATTTTTGGAGTGGATCCACTGGCGTGAAACGATATTTTTTTACATTTATAGTATTTTTCTTTTTTCTTTTCTCTACAACTGCAGAAAGCGATTCGAAATCACTTTTTCATTTTTCAATAAAGCCACTATATTCATTTGAGTATGGAACTCTTAATGAATTTGTTTATTCAAAAGATTCTGATCAGAATATATATAAGCTTAGTGAGCTTAACTGGACTGTAAAAAATCACTCAATCGGATTATCCGCCGACTGGGGTGTAAAATGGCTTTCCTTTTGCTCAAGTTTTTCATACGGATTGAACGGACCATCCGGAAATATGTATGATTCTGACTGGCAAGATGAATCAGATCATTCTATTAAGACAGAATATTCTATCAGCGATAATACACTCAACACCTTCTCTAATCTTGAATTGAGTCTACTAGGTAGAATTCCATTAACGCCAGAATCAATATCAAAAACATTTTCAGTTACTTACATTCCTTCAATAAAATACTGTAACAGTTATTATAATTTTTCTGCAAAAGACGCAGAAGGATGGTATGGCAGTTCAAGATACACAACTCTCGGATATACTGTTCCTTATAATTCTCCAAATGCAAAACACTTTTTAAAAGGAGAACTTATGGGAATTGATTATAAAAGAGAACACCAGATTCTATTTTTTGGAGAAGGTGTAAAACTTCAGTTTTATGAACGATTAAATCTTTTTGTAAATTTTGATATCAGTATTTTTTCTATTATTGAATCTGTTGATACTCATTACACCAATAAAGAAAGGACTTTAGGTACTGATTACCGTGACACAATGACTGGTTACTTCAATATTATAAAAGTTTCTTCTGCCATTGATTATCAATTCAATAAAAAACTTTATATTGGTGCAAATTATATATTCACCTATCAGGCATTAACTACAGGAAATACACAGTCAAAAAATCATACATTAGATGAATATTATTTATTGAAAAATAGTTTTGCTGGAAGTTCAGGGATGACACATAATTTTAGTATTTATTTAAAATACGCTCTGGATGATTTATATTTTATATACTAATCTTAATTACTCTTTTTCACTCTGACGCTAACTATTCTGCGGCCGCTTACATCTTCAGCTGTAAAGAGATTTTTATCCTTTATAAATACCATTCCGGCTGAAGGTAAATAGCCGATCTGTTCGAGAAGCCATCCGCCAACTGTATTCATGTCTTCTGATTCAAGATGAAGTCCAAGGATTTCGTTAGCATCATCAATCTTCATATCACCAGGAACAATAAATGTATTCAATGAAACAAGTTCTACCTTATCTTCCGGAGCTGTATTATCATAAGTGTTTTCATCTGACATATGTCCAAACACTACTTTCAAAATATCTTCCATAGTGATGATACCGTCAGTCTGTCCCTGTTCATCAAGAACAACAGCAAACTTATGTTCACTGGTACGGAACTGCTGAAGAATATCGAGAACGCTCATGGTTCCAGGAATAAATAAAACATCAGACATCTGTCGGCCGGCAAAGCCTTCACTGCGGTCTATATTCTCTGAACAAAACAAAACCTTTTTATAATTCAATACACCAACTACATTCTCACGGTTATCACTGTAAACAGTAAGGGTTGAAAAACCAGAAGTCAAAAACTGATTTATAACTTCATTATAATCAGCTTCTTTCTTAATCATACTTACCTGAGAACGATGTTTCATAACATCATTTACAAGCAGGTCATTAAACTTGATGATTTTATTAAGAAGACGACTTTCATCTTTTTCAATTGTTCCCTCATTAGAACCAACATCGATAAGAGTTTTTAATTCTTCTTCGGTAACAATTGCGCCTGCAGGCTTCATGATTTTTTCTACAACAATTACAACAAGATGAGATAATTTTTCAAACAGCCAGATAACAGGGAAAAAAAGTTTTTCAAGAATAAGCAGAGGAATAGAAGAAAAACAGGTAAACTTATCTGGATGAAGTCCTGCAGCAGTTTTCGGAACAATCTGAGCAAAGGTTGTAATAAAAAAGGCTGTTACAAACGGAGCTATTGCCGTTCCTTTTGGACCAAGTAAATCTATAGCAAGTGCAGTTGCAATAGCAGAGGCAAGCGCATTCAAGAAGTTGGTACCAATGAGAACAGTTGTAAGAAGGCGGTCCATATTATCTTTTAAAGCTGCAACCTTTTTTGCATTTCTTCGTCCCTGCTCCACCATACTTCTGAGTTTTAGACGAGGTAATGAAAGATACGCTGTTTCAGAAGAAGTAAAAAAGCCGACACATAAAATGAGGAGTAAAAGTTCTGCACCAGTAATTATATAATGCGTCATTTTTCTGTCTCCTCATTTTCTGCAGCAATACGTGATATCAGAATACGTTCGACTCGATGTGACTGAATCTTTTTGATTGTAAATAACCAGCCTTCAAATTCTACTGTATCTCCGGCAGAAGGCATTCGGTCAATCTGTTCTGAGAACCAGCCACCGATTGTTTCATTTATATTTGATTCAAGTGCAATATGAAGATCTTCCTTGAGGTCTCGCAAAAGCACCGAGCCGTTAATTTCAAAATCAGTTTTATCTTCAACATTATCAAAATCAAATACTTTACCGCGAAGGGAATCATCGCCTGGCAATGCAAAGATTTCACGGGAAATATCTTTTTCTGTAATTACACCGTCTGTACCCGAATACTCGTCTACAATAATTGCCATTGAATCATGACTTTCAAAAAGCAATTCCTGTACCGAAGTTATTTTTTTTGTACCTAAAATAAAAAGCGGAGGACGCATTACATTAAGAAGATTAAAAGTACTCTGACTTTCCTTATAAGCAAGCATATCCTTCAGATAAATTATTCCGACTATATCATCAATGGATTTTCTGTACACAGGAAAACGTGTAAAACCTAATCTTTGTGAAAGCTCAAGAATATCGCGATAAGTTGCATCATGAGGTACTGCACGAATTTTAGTACGCGGCACCATGATATCCTGAGCCTCTAAATCTGAAAATTTAAATACCTGAGTCATCATGCGGTTTTCATTTTCTTCAATAATTCCGCTTTCAGAACTCATATCAAAAAAGGTTTTGATTTCTTCTTCTGTGTAAGACTGCTTTTTTGCGTTAGTTTTGATACCGAAAATTCGTAAAACGCAGCGTGCAATAAAAGTAACTACAATAACAACCGGGTGCATTACCGCAACTACTACCTGTACAAATGGAGCAAGCGCATACGCAATTCTATCCGGACAACGGGTAGAAATTGTCTTTGGAGTGATTTCACCAAAAATCAAAAGTAACAGTGTTGCAATTAGAGTAGCTATTCCTACACCTTTTGGCCCGAATACTTCCAGGGCAATTGATGTAATAATAGAAGAAAGAAATATATTTACAATGTCATTGGAAACTAAAAGAGAATTGATAAGGCGCTCTTTGCGGTCTAAAAGTCGGCCGGCAATAAGAGCGCGCTTATCTTTATTTTTTCTGAGGATTCTCAGGCGCAGTTTGTTCATTCCAAGAAATGAGCTTTCTGAGATAGAAAACAGCATTGAAAGAACAATCAGCGCCGCGAGAATTATGAATATGTAGACCGAGGGTGCATCATCCATATTTTATTTGAAGTAAGAAACTCCGGCAGCAAAGAGGTTTTCACAGGTAGTTTCGCTTTCGTTTGAAAGTGGATTTCCACCAACGTTCTTGAAAAGGTCGAAGCTTGCGCCGTTGTTTTCCAAACCTACTCCACGTTCTGAGTGTCCCATCTTACCAAGTACGTGTCCGTCTGGAGATGTAATACCTTCGATAGCGAATGCAGATCCGTTTGGATTGTCAGGTTCTGTAATTGCAGGACGTCCAAACTCGTCTACATACTGTGTAAATACCTGACCATTTTCGAACAAGCGTTTTGCTGTAGCTTCATCACAAACAAAGCGGCCTTCACCGTGGCTGATTGCGATAAGGTGATTGCGGCTATCGATTACACTTGGATGCATTGCCCAAGGAGATGTAGCTGAAACAATACGTGTACGAACGATGCGGCTGATGTGGCGGTTGATTCTGTTGTATGTCAAAGTTGGCATATCAGGAGTCATATCGCGGATTTCACCGTATACAGCAAGACCAGTCTTAACGAGAGCCTGGAATCCGTTACAGATACCAAGTACAAGACCATCACGTTTCTTAAGAAGGTTCATAACTTCTTCGCTGATGTTTCCAGCCTTGAGTACATTTGCAATAAACTTTGCAGAACCATCTGGTTCATCACCTGATGAGAATCCACCACTGAGGGCGAGAATCTGTGCATCACGGAGTTCCTTAGCAAGATTGTCGAGAGACTCAGTAAGCTGAGCCTGTGTGCGGTTCTGAAGAACTACAATCTTTGTATCTGCACCTGCAAGGTTGAATGCACGAGCCATATCAATTTCACAGTTTGTTCCAGGGAATACCGGGAGCAATACTTTTGGACGGCTTGTCGGCTGTACAAATGCCGGTGCCTTGCGGATTTCGCTGAGAGATTTATGAACATCAGTTGCCCAGCTTGGAAGTTCAGGCTGAAGAGCTGCACCACTTACACGTGGGAATACTTCCTTAAGTTTATCTTCCCAAGAAGCGACACATTCATCCAGGCTGATTTCTACAGCAGGATTTGTTACTCCACCAAGAGTTGCATTCTTAACAGTAATCTTTTTGTCTGCAACTGTATTTCCGATAAGAGTTACAGTTCCAGCCTTAAGTTCTGTCTTAATCAAATCTTCTGAAGTTTCTACGATGATATTTCCGTAAGTTGGAACAAAAAGACCAGCGAGGTTATCTGAACTTCCGGCTGCTTCTGGAGCAAGGAGTTCTGCACCAATCATGTTACCCATTGCCATTTTTGTAACTGCTTCTGCAATTCCACCAGGTCCTACAGGGTACATTGCGCTGATTTTTCCAGCCTTATTCAAATCATAAAGAACATCTGAGTTTGCAAGGAAGGTTTCATAATCCGGCTCAAGAAGGTCAGAATATGGAACGCTTACCATATAAATATTGTTTCCGGCAGCCTTGAATGAACCGCTTACAACATTCTTTGCTTCGTCATGAGTTACGGCAAAGCTTACGAGTGTATGTGGAACGTTGATATCTTCAAAAGTACCAGACATTGAGTCCTTACCACCAATTGAAGCACAACCAGATTCAACCTGTGCATCAACAGAACCAAGCAAAGCAGCTGCTGGATATCCCCAGCGCTTTTCGTTTACTGCACGGCCAAAGAATTCCTGGAAGCTGAGGCGTGATGTACGTGCCTTACCACCAATACAAGTGATTTTTGCAAGTGAGCTCAAAACTGCAGTTTTTGCTCCGTGCCATGGTGACCACTGACCAACACGTGGGTCAAAACCGTAAGTCATAAGGCTGGCTGTTGAAGTTTCACGCGGTGTCATTACCGGAATCTTAGCAGACATACCTGCTTCCGGTGTATTTTGATATTTTCCACCATATGGGAAAAGAACTGTGCTTGAACCGATAGAACCGTCGAAACGTTCACCAAGTCCACGCTGTGAACAGCAGGCAAGGTCGTTCATATTAGCAAGCCAAGCATCGTGGAGGTGATTCTTTACACAACCTTCGCACTTAACAGGCTTATCGAGTTCTGCAGCAACAGACTCGAGAGGGTTCAAAAGTGGAGACTTAGCAGGCTCAGCTGGCTGTTCGATAAGAGCAGTAGCTTCATGATGAGCACCAGCGGCATCGAGGAACTCGCGGCCAATGTCTACGATTGTCTTTCCACGCCACTTCATAACGAGGCGGTTTGTATCTGTAACTGTTGCAACAACAACAGCATTTAAGTTTTCTTTCTTTGCTTCTTCAATAAAGCGGTCTACATCAGACTTGCGGACAACAACAGCCATACGTTCCTGGCTTTCTGAAATTGCAAGTTCTGTACCGTTCAAACCTTCGTACTTCTTTGGAACTGCATCGAGGTTGATATCAAGACCAGGAGCAAGTTCACCAACAGCAACTGAAACACCACCGGCACCAAAGTCGTTACAGCGGCGGATCATAAGGCTTACTTCTTTATTGCGGAAGAGGCGCTGAATCTTTCTCTCTTCTACAGCGTTACCCTTCTGAACTTCGGCAGCAGCAGTTGTAACAGATTTTACAGTATGAACCTTTGAAGAACCTGTTGCACCACCAATACCGTCGCGACCAGTTCCACCACCAAGAAGAATGATGATGTCGCCCGGCTCAGGACGTTCACGGATAACTGTATCTACAGGAGCGGCAGCGATAACGGCACCAAGTTCCATACGTTTTGCGGCATAGCCCGGGTGGTAGATTTCTTCTACCTGACCAGTTGTAAGACCAATCTGGTTACCGTAGCTTGAGAATCCCTGAGCAGCTTCACGGCAGAGTTTAATCTGCGGAAGCTTACCCTTCATTGTTGCAGACAAAGGAACTGTAGGGTCAGCAGCACCAGTAATACGCATTGACTGGTAAACCCATGAACGGCCAGAAAGCGGGTCACGGATAGCACCACCAAGACAAGTTGCAGCGCCACCAAATGGTTCAATTTCTGTAGGATGGTTATGAGTTTCATTTTTGAACATCATAAGCCAGCGTTCTGTGGCTTTTGGATCATCAGCTGCCAATGGCTTACCATTTTCATCAGCTGTGTAATGTACGTCTATATAAACCGAACATGCATTGTTTTCTTCAGAAACTTCCATATCTTCAAGCTTTCCGTGCTTTTTAAGATACTTCATTCCGATCACTGCCATATCCATGAGGCAGACTGGCTTGTCGGTACGGCCGGCATACATTTCTGTACGCATAGCCTGATAGTTTTCAAGAGATTTTTTGAAGAGAGGTGCATAAGGACCGTCTTCAATTTTGATATCTTTAAGTTCTGTAAGGAATGTTGTGTGGCGGCAGTGGTCTGACCAGTAAGTATCCAATACGCGGATTTCTGTTTCAACAGGGTCGCGGCCTTCACCCTTAAAATAATCCTGAAGGAAGAGGATATCAGCATGATCCATAGCAAGGCCCATCTTGTTGCGGTATGCTTCAATTTCTTCATCATTCATCTTGATAAAGCCTTCAACTACTGGAATATCAGCAGGCTCTTCAACATGCATTTTTAATGTTTCAGGTTTTGTATCATCAGTAAGGCGGGAATCAACAGGGTTGATTAAGTAGTTCTGTATTTTTTTAATTTCTTCGTCGCTTACGTCGCCTTCAAGAACAACGATTTTTGCACAACGAACAACAGGTGGCTCAGTGAGAGTTTTTACTCCCTTAAGACCTGCGCGCAAAAGTGAAAGACACTGCTCAGCAGAGTCGGCACGCTGGTCATACTGTCCAGGAAGGAACTCCCAGATGATTTCTTTTCCGCTGTGCTCAGGCAACTTTTCTGTAAAAACAAAGTCGCTCTGTGGCTCAGAGAAAATGCGTGTTGCAGCAATTTTTGCAACTTCATCACTTACATTTTCAATGTCGTAGCGGTTGAAATAACGAACTGCCTTAACTCCGGCAATTCCCAAAAATCCATTGATTTCAGAAAGATAACGGCGAGCCTCGTTTTCAAAACCAGGTCTGCGTTCAACATATAAACGATACATAGCGCGATTATAGCAAAAAATCACGGGATAGACTATACTTTTTAATATGTTGATTGCAGTTGTTGATGATGAGAAAAATATCAGGATGGCAGTTTGTACAGCTTTGAAAAAAGAAGGCTTTTCTGTAATTGAATTCGAAAACGGAAAAGATGCTTTTGAAGCGCAAAATGAACAACCTGCACTTTATATTTTAGACATCATGATGCCTGTAATGGATGGAATAACACTGCTTCGCAGCCTTCGCGAGAATGGCAATAAAACTCCAGTTATGTTCCTCACTTCTAAGGATGATGAATTTGATAAGATTTTAGGACTTGAGCTTGGAGCCGATGATTATCTTTGCAAACCTTTTTCCATGCGAGAATTGATTACCAGAGTTAAAGTGATTCTTCGTAGAACAGGAGCAGCCACAACTTCAGAATTAGAAAATCAGCATGAAGAAAAAATTCCTTCCCTGAAAGCTGGAAATATTACGATTTTTCCTTCATCCTATACAGCAGAAAAAAACGGCACTCCCCTGCAGCTTACAATAACAGAATTCCGGCTTCTTAAAACCTTTGCAGAAAATCCCGATGCAGCCCTTACCCGCGACCAGCTTATTTCTGCCGCTTACCCGGAAGATACCTACCTCAATGACCGCGCCGTAGACTGCCACATAAAAAGACTTAGAAAAAAGATTGGCAGTGACTGCATAGAAACAATTTACGGTCTTGGTTACCGTTTTAATTCGGAATCAGCAAAATGAAAAAACTAAGACTAAGATTTCCTATAAATATTCAGATTTCCATATTTCTTATTCTCGTTGCCTTTATTCCTGTAGCTGCAATGATGATGCTTAAAACCTACGAAAGTCAGATGCTTACAATGATGGAAAATTCAAATGTTCAGCAGGCAAGAATAATTTCTGCAAGTCTGGAACTTACAATATCAGATTCAGAAGAAACACAGATAAATAGAACTACTTCAAAACAACTCTTACAGAATATGAATGGTAAATTTGATGCCAGAATAAGGATTCTTTCTAAGGCTGGAGAATTGCTTGCAGACTCAAGTACACTTGAACTTGAAAATACAGAAAACTCACAGAGTGAACAGGCATATAGTTCCCGACTCAATTCCTTGTCCATCAATAACGAAAAAACTGCAGCAAATGATACTTTTATCTATAAGCTTTTTTCTATTCCAATTCGCATCTACAGAAAACTAAAACCACCGGCAGCAAGCTTTACCAGCGCAGATTTTTATTCCGGCAAAATTATTTATGATGGTGAAGAAGTAAAAGCCGCACAGCAGGGCCGATATGGAGCAAAGACAAGAATCTCTGGAGGTGGACAGGTTTCTGTCACACTCTACTCTGCAATGCCGGTTTTCAAAGATAATGAAGTAATTGGAATTGTTCTGGTTTCACGTTCCACATGGAGAATTCTGCAGAATCTTTATGAACTAAGAATAGATCTTGCAAAGGTCTTCCTCTGGTCTTTAGTTTTTATTCTGATTATTGCAGTTTTCCTTACTTTCCGCATCAGTGTGCCATTGAAGAAACTTGCCCGCCAGACCTCAGAATGTGCAGATAAAAAAGGCCGTATTGATGCAGCAGTTGTTGAAAAGTTTACAGGCTTAAAACGCAAAGATGAAATTGGAGATTTGAGCCGTTCATTTAAAACCCTGATAAAAAAACTGGATTCAAAGATTCACTATACACAGGCTTTTGCCTCAGATGTTAATCATGAGTTCAAAAATCCTCTGGCAGCAATCCGTTCTTCAATTGATATTTTAAAAGACTCTTCGGATGAAAAAGAAAAAGAAGAATTTACACAGGCTATTGTTGATGAAGTAAATCATCTTGAACATCTTTTAAACGGTGTTCGTGGCATCTCTAAAATTGAAGGAGCAGAACTTCCTAAAGAAAATCTTCCTATAAAAACTTTTACCCAGAATATTGCTGATTCTATTTTGAAAAATAATCCTGATGTAAGATTTGAACTGCAAATTAACACAAAGACAGATACTATTCTGCTTGAACCAGACTATTACGAAAGGATTCTTTCAAACCTGATTGAAAATGCAGCAGGTTTTGCAAAACACATCCGTGTTATTATAGAAACAATCTCTTCCAACAAAACAAATCAGACTCTTGTAATAAAAGTAGCTGATAATGGTCCAGGAATTTCAGAAGAAAACGCTTCTAAAATTTTTGACAGGTTTTATTCAAATCGTTCCCAGTCACTAAAAGATTCAAAAAACAAGATTGCACACACTGGACTTGGACTTTCTATTGTAAAAGCTATCTGTGATGAAATGGAAGGTGAAATTAGTGTAAGCCGCGACAGTGAACTTGGCGGTGCACTTTTTGAAATCAAACTGCCATTCACAGTTTCTAAAAAATCAGAAAAATAACACATTTTTGCCATAATTCTGACACAATTGTTTTCTATGATTTTCTCATAAAACAAAGACCTTAAGAGGTCTTACAAGGAGATTATTATGGAAAACCAGAATCAAAAACTTAATCAGAATCACCAGATAGCAGCGTTGCCTAAAAGTGATGAAAAACAAAAACGCAAAATCTTTGGAGGAATCGGCTTTAAGCTGATTTTCATTTCTCTGATTATTATTGCCCTTTTAATAGGACTTGGCTTTATTAAGGGCCAACTTTCTGACCGAGAATACACTTATAAAAATGCCAAGTCTCAGATTTCTGAATCCGCCGGTTCAAATCTGTATTTTAAGGGGCCTTATATTGCTATTCCATTCACAAGAACTATAGAAGAATTTGTTTACAGAGATGGTAAGCAATTCAAAGAAAAGAAAATTGCAGAAGAAGGCTGGCATATTATCGCTTCAGATTCTGTAAGTATTGAAGCAAAACTTGATTCAGAAGCACGCTATCTTGGAATATATTCAACTCCAATATACACAGGTAATGCTTCTATATATGCAGTGTTTGATCCTAAAGAACTGATAGAAAATGACGGCATTTCATACAAAAAAGATGAAGCAGTTTTATACATGCAGCTATTAAACTCTTCTGTATTAAATAATCCCGTATTCAAAATAAATGAAAAAGATTTTAATTCTGATTTATTTACTATTGATGGAAAAATCGGTATTGGTACAAAGATAAATTATGATTCGAAAAAACTAATCTTAAAGACCAATATTGGATTAAGAGGTGCAGAACAATTTACTTACGGAATTTCTTCTAAGCAGACAAAACTGAATCTTGCATGTGACTGGACTTCTCCGGGCTTTACAGGATTTTCTTACCTTCCGGATAAACACGAAATTACAGATACTGGCTTTACTGCACAGTGGGGCATTCCTTTTGGCTCTGATAAAACCACTCAGACAATAGGCTTCTCTTTTATTGAACCAGTAAATCTTTATCAGAAGCTGCACCGAGCAACAAAATATGGATTTCTGTTCATTATTGTTCCTTTCCTTGTACTCTTCCTTTTTGAGATTTTTGCAAAGATTACATTACATCCTGTACATTATCTGCTTTCAGGTGCAGCATGTGTTTTATTCTTCTTGATTTTGCTGGCCCTTTCTGAACATATCCCTTTTGGTGCGGGATATTTAATTGGTGCTGTTACTGCAGGTCTTACAGTTTCGCTTTATATATCTTCTGTAACAAAACGTTTTGGACTTGGCGGAATTATGATGGCTATGTTTACAGTGCTGTATTCATATCTTTTCTTTTCACTTCGTTCGGAAGATTACGCACTGCTGTTTGGAGCATTCTTTGCATTCGCAGTTGTAGCTGCACTTATGTTCCTTACAAGAAAAATTGACTGGTATAATTTGAAAAATAAAAAGACTGAAAATTAAAAAAAGGCGTTGCAAAGCAACGCCTTTTTCAGATTTTAGAATCTGTAAGTTCCAGTGGTAATTGTACCGCCGTTTGAATAAATATCGAAGTTTACAGACTTCTGGGCAGCAGCGAGTTCTTCGTAGAATTCGGCAAGGTTCGTAACCTTTTTGCCGTTTACAGCTGTAATTACATCACCGTTCTGGATACGGAGGCTTGCTGCAGGAGATTTTTCTTCTACATTAGTTGCAATTACACCCTTAACTTTCTTATCGTCAATCTTGAGCTGATCACGGGCTTTATCTGTAAGAGGACTAGCAACAAAACCTGGCCACATCTTACTGTTATTGATATCGTTCTCGTTTGCACGCTCTTCAATCTTCACGATGATATCTGAAACCTTTTTACCACCACGGATAACAGTAAAGTTTGCAGTTGCACCTGCTTCAAGACTTCCAATATCGCGAACAAGCTGATTAGTTGTCTTTACTTTCTTACCATTTACTTCTGTAATGAAATCACCTGGTTTAATTCCGCCCTTGAAGGCTGGAGAATTAGAGAATACTTCGGCAGCAAAAGCACCTTCGATTCCATTTACACCAAGTTCATCTTTGTATTCAACAGGTATATCAAGAAGTGAAACACCTACCCAGCCATAAACAACCTTACCCTTCTTGATGAAAGAATCAATTGCACTCTTAAGATTGTTGATTGGAATAGCAAAACCAAGACCTACTGAACCACCAGAAGAAGAAGCAATCCATGTATTGATACCAATTACTTCACCATAAATGTTTACAAGTGGACCACCAGAGTTACCCTGGTTAATTGCTGCATCTGTCTGAATATAATCACTGATTGCAGACATATGGCTTTCTGAACGACCAACAGCACTTACAATACCCTGTGTAACAGACTGGCTGTATCCAAGAGGTGCACCAAATGCCATACAGATATCACCTGGCTGAACCTTATCTGAATCACCAAGCTTTGCAACAGGAATTGAACTGTCCTTTGATTCAAAAGAAACAAGTGCAACATCGATACGACTGTCTGCACCTACGAGCTTTCCTTCGAACTCACGGCCATCATTAAGTTTAATACTGATTTTTGTAGCAGAACCAGCTACGTGATTATTTGTAAGTACATAGAAAGTATTTCCGGTTTTTCTTACGATTACACCGGAACCGAGACCTTTTGATTCATACTCACGCTGATTTTTCTTTTCATTATCATCACCATTTTTTTCTCTTGGATTTCCAAAGAAGAATTCAAATGGATTTGACATTCCGCCAAACGGATCTGTATAAGTCTTTGTTTCAGTAACATCAACTTCTACAACTGCCGGAAGCATTGCGTTACTTATTGAACGGAAAGAATTTTGTAAAGCTTCAATAACACTTATAGACGGATCTCCTGGTCTTTTTGGAGGATCTGCAAAAAGTGATGTGGTAAGAAGAAGCAGCATTGAGGCAGCTGCCAATACCTTTGTAATTTTTTTCATTTATTTTATCTCCTCAAAGTTTCAATTATCTTTAAAAGCGCTTACGTTAAATATAACGAAAATTTTGAGAAAAGGTAACATAAATGTTTTCTTATTTTTGACGGATTGTGTTAGTTCTTGTAATCCAGTGCAGTGAGAACTTCAGTGTGGTCTTCGAATACTGCAACTGTATGTTCTTCGTGACAGCTTACCTTTCCGTCTGCTGTATAAATTGTCCAGCCATCATCACCCTGTTCAACATCAGGAACTCCAAGGTTAATCATTGGTTCAATTGCAAGTACCATTCCCGGCTTAATTCTTGGATTAGCACCATGGAAAGGACAGTTAGGAACACTTGGATCTTCATGAACATCAAGCCCTACTCCATGACCACAGAAATCATAAACTACACCATAGCCGTTGCGGTCTGCAATTTCGTAAACTGCATTTGCAATGTCGCTGATGCGGTTACCAACTACACATGCTGCAATTCCTGCGCGAAGGCATTCTTCTGTAACCTGCTGAAGCTTTTTAACTTTAGGATTTACGTTTCCAATCAGAAGTGAGTGAGTTGTATCGCTGATGTAGCCGTCCATATCAATTCCAACATCAATACTTACAAGGTCACCGTCTTTAATGATGTGCTTCTTTGAAGGAACTCCGTGGATAACCTCATTATTTATACTGATACAGGTAGCGCCAGGAAAATCTTCACGCCACCAGGCAGGCTTTCCACCGTGTGAAAGCATATAATCTTTGAACAGGTCATCAACCTGTTTTGTAGACATTCCAGCTTTTACCATTGGAATGAGTTCATTGAACATGTCTGCTGTAATGTGACATACCTTACGGATGCCGGCGATTTGTTCTGGTGTTTTAAGTTGTATCATAAATATTATAATAACACTTTAAATAAATTATGGCTATACTTTTATGTTAGTTATATCTTACAAAAAAAAGAATCTCTCACAGAGAGCACGGAGGACACAGAGTAATTTATATAAAAAAAAATAAAACTCCGTGTGCTCTGTGATCTCTGTGAGAAATTCTATTATGATAATTTCTCAGATTCTCTTAAACAAATCTCCGCAGTACTAAAATCTCCAAGACGGCGGTATTCTTCGCTCATTTTTCGCAGGAAGAAAGCGTCATTCTTTGATCCTAAGTTCAAGTCTAAGGCGCGTTCGTAAACATCCAGTGCAAGCTCATCTGAAATTACACAATCAATGTTTCGTTTGAGGATGTTGAGTGTAAACTCAATTACTTCCGGGAAGAATATATAGAAATACTGGTAGGAATATTCCATCTGAATAATCTGTTCCAGAAGGATAATGGCATCGTAGTATTCACCACGGATTACAAGTTCTTCTGCAAGAATGTAGCCGTAATCCATAAAGTCTTCACGTGTAAACCATTTCTTAAGGGAAAAATCAGCATGATTCATCTGCATACGTTTGAACTCTGCTACAGCTTCATCTTCCTTCTGATGCATGAGAGTGTAAAAAATCAATTTAGCACGGCTTTCTTCATCTTCGCGGGCTTTGAGCCAGTCATAGTAATTAAAGGTATCTGCGTTTTTATAAGAACGTTTGATTTTAATAAAGAAAGATTCATCAAAAATTGAACGCTGGCGTACATCTGAAAGAACGCGGTAAGCCTGCACTACTTCGTTGAATTCATCACGATGTGTAGGATCACCAGAAAGGTCTGGATGCAGGAGTTTTACTTTTTCACGATAAGAGCGTTTAATTTCGGCAAGGGTTGCGTTGTGGCGTACACCTAGAATCTTGTAAAAATCTTTCATTACAATTTTTTAGAATATTTTGAAGATTTTTTCAATATCAGGCTTCTGAATAATCATTACAGGAACTTTTGAATGAGCAAGAACTTCATTCTGATCAGTTGAAAGTACATTTCTTTTTAAATTATGCTGATTTTCGTCTTTTTCGTTTCCACCAAGAATGATGAGGTCAGCTTCATATTCATCTGCCGCGCGCAAAATTTCCGTAAAAACTCCACCACTCCGCAGCTCCGTCTCACACTTTAATCCCTTAGAGCCGGCAAGCATCTGCGCATAAGCAAGATAACGTTCGCCATCTTCCTTAAGACGCTCTTCGTAATCATAGCGCTCATCAGAAACCAGGAACTTATTCATGGAAAGATACTTAACAGTAGCAGTGTCTACTACGTAAATAAATTTTATGGAAATATTGTAAGTACGGGCCATCATAATTGCGTACATCGATGAGTGAACCGATGAACGGTGGCCGTTTACAGCGACAATCATTTTTTTGAAAAAAGACTTTCCCATTGGCTTTATTTTACCACACCTTTTTAATTCTTACTATTTTTTTTCTTCAATGCCTTAAGAACAAAGACATTCTCGCGATCGCGCTCTTCAAGGGCACTTTCAATATAAGCCTTAGTCTCCCGCGCCTGCGGAATAATCATCTTATCAAGCGCATTTACACGGCGCTGAGTTTTACGAACCTCTTCAGCAAGTCGCCAGACTATCGTTCTTATCGACGCCATTTGCGTAAGCAGAAGCAGCAGTTCAAAAAAACTGTTGATTGTGGCATCCATATTTGCATCAGTACCGACAAAAGAATAGAACAATTCCTTTTCCGGCATAATAACATCGATAGTCGGAAATGACATACCACCGATATTTACACGCTTTTCCGTAAAATCAAAATCATAATGAACTGCATGAGAAATACGTTCAATCTGATCTGCACCGTCAATCATAAGCATGCGCTTAAAAGCCGGATAAGCCTTTGCAACCGCCTCATCAATATCCTTTTCCAGAAGCTTTACGCGTTCTACAAGATGCATAAGTTCGCGAACAAGGATTTCTCGTTTTTCTTCGAGCAGCTCATAGCCGTTGGTAGAAACCGCCAGCTGCTCTTTCATCATGAGAAGGTTTGATTTTGTTGGTGCAATGTTTAAGCGTGCCACTAGTCAGCGTCCTTCGGTAAATACTTATCAATAAACTCAGGCTTGATTCGGGTGAGTTCTTCGCGTGGAAGTTCACTCAAGATCTTCCAGCCGATATCCAGAGTCTGTTCGATTGTACGGTCTTCGTATTCACCCTGTGCAAAGAACTCTTCTTCAAGGCGTTTTCCAAAATGAAGGTATGCACGGTCGAGTTCGCTCAATTCCTCTTCACCAATAATGGCTGCAAGGTTACGGATAGACTTTACCTTTGAATATGAAGCAAAGAGCTGGCTTGAAACATTAGCATGATCTTCGCGTGTCATATCTGGGCCAATACCGTCTTTCATAAGACGGCTGAGGCTTGGAAGACCACTAACCGGAGGATAGATTCCTTCCTGGAAAAGTTCACGGCCAAGTACAATCTGACCTTCGGTAATGTATCCTGTAAGGTCTGGAATAGGATGAGAAATATCATCATTTGGCATTGTGAGGATTGGAATCTGTGTGATTGAACCTTCACTACCCTTTACACGGCCGGCGCGCTCGTAGAGTTCGGCAAGGTCTGAATAAAGATATCCAGGGTAACCCTTACGACCAGGAACTTCTCCACGGGTTGTAGAGATTTCACGAAGAGCCTCACAGTAGTTTGTCATATCTGTAAGTACAACAAGTACGTGCATTCCTTTTTCAAATGCAAGATATTCTGCAGCAGTAAGTGCACAGCGTGGAGTAATAATACGTTCAATAGAAGGAGCGTCGGCAAGGCTCTGGAACATAACTACGTTTGCGAGAACTCCGGACTCTTCAAAAGTATCTACGAAGAATTTTGCAACGTCATATTTAATACCCATGCCGGCAAAAACCATTACGAACTTTTCGTCTGAGTTACGAAGTTTTGCCTGACGAATAATCTGTGCAGCAAGTTTGTTATGAGGAAGACCGTTTCCAGAGAAGATTGGAAGTTTCTGTCCACGAACAAGAGAGTTCATTCCATCAATTGAAGAAATACCTGTCTGAATAAAGTCTCTTGGATAAATACGCGCATACGGATTCATTGGGTTTCCGTTTACATTGCGCTTTTCGCTGCTTATGATTTCCGGGTAGCCGTCGATCGGTTTTCCAAGTCCGTTGAAAACGCGGCCAAGAAGTCCCTCACCTACACGAAGTTCAAGTGGCTCGTCAAGGAACTCAAAAGTTGCTTCATCGAGGTCGAGACCAGTTGTACTTCCGAAGATCTGAACTACAACTGCTTCTTCAGAAATATCGACAACCTTTCCTGTACGCTTTTCACCGAGGCGGTCGCGTACACAAACGGTCTCATTATAAAAAACATTTTCGGTGCGTTTGAGGACAACGATTGGTCCGTCTACAGAAGTAACACCACGATATTCAATACCTTTCATTTCCGCACCTCCTCTAGCGATACATTCGCTCAACTTCACTCATCTGCGAATCAAGACGAGTTTTGATTTCGTTGATTTTGTCCATTTCTTCGTTTTTGTAAACCATTTTGATGCGGACAATTTCATCACAAACTGGAAGAGCTACAACCTGTGTAAGAGGAGCACCGGCTTTTATGCAGGCAGCAGCTCTCTTATAATATTCCATCATCAGTTCAAGAATCGCAATCTGCTTATCTGTTGAACAGTACTTATCAATATCATCAAAAGCATTCTGCTGAAGGAAGCCGTTCTTTATCATTTCTGCTACGCGCAAAACAAGGCGTTCTGCATCCGGCAGTGCATCTGGTCCAATAAGGCGGACAATCTGCTGAAGTCTGTTTTCATTTTTCAAAAGCTCAAGAGCTTCCTGACGCAGGCTTCCCCAGAGAGGATTATGAACTTCCCACCAGTCCTGAACTTCTGAAGCATATTCTGAGTATGAATCAATCCAGCCGATAGCAGGATAATGACGTGAGTTAGCAAGCTCGCGGTCCAAAGCCCAGAAACAACGGATAAAGCGTTTTGTATGCTGAGTAACAGGCTCAGAGAAGTCACCACCCGGAGGCGAAACCGCACCAATAACTGATACTGAACCTTCCTGTCCTTCAAGACTGATTACACGGCCGGCACGTTCATAGAACGAAGCAAGACGGGTTGGTAAGTAGGCTGGGAATCCTTCTTCGGCAGGCATTTCTTCCATACGACCTGAAAGTTCACGAAGAGCTTCGGCCCAGCGGGATGTTGAGTCTGCCATGATTGCAACGTGCATACCCATATCGCGGAAGTATTCTGCAAGGGTGATTCCCGAATAAAGAGAAACTTCACGCGCAGCAACCGGCATGTTCGAAGTATTTGCAATAAGGATTGTACGCTCCATGATAGAGCGTCCGGTTCTCGGGTCAATAAGTTCAGGGAACTCGGTAAGTACTTCTGTCATTTCGTTACCACGTTCACCACAACCAATATATACGATTAAGTCTGCATCACACCATTTTGCAACGGCGTGCTGAGTCATTGTTTTTCCAGTTCCAAAGCCGCCAGGGATAGCAGCTGTACCCCCCTTAGAAAGCGGGAAGAAAACGTCGATTACACGTTGACCTGTAATAAGAGGTTCTGTTACGCCCAGTTTCTGCGAATATGGACGAGGCTTACGAACCGGCCAGTACTGAGCAAGCTGAATCTCTTCATCAAGTTCAGTTACGGCAATTACGTCGTTTACTGTGTAGTCGCCTGTTCCCTTAAAAATCTTAAGTGAGCGGCCACGTACAGTTGGAGGTACCATAATTTTTTCTGTGATGGACTGAGTTTCTTTTACAGTTCCAAGCACCATACCAGGTTTTATAGGAGTTCCCTCACCTACACCGTCACAGGCATCAAAATGCCATACCTTAGTTTCGTCCAGAGGCTGAGTGCGTTCACCTGGCAGTAAGAATCCGCCGGAATGTTCATACATTGCCTGAAGAGGACGCTGAATACCATCATAAATATTTCCAACAACACCAGGTCCGAGGCGCAAAGAAAGAGGACGCTGTGTACACACAACCTTTTCACCGATGTGCATACCAGTATCTTCCTCGTAAACCTGAATTGTGGCATTTCCTTTATTCTGACGGATGATTTCACCAATCAGTTTTTTTTCACCAACATCAACTACGTCGTAAAGACCGCAGCCGTCGAGTCCTTCTGCATAAACGATAGGACCTGAAATGCGGGTAATTTTTCCTTCTATCATAAATCACCTCCAAACAAGGTGGTTGAAAGCTCTGCTCTGTTAGTATCAAGAAGCTTTTCAATTACTTCATTTATTGTAAGCCGGCGGCGGAAGTTTTTATCTTCTGATTCAAGAATCATTCCTTCTGGTTTTGAAAGGCCTAAATCTTCCTCAAGTACAAAAGCTCCGAACTTAGTTTCAGAGCAGGAAAGCAGTTTATCTCCAAGTTTTTTTGAAAGGAACTTCTTTGCGGCATCAGGCGAAAATCCATAAACATAAGCATTAACCTTATGTTCTGTTTTAAAATCAAAATTGCGTGAAGCCAGTTCAAGTCTTTTTTCTTCTGAAAGTCCTTCCAGATATTTATTGATATTCTGAATAATTGCATTCTGAATAAAAGAAACCTTAAAACGTTCTTTTTCAAGTGGAACAACAGCTTTTCTGTCTGTCTCAAAAGAATTAAGCTTATTATTGAAGAAAGCTTTTTT
The DNA here is from genome assembly GCF_036492245.1 of Treponema bryantii. Taxonomy (NCBI): domain Bacteria; kingdom Pseudomonadati; phylum Spirochaetota; class Spirochaetia; order Treponematales; family Treponemataceae; genus Treponema; species Treponema bryantii. The sequence continues at coordinate 1,103,417 of NZ_AP025286.1, read as the reverse complement.
CTCGTCTGCTGCTTTCTGAATATCAGCTTCAACAGATGCTATAAGAGTTTCACAGTCGCGGTCGGCCTTCTGGAGCATACGCTCTGCTTTCTTGCGCGCATCCGCCTGAATCTCTTTATCCAAAATATCTGTAGATCGTAATTCCTGCATTCTAAACCTCAACACCCACGGCTTCTTTAATTGCATCAGAAAGGGTCTTTTTACCCTTGAGATGTCCGTTTAAGCCGGGCACTTCTACTATCAGAGGAAATTTTCCTGTTTTCTGCCAGGCGATTTCTTCGTCCTCAATCTGACTTGCGGCCTGTTCTGTTAATATTAGAACACGCGGAATTTCTCCAGACGGAACATTTACAATTCCCCCCTTTCCTGTAACACGATTAAACGCATCTAAAACTTCGGCACGGGTTTCGGCAGCAATTCCATCAATTCCAGTCAGTTTAAAGGCAAGGACAATTTCTCGCTCGCCAATAATATAAAATTTCACTTGCGCTTTTTCTGGTTATTTGAACAGAATAAGAACACCTACGAGCATTCCCCAAAGACAAATACCTTCTGCAAGACCAACGAATGGAAGAGCCTTTCCTGAAAGCTCTGGATTCTCGCTCATTGCACCCATTGCAGCAGCACCAATTTTACCTACAGCCATACCACCAGCAAGACAAGCAAGACCAACGGCAATTGCAGCTGCGAGATATTTGATAGCACCAGCGGCAGCAGCTCCACTTGCAGCAGCAGCTTCAGCTTCCTGAGCGAACATTGCAGCGCCCATTCCAAGAATTGTAAGGAAAGAAACGAATCTCTTTTTCATAAAAAAACTCCTATATTATTCGATTTCAAATTTGAAAGGTTTAAATTCTCTACCAGTCTCATGGAAGAACTTGCTGAAGAATTCGTAATACTGAAGACGTATTACCTGAATTGCAACAATCATTCCTTCAAGAACTATAATCAGTGCATTACCTGCAATCAAAACAATGATTCCGCCTATAGTTCCCTGTCCACCTACCATTTCGGTGAGAGTCAGAATTGTAAAGTTCAGAACCGCGTGAGAAAGAGCAAATGCGCCGACACGTACAAAACTTACTGTGTTTGAAAGATAGCCTGAAATTACTTCAATCAGCTCAACTGCACCTGAAATGATGTAAGTTCCAAAACCGTTTTCAAACAGAGGCTTTTCATGATTAGCTGCACGCTCAAAAGGTTCTGCAAAGGCAGCAAAGAAAAGCGAAACTAAAATTATGATGATATCGTAGGCAGCAACTGCATGCTTTGCAAGAACAATGCGAAGAACAAGTGCAATTACATACCAGAAGAATACTGCACCAGCAAGTCCGTTTTTACCAAGGAAGGCCTCTGCAAAACGCTTGCGGGAAATATTATTGATGATATTCAGTAAAAGTCCACAGGTATTGATTACAAAACCAATTGCAACAGCAACACCAAACACACCAAACATTACATAAATTGATTTAGGATCTGCTGAAGGCATGAGCTTTAAAATTGGAGCACGAGGAGTTCCAAACAGACCTGTTACCCACTCTGCAAAAGGTTCAAGAACAGTTTCAGTTCCGAAGAACTCGCCTGTCAAAAGTCCCATAATCGAACTTGAAATACCGATGGCCATAAAAATCGGAGCAAACTTATTCCAGCCTCCCACTTTAATAACATTCAAAGCCATCAGGATTCCGGCAATAAGGAAAACAAGGCCCTGACCACAGTCACCGAACATAATTCCAAAGAGGATTGTAAAGAACACTGCAACAAATGGAGTCGGGTCTATTGCTCCATAAATTGGAGAACCATAAGAGAAAATCATTCTCTCAAAACTCTTTACAAACTTTCCGTGCTGGAGCTTTACAGGAACCTGCTCCTTACCCGACATTACGCTAGGTACTTCAAAAGGTTCATAGGCTCGGATTGCTATACGGCCCTCGGTGAGTTCGTCGAGGCCTTTCATATAATTTTCAGTCTCGGCAGATGGAATCCAGCCGGTGATTCGGTATACGAGCTCGGTAGATTCAAGGCGTGATGTAATTGCTTCAATCTGAACTGCAATTGTAAAACAGCCGAGAAGATGCTCTAACTGAGCTTTATGAGTTTCTGCGAAATTTGCTTTTTCAGTAATCAGTTCTTCAAGAGCCTTATCTGCTTCAGCCTTCTTTTCTTCAAGGCCTTTAAGAGCAGACTCGGGCACTCCCTTAAAATCAGAAGGAACTTCCAGCTCTACAAAGTTATGATTCTTAAGCTCTGCATCCAGAGCAAAACGGCCCTTCTTAGAAGAAGCAACGAGAACATGAGAAGAATCATTCCCAAGTTTAATAACAACAGCAGAACCTTCAAGACGATCCTTCAAATCTTCATACTGATTTTCCGGAATACGACCAATTCTCAAAGACAAAAATGAAAGATGTTCAAGTTCAGAATAAGAAACCTTAAGATTTGAAAAAGCCTGTGCTTCTTTATAAGCATCGTTTACTTTATGAGCTTCATCTGTAGCTTCTGCGATTCTTGTTTTAAGGTCTGTAAAAGCAGCAATTAAATCTGCAGCCTTTTTACGGTCTTCATCACGAGGAGCGCTGCAATCTTTTATTCCCTTAAATTCTCCTTCATAACCAAGCTCTGTATATGCCTTAGTAAGGCTCTCATAAAACTGAGAATCAATATTCAAAGTTTCTTCGTTAGCAGATTCACCTGAAGAAGAATCTTTCAACTTTGTCTGAAACTGGAAATTTTCTTTTTTACCTATGTATTCGATTACAGATGAAATATCATTCTTAAGAACCATAAGCTCAAGAAGCTTCATCTCTGCTGTTCTAGCCATTCACTCCTCCTTGCGGCTGACCTGCATCGTAAAGACCGACTGCATCCATAGCCTCTTCGGGATTCACATTTAATCTTATACTTTCAACAGCTGTACGTATACAGCTTAATTCAAAATTCTTCATTTTATACCAGCCGATAATCGAGCATGGATCATTAGGGAACTGGTAAAAAAGCTTACTTGCTTTTCTGTTGATTTCCATGCGGTTACGGCGTTCAATCCAGATTGGATCTATCTGCCATACCTGTCCATCCACATGAGGATTTACAAGTGACGCATATTTCCAGTTACTCCAAGGTTCATATTCATCAAGCGGCCAGTCCAAGATTTTAAGGGCAGGAGCTGCGACCGGGTCTGAATGACCTGGCTTATCTGTAACATAAATCAGATTGCTGATAATATCTTCATTCTTCATATTGTAGAAAAGTCTTAAGCGTAATACCCAGACAATATTCTTAATGATGAATTCCTGACGATAAATATCCAGCAGTGCCTCGCTTGCCTCTCCTTTTTCACTCTGAGCAGAATCCCACAAATGCCGGCATACCTGAATATCAATTTTGAATTCAAGTTTCTGCTGTTCATGAATTGCCGGTATTTTATTATACCATGAAAAAACTGTTCCTTTTGTGATTTTTTTTATATCAGGCCATGCTTTACTATTCAAAGAAGAATATTTTCCTAAATCTATGAGCTTTGGACAATTCTGCTCACCTTTACAAAGAGAAGCACCTATTTCCTTAAGATTTTCACCTTCAAAAAGCAAAAGTTGATTTATAAGGACTGGTTCAGGCTTATCGTAGGCATCAATAAATTTAATATAACTTGTAATAAAATCAGAAAAAGCTTTCTCTTCAATCTGCTGAGAAAGCAAAACTTCTGGAACAAGCGGAGGCTGTGTTTTAAAAAGAAGTGTCCACAACTCTCCAAGGCTTTTAGCATTGAAAAGCTGATATGCACGTTTTGCAGTAAAAGATTTTCCTAAGATTCCGTTGGCTTTAGCAAAAACAAAGGCATCTGCACCACTCTTATCCATAACGGTACTCCCGAATCAGACCTGCTTATGAAAAAATAAGCTTGTCCAGCAGCGATGAAAAAGCCTCGGAATTTTGAGGTTTTGCAGCGAGAGACTCCTTATAAGTCTCTATATCTTTATTATATTTATCTTCGATTTGTTTATGATTATTCTGATATTCAGATTCAAGTTTTGAAGCCACTTCATCATAACGGGCTTTGTATTCTGAATTATATTTTGCGCGGGCTTGTGAGAGGCGTCTCTCTGCTTCCATTGCTGCGTCATTTATAAGCATCGACGCATTTTTTTCTACTTCAAGCAGATGATTGATGGCATCAATTTCAGTATTGTTTTCAGCCATATTACACGCCTCCTAAAACGGTAGTTGGACTTATTGAAACTACATTTCCATAGACTCTATAAGTTCATAAACTTCCTGCGAAGTTTTTGCCTGTAAAACATTTTTTACAAAATCTGGATTACTAACTAATTGAAGTATATCACGAAGCACATCCAGATGTGTTTGTGTATCTTTTTCTTCAAAAAGAATTTCAAAAATAACATTTACTACAGGATGTTCAGGATTAGTCTCTGGTTCAGGAGATTCAAATTCGATTCCCTGACGGCTGATTCCTATCGCAACCAGAGTGTCCCCCGCAGAACTGCATAATGCATGGGGAACCGCAACGTAAGGAAATACAGCAGTACTCATCTTCTCTTCCCTTGTAATAAGGGCATTCATTGCTTCCTTTCTGTTTAATTCAGGATGCTTAGCAACCAGAACTTCCAGAAGCTCTGCAAAAGATTCTTCTTTTTCTGAACTTTCCAGAGCAACCTTAATTGAAGAAGGAGTGATGAAACTGCTGAGCATTCAACGCCTCTTATTCAGCAGCTTCTGATTCAGTCCACCAATCGCTTGCTGCAGATTCAGAAGCAGTATCAGTAGCTTCAACTGATGTAGGAACGAGCTCCTTATCAAGCTTTGGCTTTTTGTTTACAAGAGCAAGGCCCAAAGAAAGAGCAAAGAACAAGAAAACCAATACGAAAGTTGTTTTGGTAAGAACACTTCCAGAATGTGAACCGAATGCAGCAGTTCCACGGCCGCCAAGAAGTCCCATTCCGTTTTCACCGTCGTCCTGAATTGAAACAAGCAAAACCAGCAAAAGACAAACGATTACAAAAAATACCAGAAGAACAACACCAATTGTACCCATAATTTATTTCTCCAAAAATTTTTAATCAAATAAAGTGTATTATATTTTAGTGAAAACCGTGGTGTTCGTCAATTGTTAAATTCCCGTTAAAAAAGAGAGGTTGCCGTAAGACAACCTCTTTTTCTTAACCTTTATAAGGATTATCTTTCAAGATTAAGGGTGAATGTAAGATTATAAGTCTTATTTTCTTTCTCTCCGGCAAGATGTGCTTCAACCATTACCGGATAGATTCCTGAATCAGAATTTGAAACATTCCATTCATACTTAACTTCTTCACCAGCTGCAAATTTGCATTTTCCTGAACTTACTTCAGTATTACCCTTTGGAGATTTGATAGTTACCTTTATCCAGTCGATTCTTGCAGTATCATCTGGATGCTGACTTACTGTATTATCAATAGCTGCAGTAATCTTAAATTTCTCATTTGATGAAACATTAACTTTTGTATTCTTAACATCTTCTGTTCCTGTTCCATAATAAGCAGAAGCTGTAATTTCAAAGTATTTATCATCAATTGTCTTTATAATTGTTGTTGATACATCAAAATCAGCAATAACATCAATTCCGGCAAAAGTGATTACATCATCATCTGCAATTGCACTACCGTTAGCTTTCTTCCATGCACTAAACGGATAATCATTTTTTACAAGTTTATTTGTCTCAGATGAGATAGGAAGCTTTGCTTTAAGAACTGTATCCAATTTCTTTGCAGTAACATTTGCATATGAATAAATATCATCATATACAATATAATCTTCTCCATCATAAGGTACAAAAGTTGTATTCTTTTTAAGTGACAATAAACCGCCGTTAAGGAAATAATCAATTACAAAACGGTTTATCTTCTTTGAATCTTCATTTGTAATAAATGTTGCACCAGTAGGAGCTGCAGTTTCACCAGTTGCTACAGTTTCTGCTCCATTACGAGGACAAGGATTTACACCCTCTTCATCTGTATCAAAGTCAGACAATCCTACAAAGTTTTGAGCCTGGATTGCAAAATCAAAAATCTTTTCGAATGGAAGCTTAACACTTGCAGTCTTAGAAGAAGCACGCAAAGATCCACCGGCATACATATCACTTTCATAGAAAACTTCGCGTTTATCTGTTGCAACAGCAGGATCAGCAGCTTCTACGCCAAGAACTTTATATGTATGACCTGTTGTATCAGTTTCATCATCATATTCTGTTACTGTAAGCACAAAGTTTTCTTCATTGCTTGAATTATCAGACCAGGTAAGAATTACTGTATATCCATCTTCATCTTCAGAACCTGTTTTCAAATATGCACGAAGTTTATCTGGTGATGCAGGTTTCTGGTTAATAATTTCACCACAGGTAATATCAGTTTTACTTGTCAATCGACCAGGTGCAACTACTACTGTATCTTCCCAGTAACCAACCTGTTTAGCATCTGCCTGCTTTGTTGCTACATCATCATAGAATCTGATCTGGAAAGAATAGCGGCCAGGCGCTACAGTTGAAGCTGTGAATGCAAAACTAAGAGCAGCAGTTGTATTAGTTTTTGTTTCAGCTACAGTATCATCAGACTTTGGATATTTTAATTCTCCAGTAGTTCGATCATAAAGGCCAGCTTTATATGACTTTGCAATTTTCTGTGCGTCACTATAAGTTCCTCCAAGGGATACACTACCAACTGTATCAACGCCATCTGTTTTCAATGTAAAACTTACAGAAGACTGTGCAGATCTTAACACAACATAACTTTTTCCCTGCAAAAGCAGTTTATTTTCTGCATCTCTTGCTTCCAAAGTAAGTTCCCATGAACCATATGGAATACTTGCTTTAAGAGTATCATCAAGTTCGATTCCTGAACCATTTGTACCAAGCTGAGCACCTGTTGTCTCAGATACGCCTTTTAAAACATAAGTTTTAATTGTTGTTGTATCACCCTCTAAAGTCACTGGACTAATAGTTCTTGAACCATTTTTCTTAATAGAAAATGAAGGAACCTCTTCTTTCCCAGTTTTTACACTAATACTCAAACGACATACATCATTTGAATAACCTTCGGCATCAACAGTTGCATTATTTGTGTTGAGGCCTGAACAACCTGCTAACAGCATTACAGCTGAAGCAGCCAGTAAGAAACATTTCATCAGTTTCTTCATTTTTTTCTCCTCCAATGTCAGTCCTTAGCTGACTTTTGTATTATTATGACAGATTTATCTATATACTCTGTAACATTACCTTTATCATCTGTAACTGTCACAGTAAGTACCAGGTCATTCTCTTCCCGAACCTTAAAAGGTCCTGGAGTTTCGTAATATAAGAATCTTTCTTCACTTAATGGCGGATCATACGGAGTACCATCATCTTTTATATAAACCCATGAATATGAGTCGCCCCCTTCAGGAGCTTCAAGACTTAAATACATACCTTCTGGAATCGTATATGCAGCCAGTAACATTTCTGCAGGATTAAAATCAGGATCTTTTACAGAATAAGCTTCAGCACTCATCTGCTCAGGAAGGAAATACTTTCGATTAAAACTATCAATCATATTGTCATAAGAGTTATTACAAGCTGCAAAATAAAACAGAGAACAGATTATCAGGAATATTTTCAAAGTTTTTTTCATTTTTTTGCTCCCCATTTAAATATACAGCCTGCGTATATTGAAGGACTTACTTTTCCGACAGTATCGTATTCACAGTTAATATCAAACACAAGACCTTTGATCTGCATTCCTGCCCCAATACTCATGAAAAATGCATAATATGGAGTATCCAATACAGATCCATTACTTGTAATCATAGCCAGAGCAGCAATTTTCATTCCTGCTTTGAAATTTGTAAGGATATAAACATCATTATCCCATGGAGAAAATACATATCCGACAGGAACATAAGCTCCAGCAGATAATAATTCAGGAGGATTTATCTGCTGCTCACCAATCTTATAACTTGCAGGAAAATCTTTTCCGGGAAAACCAACACTGCAAAACATTCCCCCGCCAATAAAGAAAGGAGCAATAGCATCAGAATATAAATACTCCCCTCTTAAATTCGCAGAAATCAAATACGGTTTATTCAGATAATTTGCACCAGCAGAAATTGAAAAACTCTGGAATCGATTTGCATAAACATTCCCAGTCCCAGTCATTGTTGAATCAGTTACAAGCATAGATGTATCATCCATGTATGGCTGAGGTTCTAATAAAGTCACTTTTCCATCTGCAAAACCTGCATACATTACATCAGTCCTTAGTGAAAATTCAAAACTTGTAAATTCTGAGTCAGAAGAAACAGATGTAACAGAAACAGGTCTTCTGGAAGAAATGCTGTAAACCATTACTTCATTCTTATCATTTCTGACTGCTATAAGGTCAGGATCTTTTAGAGGCTTAATTGCTGTAATCGGGCGGCCTGTTAAAATAGAATAAAGAGTATTACCAGAGAAATCTGAAATACGGAAGGTATTTCTTCCTTCAAGACTGACTATGTATACTGAATCTTCTGTAAAACAGACTGGGACCCGGGCTCGTGCATAAACACCAGTAATTCTGGTAATAAGAGAGCTGGTATAACTGTTCCAGATATAAGCGATTCCATCTGTTGAGACAGTTGCAAGATATTCACCGTTCCTGCTGAATTCAAGTCCGAAAACAGATGCTTTATGGGTTGTAATTGAATGAGAAATTGAGCCGGCAGTAACACGCAGACGGAAATGAACCTGAACTGTATTGTCATTAAATGCAGCCGCTACATAATCTGAATTGTTACTGAAAGAAACTGCTGTCAGGGATTTTTTACCGGTTTTATCTGCACAGTCAGCATAAAAATAAGGCTCGCCATCTTCACAATGCCACTGGCCGTCAGAATAATAGAACTTTCTTACTATATATTGGCCGTCTTTTGTCATTACGGCAAAGTATTTACTGTCGCCTTCTTCATAAAATGACATTTTTGAAACTTTTTCATCATATAACTCGCAAATCTGTGAATAATCTGACAAGTCATAAACAATTATACTGCTGTTGTCACTAACTGAAAGAAGGGAGCCTGAGGAATCCTCAGAAATCTGAACAATTCGCCCGTCACGAACTGGAAACTGTTGTGCAAAAATAGCCGGAAATTTAAAAAAAGAAAGAAAAATAAATGTAACTGCAAGATATATTTTCTTCATAACTCAATCCGACAAAAATTAAAAAGAATAATCTAAGTCAGAAATTTATCACGAAAATAAATGCTTGTAGTCAGTAACAACGCATAAAAAACGATGAATTTTTCACAAGACTATAATAGTAAATCCGTTAAAAAAAGAGCTGCACCAGCAGCTCTTTATAGGATTATCGAAAAAAAAGGATCAGAGGCAAACTGTGCTTGCCGACCTTTAGTATTTTTCGAAATATAATTAGAGTACGCAGATAGGTACGAAAGTTTCAGCCTTCAAGCTTGCACCACCGATAAGACCACCGTCGATATCTGGCTGTGCGAGGAGTTCTGGAGCGTTAGAAGCTTTCATAGATCCACCGTACTGGATGATTACTTCATCAGCAACCTTCTGGTTGTAGAGCTTTGCAATGTATCCGCGGATGAACTTGTGGATAGCCTGAGCGTCATCTGGAGTAGCTGTTTTACCAGTACCGATAGCCCAAACTGGTTCGTAAGCAATTGTTACGTTCTTCATCTGTTCTTCTGTTACGCCAGCAAGACCTGCAGAAAGCTGGAATGCACAAACCTGCTCTGCTTCACCAGCTTCGCGTTCGCTCAAAAGTTCACCAATACAAAGATCAACTTCGAGACCACTTGCGAGAGCCTTGCGAACCTTCTTGTTGATAAGTTCATCAGACTCACCGATTTCGTGGCGGCGCTCTGAGTGTCCGAGGATTACACACTGACATCCGATATCCTTGAGCATAGCGCAAGAAACTTCACCTGTGTGAGCTCCGTTATCTGTAGCAGCACAGTCCTGAGCTGCGAGAATGATGTTTGATCCCTTTACAACCTGAGCTACTGCATCAAGGTATACAAAAGGAACACCAATCATATATTTGTTTGTTTTACCCTTCAACTGTTCAACAAGGTCTTTTGCGAGAGCAACAGCCTCTGCCTTTGTTGTGTTCATCTTCCAGTTTCCAGCGATATAATGTGTACGTGCCATAAAAACTCCTTATAGACTTCTATATAAATGCATTTTAGTAAATTTGACAGGGAGTTTCAATGGTGAAAAAAAAGTGATAGCGTTACTATCAGATATATGATATAATGAATTAGTTATATATTAAATATAAGGAGGCCTATATGGCTTGTTTTACCGCGCCTTTAGCAGAAGCAATTGTAACAAGTGTAATCAAACACACTGCATTAAAAGATAAACCTGAATGGAAAAACCGTATCTCAGTTCTTCAGCAGATGCTTTATGGAGGAAGTGTAATTCTCGCCGCAGAACACATTTATCATGGCGAAGTTACTTTCTATCCGCCATTCCTTACTGCACTTAAAACTCCAGAAGATACAGCAGTTATGCTTCACGAAATTGCAACAGTAGGAACAACAATGTCTGTTGTTGTTACTGCAGTCTGGGGAATTATATGTTATTTCGCATGGAAAAAATCACAGAAATCTGAAAGTGAAATAAAAAAAGCAGGCCGTTTTAGACCTGCCTTACGAGTTGTACTAGGTACAGCCCTTATGTTTTCAGTAGATATACTGTTTGCCGCACTGGCATAAAAAAATCCCCGGTCAAAACCGGGGATTTTTTTTATTCAGCGCGAGCCATAGCTTCTTCGAAATCCTTTGTTCCTTTCCATATCTCTTTTGTATATGGATTTGTCTTTGTAGCAAATGCTTTCTTACAGATAGCAGCAAGAACAAGAACGTTGATTACAAGAGCAAGAACAGCGATTACACCCTGAGCTTTTGGATCAGCTGTAATTCCCATCTTAGCGATAGCCTGCTGAACTTCAGGTCCGTTGTTGGCAATTGCAGGATTATTGTAGATAGCCATAGAAGCATCATACAGAGCCTGTGCACCAGTTCCGTCCTGAGGAGCTCCTGCATAAACAGAAGGGAGTACAGAGAATGGCTTAGTCAACTGGAATGGTACAACCTGAGCGAACATACACCAGATTGAAAGAGTGAATGCGCGGTTCTGAATCCAGCCACCCTTGTTCCAGAATGTAGCTGCAAATGTTGGAGCGAGAAGAAGTGCAAGACCGCAGTACCATGAGTGTGTTGGAAGGTTCAGATATGTATATTCGAAGTTCCATACATCATAAGCAATGATAAACATCCATGTCATATCAGGCCAGAGCATATCCTGCTTTTCGAGTTTTCCTTTCTTTGATGAGTAGATTCCCCACCATCCAGTCATACAAGCAATGTTGATGATACCTGCGAGACCGTTGAGAAGGTTCCACCATCCACCGTAAAGGAATACACCTTCGTTTGATACCCACCAGCCACCAGAGATTCCACCTTTGACAGCAGATTCGAAATCTGAAGCTACTGCAATAAGAATGTTGATAGCTACGATAATAAATGGCCAGCATTTGAACCATTCAGCTTTTCCAAGAGCAGTCCATTTTCTTGCAAGGAAAATAAAACCAATACATCCGATAGTCGCGGCATACAACTTAGCATAATGGAACCAGCCGCCCATATACTTAATTACATACCATTCTGAGGCAAATGAGTTCTTTCCGATAGCAGCTACAATAAAGTAAACTGTCAATGCAGCAGGAACGATGAAGAATACAAGAACACCACCAAACTTTGTTCTACCAAGTTCATTCAAAAGAATGAGACCGAGGAAAACTAAACACCAACCAAGCAACTGAGTTGCTACTGTTGATCCATAAAGTTGAAATAACATGTCATATACCTCCTAACACGCTTCAATTTCCTTTATATTCATTTCATTGCCCGTCTGCAAAACCGTATCTTCGCTTTTGCAGTGCGGACAAGTTTTACCATTTTCAACCGTGCCGTAAGTCTTACCGCAGACATTGCAGAAGCTTACGGCAGGAAGAGTTTCTATTTTGAGGGCGGCATTTTCCATAATGGGAGATTTTTTCACTGCCCACTTCCAGCCGTCTTCAAGAAACTCCGGTACTACTCCACTTACCTCTCCGAGCTCAAGCGTTACACTTTGAATCTGCTGCAGGTTCTGTTCGGCGGCAAGATTTTCGAGACGCTTGATTACGTGAAAGACGATACCTAGTTCGTGCATAATTTTACGCGTCATTACGAGAAGCGCAGCGACGAAGCAATCTATTTAATGGATTGCTTCGCTACGCTCGCAATGACGAATATATGTCTCCTTTGTCAGGGTAATTTTACTTCTCCATTGAATTTCTATTCGGATTCAACAGAATCTTTACTTCGCGCTTGAGGATGTTTGGCAGAATTGCTTTGAGTTTATCTTCGCTCTTAGTCATTCTGCTTGCCTTTGGATGCTCGCGGTGAAGTTTAATTGCATCGAACGCACACTTAGTTGTACAAACACCACAACCAATACACTTGTTCTCATCAACAATACTCTGACCACAACTCAAACAGCGGGCAGTTTCTTTCTTAATCTGCTCTTCTGTAAAGCAGAGTTTTGTTTCTGCAAACTTACTGTCTGTAGTTTTTGAACCAGGAACCTGGCGTGGTGTATTGTCATATCCTTCAACAAGAATATCTTCCTTATTAAGTTCAATGAACTCACGCTTGTCGCGGCCGATTGTCAAGGTTGAATGAGGCTGTACAAAACGGTGAATAGAAACCGCAGCCTTCTTACCGGCAGCAATTGCATCAATAGCAAACTTAGGACCTGTGTAAACATCACCACCTGCAAAAATATCAGGTTCTGCAGTCTGGTAAGTTACAGCATCGGCAACCACACCATTTCCACGGCCAAGCTCAACCTTCGAACCAGCAAGCATGTCGCCCCATACAATTGCCTGTCCAATAGAAAGGAAAACATTATCGCATTCAACAGTAAGAGTATCAGCTTCATCATATTTTGGATTAAAACGGCCTGTTTCGTCTTTTACAGAAACGCACTTCTTAAATACGATTCCGCAAACCTTACCTTCCTTTGTCAGAATCTCTTTTGGACCCCAGCCGCAGTTTATCTTAATTCCTTCTTCCTCGGCTTCTTCAATTTCTTCAACAGTAGCAGGCATTTCATTACGCTGCTCAAGACAGAACTGCTGAACATCAGTTCCACCGCAGCGCCATGCAGTACGACTAACATCAATTGCAACGTTACCACCACCAACAACAACAGTCTTGCCGCTTACCTTAAAGTCGTGATCATCTGCAACCGTGCGCAGGAAGTCTACAGCAGTCATTACTCCTTCTGCATCTTCACCAGGAACGCCAGCCTTGCGGCCACCCTGACATCCGATTGCAATATAGAAGGCTTTGTAGCCCTGCTCACGAAGCTGTGCGATTGTTACGTCTTTTCCAACTTCTACGCCGGTCTTAATTTCAACGCCCATTTCTTTCATTACGTCGATTTCGGCAGCAACTACATCTTTTTCAAGTTTGAATGATGGAATACCGTAAACAAGCATACCACCGGCAACCTTGTTCTTTTCGAATACTGTAGGACGGTAACCTTTTTCTGCAAGATAGAAAGCACATGAAAGACCTGCCGGTCCACCACCGATAATTGCAATCTTCTGGCTGAACTCGCCGCGGTTCGAAGGAATTACCTTCTTAGGAATAAAACGAACCTTAGCATCCAGATCCTTCTGAGCAATAAATTTCTTTACTTCATCAATAGCAATAGCTTCGTCGATTGTGCCGCGTGTACATGCAGCCTCACAGCGTTTATTACAGATACGTCCACAAACTGCAGGGAAAGGATTTTCCTTTTTAATCAGTTCAAGAGCTTCTGTGTAACGGCCTTCACTTGCCATCTTTAAGTAGCCCTGAATACCAATGTGTGCAGGACATGCAGTTTTACAAGGAGCAGTACCGGTTGAATAACAGTTGATGCGCGCAGTATCGCGGTAGTTTTCATCCCAGTTTGCTTCTGACCACTTATGATTATCAGGAAGAATGTGCTTTGGATAGCTTACACGGCTTCCGTCTTTTTTACAGAGCTTCTGACCAAGCTTAACCGCACCGGCCGGACAGTATTCTACACAGCGTCCGCAGGCAACACACTTGTCGCTTTCGGTTCTGGCAACATAAGCCGAGCGTGACATATTTGGAGTATTAAAAAGCTGAGAAGTACGGAGAGCGTAGCAGACATTTACGTTACAGTTACAGATAGCAAATATCTTATTTTCACCATCAATATTTGTAATCTGATGAACAAAGCCGTTGTCTTCTGCGCGCTGCAAAATCTCATAAACCTGTTCGCGGGTAACATAGTGACCGCGTTTTGTTTCTACAAGGTAATCTGCCATATCGCCTACACCGATACACCAGTCTTCAGGATCATCGGCACAGCCTTCTTCGTAAGTACGGCGGCTAAGGCGGCATGAACAAGGTGATGCAGCATATTTTCCATCATATTTATCGAGCCAGTGAGAAATGTGTTCTACGCTGACACTTGTGTTTTCTGCTTCAATTGCCTTTTCAACAGGAATTACGTGCATACCAATACCAGCCCCTCCCTCCGGTACCATTGGAGTTACCTTAGTAAGAGGTTCAAAGGTCATGCGGTCAAAGAAGCGTCCGAGCTTTGGATGCTCTTCGAGCTGCTTCTGATTCATGTTTGTAAACTCAGCACTACCTGGAACAAACATCGGCAGAATGTACTGCTTTTCGCGTTTTGGATTTTCCCAGTTATATTCGATAAGACCGGCAATTGCCATATCCATCATGATTTTTTCAAGATATTCTTCCGACTTACCTGTAAGTTTTACGAGCTGAGAAAGAGTAACAGTTTTACGCACATCCATTTTGAGCGCAACTTCTGCCATCTCGTCTGTTACGATTTCATTTAATCCCCAGTACTCAGGGTCATTTTCATTTATTTTTCTACCGAGTCGATCTGTAATTTTCTGACCGAGCTCCAGAATTAAAGGTCTAACTTCTGCCATGTTTGATTTCCTCTTTATTTACGTCATTGCAAGGAGCGGAAGCGACGAAGCAATCTACAATATGGATTGCTTCACCTTCGGTTCGCAATGACGGAAGTTTTTTACTTGTTATGAGCATTTACCTCATCAAGTAACCACTGACACCACTCTTCGACACCTTCCCCAGTCTTTGCAGAAATCGGGAAGATTTTTACATTTTTGTTGAGTTTGAGCACATATTCGCGCAGTTTGTCCATATCAAAATCAAAATAAGGTGCTACATCAATTTTGTTGATGATAAGGGCATCAACCTTGCTGAACATTAAAGTATATTTAAGCGGCTTATCATGACCTTCCGGAACAGAAAGAATCATTACATTTTTAGCTGCCCCTGTATCAAATTCTGCCGGGCAGATAAGATTTCCTACGTTTTCAAGCACAACAAGATCAAGTCCATCATAATTCAGTTCATTCAAGCCCTGCTCAGTCATTGCAGCATCAAGATGGCACATACCACCCGTATGAAGCTGAATAGACTTTACGCCGGCACTGGCCATAGTCTTTGCATCAACATCAGAATCAATATCTGCTTCCATTATTCCAATTTTGATTTTGTCTTTTAGCTGTTCAACAGTACGCAGAAGCGTAGTTGTTTTTCCACTCCCCGGAGACGACATCAGATTCATAAGAAAGGTCTTTTTAGATTTGAGTTTATCACGAAGAATCTGAGCTTCTTTGTCGTTGTCGGCAAGGATATTTTCCTTTACCTCGATAACACGAACATCATTCATAAAAAGAGACTCCTGTGATAGTGATACTACTGATAGTATTACTATCAGACATCTATTATATCACAGAAACAGAACTAAAGCAAAGAAATTAACAAGTTGTTAATAAAAGCACATAAACAGAAAAACTTTATTTTGTAAAATTCATAAAATGTAGTTTATAATAGTAGTAAGAGAAATCTAAATATGGATCCGAATTATACAGTTACAATAATAATCTGTGTTCTCAGTATGATTATCCTTGCTATCGATGTCGGCAAGAATACTATTCTTAATAAAGATGACATAAAATGGTTCAGAATTACTTTTATTCTTGCAGCTATCGGAGCATGTTTTGAATACTGCGGTGTATTATCAGATAAGACAAATCTTTTTTCTCAAAAGATTCACTGGTTTATAACCTTTACAGAATTCTGTATTTCCCCTTACCTTGGAATCTGTCTTGCACGAAGCAGCGGAATGAGAAAGTCTGTAAAACCAATGCTGATAATTATGACACTCAATGTCATTATAGAGGTTATCTCTCTTTTCACTGGAATTGTTTTCTATATTGATTCTGACAGTATTTTTCACAGAGGCAATGCATACTGGTCATATCTTTTATTTTGTGTCTTAGATTTTATATATGTACTTTTTGTTTTTATTCTGAATGGTATCCGAGCAAAAATTCGATACCTTATAAACATTCTTTTAATTACTTCTATTATGATTGTTGGACAGGCAGCAAATACAATAAATGGGGAAATCAATTCCGGATACATGAGTATTTGTGTTACCGCAGTATTATTATATATCTGTATTCAGAATATGCTGCGCCATGTTATGATTGAAACAATCAACGTAGAAAAAAAGATTTCTCATCATGATGCCCTGACTAAAGTTCATAGCCGTGTTTCATATAATGATATTGTTGAAGATTTTAACAAAATGATAGAATGCAAGGCAGAAGGCATAAAATTCGCAGTCTGTGAATGTGATCTTAATAATCTCAAAATTGTAAATGATAGTTTTGGCCATGAAGTGGGAGATAAATACTTAATCTCCTGTTGTAAAACAATCTGCAATATTTTTAAACATAGTCCGGTTTTCAGAATCGGCGGCGATGAATTTGTAATTATTCTGCAGAATGACGATTACGAAAAAATTGATAAACTTAAACAGACTGTAGATGATTTATCTATAAGAGAAATTAACAAAGATGTTCCACTTTTTGAAAAGAAATCATTTGCATCCGGCTTTGCAGTTTATGACCACAGACGCGATACCAGCTTCTGTGATGTATTCAAACGTGCCGATCAGGCAATGTATGAAAACAAGAAGATGTTGAAATCTTTAAAATAAAAAGACCTTCGGGACAAGCCCGAAGGTCACTCATCAGTTCACTTTACTTTGCATGAACAATTACATGCAGAACCTTTGTTTTCTGATTATTTAAAATTCGTGAGAACTCAAAGTTTATAATCTTCTTAACAATCTTTCCATCTGCGCCACCTGTGCGTATTGAAACAGGAATCTCTCGAATAGGATTCAAAGTCTCTACCCCAACCTGAGTAAAATCTGTTGAAAAAAGATTTCCCAGATATCTCTGTAAAGCCTGAGTCTTATCACGCGGAAGAATTCTTGCCATAAGAAGCAGGAAGTTGTAATTTTCAGGGTTAGGGCATCCAAGAATACGCGGAGTAGATTCAGAATACTGAGGACTAATATTCCATTCAGCATCAAGCATAAAAAGCGCATATGGAATTGACTTCATAAGAATTCCAAAACTTTCTTCTGTCATTGAAGATTCTTCCAGCTTTTCCATAACACTGTTATATAATGAAGAAATCTGTCCTATTTCTGTGAAAGGTTCAACAGGCAATCTTACCGAAAGATCTCCAGTCTTTGCCTGCTCCTGCATTTTTGCATACACGTCAAAAATTTCTGTAGAAGCTCCATGCTCAACAATATTAAGTCCCTTATCTTCATCTTCAGAAGAAACACGAAGAGGAAGAATCTTATTCAAAATATTAAAACCAATAAAAGCAAGACCAAAAGCCCAGACTCCACAAGCAGCAACTCCTATAAGCTGGGCAAGGAACTGACTTCCAAAAATAGGATTTGTCCCCAGCAGTTCCGGCTGACCAAAGATACCTACGGCCAGAGTTCCCCAGATACCGGCACAAAGATGAACAGGTACCGCACCTACAGCATCATCTAACTTAAACTTTTCAAGAAGGAAAGAACCGGCAAGCATCACAAGCCCACCGACAGCACCAATTATTGCAGCTGCACCAGGTGTAACACAATGACAGTTTGCTGTAATTGCAACAAGACCTGCAAGAGTTCCGTTAATTACAAAGTTTACATCAGGAATCTTCTTAAATGCCCAGCCTGTAAATAAAGCAGAAAGCATACCGGTTGCAGCTCCGATACAGGTATTCAAAAGAACCTGAGGAACTATATCATTGAAGGCAAGTGTTGAACCACCGTTAAAGCCAAGCCAGCCGAACCACAAAATAAATACACCGGCAACTGTCATCGGAACATCACAGCCCTGAATATTACGAGGCTTTTCACCTTTTGGGAAACGTCCCTTTCTTGCACCAAGAACAATAATTCCGGCAAGTCCGACATAACCACCAACTGAGTGAACTACAGTAGAACCCGCAAAATCAACAAATCCGATTTTATTAAGCCAGCCTTGAGCATCAGAAATAAATGAAGGCTGAATACCTGCCCAAGCCCAGTGACCAAAAATCGGATAAATAATCAGTGACATCAGAAAAGTTGAAATGATATAAGAAGAATACTTCATTCGTTCTGCAACAGCACCAGAAACAATAGTTGCACTTGTTGAACAGAACATTGCCTGGAAAAATAAGAATGTACCAGTATTAAAATCAATATTTCCGCTTGCACCAGGAATAAATCCAGTGAGACCTAAGAATCCTCCGGCAGATTTACCGAACATCAATGCAAAACCAACAAGCCAGTAAACAAAAAGAGATATACCGATATCTGTCAGATTTTTTATTGCGACATTTATGCTGTTTTTTTCACGGGTAAGACCAGATTCCACCATTGAAAATCCCGGTTGCATAAAAAATACCAGTGCCCCCGACACTGCTACCCACAATGCGTCAACAATACCATTCATAAGAAGCCTCCACAAGCTAAGGAAATTTTTGTTAAATAAAAAAAGGCAGAGACGCCAGAACTGGCGTCTCTGCCTTTTGCTTTATGCACTATTTATATTATTTTACAGCCAAAATAGCAATACCTTTAAGACTGATTAAAACTCCACATCCTCGTCGAAAAGCGGAGTACTGAAGTATCGTTCTGCAGTATCAGGAAGTACAGTAACAACAGTTTTACCAGGGCCAAGAGCTTTTGCAAGTTCAAGCGCAGCAGCAACATTTGTTCCGCTGGAAATGCCGCACATAATTCCTTCCTTGCGTGAAAGCTCGCGGCTTGTTCTGATTGCCTGACTATCTGTTACGATAAAAATGTCATCATAAATTTCCTGATTCAAAATCGGCGGAATAAGTCCGTCACCAATGCCCATCTGAAGGTGTGTACCTACACTACCCCCACTAAGAATTGCTGCATGTGCAGGCTCAACAGCCCATATTGTAATTTCGGGATTTTTCTCTTTTAATACTTCGCCAATTCCTGTAAGAGTTCCGCCCGTACCGATTCCAGAGCAGAAACCGTCTATTGGACCATTTACATCTTCAAGAATTTCTATTGCAGTCTGCTCACGCTGAATCTGCGGGTTAGCAGGATTTTCAAACTGCTGAGGAATAAAAACATGAGGATCCATATGCTGCATGTAAAAAGCAGTATCAATACATTCCTGAATACATTTACCAATATCGCCGTTGTCATGAACAAGTTTAACCTCTGCTCCATAATGCTTAACCAGCTTACGGCGTTCTTCTGAAACACTGTCCGGCATAATGATTACAGTTTTATAACCACGAACCGCACCAATAAGTGCAAGACCGATTCCCTGGTTACCGCTTGTCGGTTCAACGATTACTGTGTTTTTATCTATAAGGCCGTGGCGTTCGGCATCAAGAATCATATTAAAAGCAGTACGGGTTTTAATAGAACCGCCTACATTAAGTCCTTCAAATTTTACGAGGACACGTGCCATATCAGGCGTAACCATCTTCTGTAACTGAATAAGAGGTGTGTGTCCGATTGCTTCAAGAATGTTGTTGTAAATCATAGTAATTCCAAAAAAAACACGGTGGCTGAGTACTTTAGCGAACTCAACCACCGTATATGTCATGCAGATCCCGAAACAAGTTCGGGATGACGTTTTATCGTCGGGATGACGTTTATTTTGTAGCCAAAATAGCAATACCTGGGAGTGTCTTTCCTTCGAGGAATTCGAGAGAAGCTCCCCCACCAGTTGAAACGTGGCTCATCTTGTCTGCAAGGTTGAACTTGTTTACAGCAGCAACAGAGTCACCGCCACCAACTACAGTCATAGCCCCCTTAGATGTTGCTTCTGCAACGAGGCGAGCTACAGCTTCAGTTCCCTTTGCAAAGTTTTCGAACTCGAATACTCCAACAGGTCCGTTCCATACGATAGACTTTGAAGCAAGAATTGCATTCTTGTAAAGTTCAACAGTCTTAGGACCAACATCCATACCCATAAGGTTGTCTGGGAGGTCAACTGCATCAACTGCAACTGGATCCTTATCAGCGAACTCAGCACCACCAACATGGTCAACTGGGAGAAGAATCTTTACGCCAGCTTTTTCAGCCTTAGCAAGAAGATCTTTTGCTGTATCGAGGAAGTCATCTTCAACAAGAGACTTACCGATTGAGTGGCCCTGAGCCTTGAGGAATGTATAAGCCATACCACCACCAACGATGAGTGTAGAAGCGTTCTTCATAAGGCTTTCGAGAACAGCAATCTTTGAAGAAACCTTAGCACCACCGATGATTGCAGTCATTGGTTTTTCTGGATTTGTTACCATTGGCTGAATGTATTTAACTTCTTTTTCCATGAGGAATCCGCCAACAGATTCAACTGGCATGAACTTTGCGATAGAAGCAGTAGAAGCCTGATCGCGGTGAGCTGTACCGAAAGCATCGTTTACGAAGATGTCTCCGTATGTAGCAAGTTCTTTTGCCATTACATCGCGCTCTGCAGCGTCTTTAGAAGTCTCTTCTTTGTGGAAGCGAACGTTCTCAAGCATTGCAACAGCTCCTTCTGGAAGAGCATCAATAGCAGCCTTCTGTCCGAGTGCATCTGGAAGGAAGGTAACAGGCTTTCCGAGCTTTGAAGCGAAGTATTCTACAACCGGCTTCATGCGGTTCTTTCCGTTGATGAACTTTTCTGCATCAGCGTCTGTCCATGTCTTTCCAGCCTTTTCAGCTTTTTCCTGAGCCTTTTTTACGTCCTTTTTAGGATCGCCGAGGTGGCTCATAAGAACGAGAGAACGTGGGTTCTGCTCGAGGATGTATTTAATAGTAGGAAGAGCAGCCATGATACGAGTATCATCCTGTACAACTCCGTCCTTCATTGGTACGTTAAAATCAACACGCATGATAATGCGTTTGCCTTTCAAATCAACGTCTTTAACGGTCTTAATCATCGTTTAACTCCTTTTTACCCCACAAACAATGCAGGGAAATTTACGATATACAATAAAATATAATGAGTTTTAGATACAAATTCAATGTAAAAAATTAGACAAGAAAAACATTAGGTTCATCATAAGTCAGAAACATTCTGTCGTGTGTAAGAAAAACCATATTATCTTCTTTTGCCTGTGCAAGAAGAATTCTATCAAATGGATCTTCATGCTCAGGATAACCTTCCTTTTGTTCAAGAGTTTCAAGAGAACAAACATGTCTATCTTCTATTGGAAGTTTTGAAAAGCCCATTTGCTCACAGTAATGCATAAATTCAACACCACTTCGAGTTATTTGTTTTGGGTGTTTTCTGTGTTTTATAGCAAATTCCCACATCGAAGCAATACTATAGAATATTGTATTCTCTTCAGACGATAACAGTTCGATAGTTCTTTGAGATAAATTTTCTCTCTTAAAAAGCGCCCATAATATTATATGCGTATCAAGTAAAATATTCATTAAACCAAATCTCCCCAAATTTCTTTTAGTTCTTCCTGAGTCCATCCGCAAGGATCCCAACTTTTATCATCTATATCAGGAACATTCATCTCATCCTTAAACATTCCAAGCTTTGAAGCAATGTCTTTTTTTTCTGGGAGAAGTACAACCTTAGCCACCGGCT
Organism: Treponema bryantii; assembly: GCF_036492245.1. Taxonomy (NCBI): domain Bacteria; kingdom Pseudomonadati; phylum Spirochaetota; class Spirochaetia; order Treponematales; family Treponemataceae; genus Treponema; species Treponema bryantii. The sequence continues at coordinate 1,081,329 of NZ_AP025286.1, read as the reverse complement.
TTCCCGCCCTGGCAATAATCACCTCTTTTTCTTCCTTGCGCTCAAGCATTGCAATAATCTTTGAAAAATTAGTTTTTGCTTCCAAAACATTCATCTGGCACATAGAGGCCTCCTTATATAAGTTAGTCAGCTTAGTCTTAGTCAATCTGACTAGATTTTATATCACGTCTATTCAGCTGTCAATAAAAATCTTCTTGACCCGACAAGCCCTCTTTTACATAATAATTATATGAAATCAAAAGGCTTCCACCCCACCGAAATAATCTTTTCTACAACTACCGACTGCAACCTCCACTGCGAGCATTGTTTTATAAACCGCATTCCTCACAAACTGGAAATTGCAGATGCCGTAAGATTAATTGAAAACTGCGTAGAAAATGCCGGACAGTCTGGCCCGGATGGCGCTCCCCTGCCCGTAATTGACCGCATAGGCTTTTCTGGCGGCGAGCCTTTTTTGTATCTGGATTTTTTGATTGAAGTGACAAAGGCGGCAATTTCTCACGACCTTATGTTTGACCAGATTATGACAAACGGCGACTGGTGGCGAGATGAGGCTGACCTTTGCGAAAAACTCCAAACTCTCTATGATGCCGGCTACGACGGAAAAATCGGCTTGAGCTGGGATTCTTATCACGGCCAGAGTGCAGAACGTATGGAAACTTTTATCCGCGCTGTTCAGGAGATTTTTGGAGAAGATTCGATTAATATTCAGACGGTAGAAGATGAAAATAAAGGAGGGGAAAGCCTTCCCCTCGCTCGCACTTCGTTGCTCGCTACCCCTTCTGCGGGGGACACCCCCACAACGCCCCCAGCCGCCATCCCCGTCTACACACTACCCCGTACCTATACTTCAGACGATTCACGCGCCTGGCAGGCCCGCCGCTGGTTCCGCGAAGACTACTGCGAAGGCCCCGGCCAGATTCTCTACGTTCACGCCGACGGCAATATAGCTCCCTGCTGCGGCTTTGCAAACGAAAATCCCGCCCTCTTCATAGGCCATATCACAGACAGCTTTGAAACAATAATGCAAAAAGCCGCCGCAAACCCCATGATAAAAATCTGCTACGAAGAAGGCCTTTCTCACTACCGTCGACACGGCATAAAAAAATCGCTGCGCTCACAGGGAAAAAAGCTCCCCGGCAAGTGCAGCGATATCTGCAGTTTCTGTGATTACGTCTGCAAAATCAATAAAATATCTTCACCAGAATTGAGCCCACAATCGTCGAAGTAATTACACTGGTAAGGCCCGGCAACATAAAGCTGTGGTTTAAGAGATATTTTCCAATCTTCGTTGTTCCAGACCGGTCAAAGTTTACGGTTGCAATATCTGACGGATAATTTGGAATGAAGAAGTAAGCATAAACACTTGGCATTACACCAAGAAGCACAGGTCCAGGAATTCCCAGCTTATAAGCAAGTGGCAGCAAAGTTACCAGAGTTGCACCCTGAGAATTAATCAGAACACTTACTGCAAAAAAAGCAAAGGCAATGGTCCATGGAAACCGCTCTACAATTCCCTTAAGCCCACCTTCGAGCACACCAAGATAATTTGAAAAATAAGTATCTGCAAGCCAGGCAATTCCGTAAATTGCAACAACAGCAACCATGCCACTCTGCCATACAGCACCAGCCACAGCCTTTTTTGGAGAAGCCTTTGCAAAAATGATGATAAAAGCCGCAGCAGTCAAAAGAACAATCTGAATAATGATATTCATTGCAAGCCGCGAAACTTTTTGACTTCCATCCGCAAGAGTTGTAATGTATTGAGGGCGGATATCATGACCAAAAATCTGAAAAAGCGAATAAAACACAATAACTACAATAGCTCCAAGGAAGATGTACACAGAAAGCTTTGCCTGCTTAGAAACTTCATTTCCTAAAACAGAAGCATCAGAGCCATACATATATTTCTTAGTTTCAGGATCGGCAAGACGAGCCTGAAAATCAGGATCCTTATCCAGATCTTTTCCGCGCTTATAAGAAACAAGAGCCGCCGCAATAATTCCACACAAGCAGGATGGAATTGTAATTGCAATAACCTGAATGTTATTAATGTCAAAACCATTCTGCCCCGAAATTACAACAAAAGAAGCTACAGCCGCAGAAATAGGAGAACAGGTAATTCCAACCTGACTCGCAATTGAAGAAACTGCACACGGACGCTCCGGGCGGATTCCTTTTTTAAGGGAGATATCTGCAATAATCGGCATTAGCGTATAAACTACGTGGCCAGTACCAACAAGTACAGTCAGAAAAAATGTACATAAAGGAGCAAGAAAGATTATCTGATTCGGATGCTTTCTAAGCAGTTTTTCTGCAAGCTGAATCATCCATTCCATACCACCGGAAGCCTGAAGCATTCCTGCACAGGTAATAGCCGCAACGATAATAAAGATTACATCTGTCGGCGGATTACCAGGCTTCATTCCCATAACAAGCACAAGAATAAATAGCCCTATTCCAGAAATTGCACCAAGCGCAAGACTTCCATAACGGGAACCAACATAAAGCGCTGCCAGAACTACCAGCAGCTGAAAAATCATAGTAATTGTCATATAAAAAATTATAAGACTTAAATTTATTCAATGCAAATAAAAATGCCCTGCCGTTATACGACAGGGCATTTAGACCAGTGGCATCGACAAGCTCAACCACCGCTTTTCGGTAATCGATTACCGCTTAATTAGAATACTACAACAACTTCACCGTTTGGATATTTTTCTTCTATGAACTTGCGAACTTTTTCACTCTTGAGAGCTTTTACTAAAGCCTGGATTTCTGGTTTGTTCTCATTACCAGCTTTTACTGCAATAACGTTTACATATGGAGAAGAAGAACCTTCAACATAAAGTCCGTCTTTCTTTGCAGAAAGTCCAGCAGGAATTGCATAGTTTCCATTGATTACTGCCGCATCAACATCAGCAAGTACACGTGGAAGAGAAGCAGCTTCTACTTCTGTGAACTTAAGCTTAAGAGGATTTGAAGTAATATCCTGAACTGTAGCAGTGATTCCAGCTTTTGGATCAAGAGTAATAAGACCAGCATCAGCAAGAAGAAGAAGTGCACGGCCTTCGTTTGTTGGGTCATTAGGAATAGCAATACGAGCTTTCTTTTTAAGATCCTTAATATTCTTTACTTTCTTTGAATAAAGAGCAATTGGTTCAACATGGATTCCACCAGCATTTACAAGGTGATATCCACGTTCAGAATTGAATGATTCAAGATATGGAATGTGCTGGAAATAGTTAGCATCAATTTCACCTGATTCAACAGCTTCGTTTGGTGTAACATAATCTGTAAACTCAATAATCTTGAGGTCAACACCTTCTGCCTTAAGATCATCTTTAATCAAATTAAGAAGATCAGCATGTGGTTCTGGAGTAGCTCCTACTTTAATTGAAGCGGCAAACAAACTTGCTGCAGCAAATACTGCGGCTGTAAAAGCGATAATTTTTTTCATATTTAAGTCTCCTTCTAAACCCGTGTTACCGGGTGTTTTGTTGTTCTATTACCCATAGGTTTACTAGGTAATATTAAAATAGTCAATAGCTTTTTTGAAAAAAAATAAAAATAATAACAATTGATTTTTAATTAAATTGCATACAATTTACTTGACAATTCATTCTAAATTGAGTATATTTTAATTGTACACAATACAGTTTTAAGTGTACAGCAACTACATTTGGAGGATAAAATTATGGCAGAACTTAATATCACTAAAGACACATTCCAGAAGGAAGTATTGGAATCGGACAAACCGGTTATCGTAGATTTCTGGGCAACCTGGTGTGGCCCATGCCGCATGCTCGGCCCTATCGTTTCAGAACTCGCAGAAGAGCATCCTGAAATCAAAGTTTGCAAGGTAAACGTTGACGACGAACCAGATCTGGCACAGCAATTCAACGTTATGAGCATTCCGTTCATTGCAACTTTCAAAAACGGCCAGCTCTATAAATCTTCAGTAGGCGTACAGCCAAAAGAAGCATTACTCGGCCTCTTAAATTAGTATTTCTAAGGGTGGTTTCTCCCATTTTCCCCACCAAAGACCCATGAAACCACCCTTTATTTATTTTTCCTTTTTAGCTTCAGCTAATTTCTTATCAGCTGCAGAAATAAACGACTCCATTTTTTTCATTTCTGACGTATGCTTTACAAATCCAAAACTAAATGACAAATCATAAAGAATTCCATCTTTTTCGCATTCTTTAATCAATGCCTGTCTTACATTTTCACAAAGACGCATAGCATCTTCTTCATCATCAAGTTCAGCTATTATAATAAATTTATCACTATCATAACGTCCAATAAAATTTGCTGTATTATCATTTACAGCTTTAAGAGCATTTGCACAGCGAATCAGAGCCATATCGCCTTCATAATGCCCGTAAGAATTATTAATATTTCTGAATTTATTTACATTAAGCATAAAAGCATAAAGTTTGTCGTTATCTGCGCCGGCCTTTAATTTGGGGATTAAAAATCTTATAAGCTGATTTCTGTTATTCAGACCAGTCAGAGCATCCACTGAAATCAAAAGATTTTGTAAATCAATATAAACAAACAGGAATGCCAGGGTTACCCCTACACTCACACTTGGAACAGCAGGCACAACAATCTGAATGATTCCAATCACAAGCGGGAATATCAAAAACATAGAAAGAATTTTATATTCCTTTGCCTTTAGACAAACCTTACATCCAAGCGATTTTATAAATGCATGAACAGACGTGATAATTGTATAAAGCTGACACATTGCAACATGAAGCATAATATAGTCGCCGCGATGATAAAAATTATTGGTATCAATATAAAAAAGTGCACCATTATAAACAGAAGCTATTACCCCACCAATAATGATAATTACCGGAAGCTTAGCAATGTGCTTAAGATATTTTGTTTTTATAAACCTTGAATCCAGCGCAGTTTCTACATAACAAAGCCAGTAATAGCCCATCATGACAGAAGAAATTTCATAAACCGCATTAGTCAGAAAATTAGCCTCTCGAGGCTCCGGAATAAAACCGCCTTCAATAAGCCCCCAGTTTACATCACATAAAAAAGAAACAATCCCGGCAATTATTGCCCTCATATAATAACGCTGTTTTGTCTGCCTGTCGTAATTCTTAAAAAGGCTGTACAAAAGGATTCCCATAATCACAGCGCAAAAAGAATCCACCTCAATAATCCAAACATAATCCATAAACTGCTCCACAAAAAAAGAAATCTATGATTATTATTAAATTATTATTTTTGAATAGCTGATTTTAACACAAAAAGCAGAGAAAACTCAATAAAAAAGGACCCCGCAAGGAGTCCTTTGGGATAGTTGTTGAACTATGGGTTATTCAGTTATTTTTTCCCAGTAATTATTACTTTTAAGATATTCCACATTGAGTTTTGAATCACTTAAATCAACGGCCTCTTTTTCCCAGGTTGGTTTTATCATAAACCAATAATCAGGATCTTCAAAATATACATCTGTAAGATTCGCACATCCTACAAAAACTAAAGAACCTATGCTGTTAACAGATGCAGGAATGGTTATAGATTTTAAACCTACACAGCCATAAAATGCCCGACCATCGATTGAGACAACTAAAGATGGTATTTGTATTGTTTTTAATCTTGAGCAGCCAGCAAATGCTGAATACCCAATAGAAGTAACAGCTGATGGTATTTCTATTGATGCTAGACTTTTACAACCATCAAATACTTCTGATTCGATTGATAAAACTGAATCTGGTATTTGTATTGATGTTAAACTAGAGCAGTTGGAAAATGCTCCTCTTCCAATTGAAGTTACAGAAGACGGTATTGTTATAGATTCTAAACTTTCACATCTAGAAAATGTAGATTCCTCGATAGAAGTCAATGACGTCGGTAGTGCAATTGATGTTAAACTTGTATCCTTAAATGCATAAGCTCCGATTGAAGTTACTGAATCTGGGATTTCTATTGATTCTAAACTTTTACAACCGGAGAATGCAAATCCCCCAATAGAAGTTAATGAAGATGGTAGTTCTACTGATGTTAATGATGCACAGCCATCAAATGTTGAATATTCAATTGAAGTTATTTCATTTGGTATCTTTATAAAAGTTAATTTTTTACAGCAACTAAACACAGAAGGCCCAAGTGAAGTAACTGAAGATGGAATTTCTATTGACTCTAAACTTTCACAGTATTCAAAAGCAGATTCTCCGATTGATGTTATTGAATCTGGTATTTCTATTGTTGTTAATTTTTCACATAATTCAAATGTAGCAGCTTCAATTGAAGTTACTGAAGATGGTATTTTTATTGATGTTAAACTTGCACAATTATAAAATGCAAATTTACCAATAGAAGTTACTGAATCTGGGATTTCTATTGATTCTAACTTTTTACAGCCAAAAAATGCACTATCTCCAATTGATGTTAATGAATATGGCAGTTTTATTGAGGCTAAATTTTTACAACCTCTAAATGCTGAATTCCCAAGTGAAGTAACTGAAGATGGAATTTCTATTGACGCTAAGCTTTCACAGTACTCAAAAGCAGAATTTCCAATGGAAGTTACTGAAGATGGTATTTCGATTGATTCTAAACTATCACAGTTAGAAAATGTAAATTCCCCAATAGAAGTGACTGAAGATGGGATTGTTATTGAAGCTAAAATAAAACAGTTTTCAAACGCATTATTTCCAATTGAAGTTACTGAATCTGGGATTTCTATTGATTCTAAACGACAAGCGTAAAATGCCTTTTTCCCGATTAATGTTGCAGAATCTGGGAGTTTTATTAATTTTAATTTTTCACAGCCATAAAATGTCGAGTCTCCAATTGAAGTTACTAAATCTGGGATTTCTATTGATTCTAACTTTTTACAGCCAAAAAATGCACTATCTCCAATTGATGTTAATGAATATGGCAGTTTTATTGAGGCTAATTTTTCACAACCTTTAAATGTATAATCACCAATTGAAGTTACTGAATCTGGGATTTCTATTGATTCTAAACTTTTACAACCGGAAAATACTTTTTCCCCAATAGAAGTTACTGAAGATGGTAGTTCTATTGATTCTAAACTTTTACAGTTATTAAATGCCAAGTCCTCGATTGAAGTTAATGAAGATGGCAGTTTTATTGAGGCCAATTTTTCACAGCCATTAAATGTAGAATCACCAATTGAAGTTACTGCATCTGGGATTTCTATTGATTCTAAACTTTTACAACCGAAAAATGCACATTCCCCAATAGAAGTTAATGAATCTGATATTTCTATTGATTGTAAACTTGTACAGCCATCAAATGCCCGATTCTTTATTGAAGTTACAGAAGATGGTAGTTCTATTGATTCTAAACTTGTACAGTTTTGGAATGCCCCCCATTCGATTGAAGTTACTGAATCTGGTATTTCTATTGATTCTAATCTTTTACAACCGGAAAATACTTTTTCCCCAATAGAAGTTACTGAAGATGGTAGTTTTATTGATGATAATTTTGTACAGTCATAAAAAGCATAATTTGACAATTTTTCTAATCCTTGTACATAACTTAAATCGAGTTTTACAGGATAACTAGATTTATTAATTTCATTACGTATTACGCTTATTTCACTATTTGATAGATTTCCATCAATAATAATTGTTTCTTCCCCGGTTAATGAAGCAAGGACCTGTTCTATAGAATCTACAGTCGCATTATATTCTGGCGACTCAACATTCACAACAGCACTCGAGTTACCAGTTGCACTTACAGTCAAAGTTACACCTGTATCTCCGCTTACTTTATAAACATTGTAAACTCCAAGAGGCAAACTTGCAGTATATGAATTTGATGCAGGTATTGGTTGCAGAGTATACTCTCTGTTATCCTTTACAGCCTTTAATATAAGAAAGCTGTCATTATATGGCTGGTCTTGAAGAGTAAGACTAACAGTAGCTGTAAAAGAATTTAATGCAGCAAGGTTTCGTGTAACAGTGACACTGTCTCCTGCTACAAGAAAAACACTTTCACTATAGTTTCCTATGCAAAAGTTATTGCTGTCATACAAAAAGAATTTAATAATCTGTGTTTTTCCACTCGGTACAGAATCATAGGAAAATGTTACGCTTGAATCAGAAGCCAAAGTTAAAGATCTTCCGCTATCAGCAGCAGTTATATCTTCATAAAGTGCAGCAGTTACCTTTGCAACGCCTTTGTTGTCCGGGAACTTAAGCTTTACAGAAACACTACCATATCCACCTGGAATTGTATGAAGGGAAAAATTAATGTTATTTGAACCTTTAGCGATTGTAACGCTTTGTGAATCTGAAAAAACTGCATTGTCTTCATCATATGCTGTAATTTCAAAAGTCCACTCACCACATTTGATACCAAACGTTTTTTGCAAAAAGTCTGTATAGGATAGTTTTCTACAAAAGTTTGTTGTTTCACCATTAAAGGTTCCCTTCAGAGAGTATTCATAATTTTCAGGAGTTGCCACAGAAATAATTGCCCTGCTGTATCCAAAACTAAAAGATACAGAAACCTCTTCGTTATTAGCTTCAGCTTTATCTGAAACAATATTATTACAGGAAATAAAGCAGAATAACATCAAAAATGAAATAATTGAATATATTTTTGTTTTCATAAATAAATCTCCTCAATAAGTGCTAGAAAACTATAGGTAAATCAAAGGTTGAAACATAAACGAAGCCTGTATCAGTATTTGTCACTTTTACAGTCAAAATATAATAACCGGCTGGAAGCTGTGATAAATCAATAGAGTTTTCTTCGCAATCCTGCTTTACATCATTTAAATACCACTCGTAACAATATGTACCTTGCAATGTAGTGATTGCTTTATATATATTTCCATCTGCAATAATTTCTACATCATTTCCAAGATCATCAAAGTTCAGACCACTGTTATTAAGGTTTGCTTCCGGCTCCCAGACAGCATAGAGAGTAACCAGTTCAGAAGTTTCAGCTGTAACTTCAAATGACAGTTCCTGAGGATAATCCGTAGTTGCTGCATCTCTTGAGTGAGCCCATCCCTTAAGAATAAAACCTGAATATGATGGCCATGCAGATTCACCCATATGTATTACAATTTTCGAACCGAATTTTCTTGAAAGACTATATTCTATTTCGCCACCTGCGAATTGTCCTCCATTAGCATTTAATGTGAGTGATGTGATTTTTCTATCATAGTAATATTCAATATTTGACTGAGCATTTAAGACATGATGGTCATATCTAAAACCTTCATATTCTTTTATGTAATCATCTGGAACTTCACTAGATACCCTCATTAGTGGAAGTTTAATATTCTGAGTATCAGCTTCTACCTTTGTATAGCCATCATCATCAAGATTCTGTATAAAATGTTCAATTTTACATAGTTTTTTATCTATATTCCACAAGGCAGTAAAGGTAAGATTTTCTTCGAATATCTGTGGTATTGCTGGATACCAACAATAAAAATTATAATCAGCATTTTCATCAGATTTTACAGGAGTTTCAAGAACTTCAGAAAAGTCAGCCCCATATTTTCCACTAAAGGATAATTCAGTTTTTCCGTCTGCCCAGTTTCCACCATCAGCATTGAAAGTCCAGGTTATTATATCTCTGTCATAATAAATCTTTATAATATTTGATTCCTTTTTAGAGAGAGTTTTCTGTTCAAAGGCTTTTGCTGTAAAGCCGATATAAGTTTTTGCTATAGCCTTTGTTTTTTCTCCAACTATACCTGAAAGTGTCTGTGTATCTGTATCAATCTTTGTATATCCATCATCATTAATATTCTGCTTATAGTGTTCTACAGTGTAACTGACATTCACAATTTCTGGAGTCCAGACTGCATATAAGGTTATATCCGAAGTTGCTGTAAAGGCTGCACCGTCCAAATACTCAACTGCTTCGGTATCTGCCTTTTTCGCCCAGCCTTTAACAGTATAATCTTCTCTTTTAAAGCCAAGTACTGATACTGTTTTTAGTTTCTGTTCAATTCCCTCTTCAAAGGTCTGCACAGCAGTTTTTGGATTTGAGCTTCCATCATTGGCATTGAAGGTTACAGTGTAGTTAGTTTTTTCAGGATTATCCTCTGGTTTTATAAAAAAATTACAGGAGAATAGACAGGCTGCTAAACCGACCAGCATAATAACATAAAAAAATCTTAAACGTTTTTTCATTCTTGGCCCCTTGGGTGTTTTATTTAATTGACTTCATTATATTATACTATCTCTAAAATACAATATTCATAAATACGATTTGTGACAAATGTTTCACCAAAATAACCACGGTTACCAGATTTGTGCTGATTCTGTGTTAAAAAGAAAACGCCTGACTTACAGTCAGGCGTTTATTATTTAGAACAAGTTATACTTAGCAGTTCTCAGAGAAGTACTTAATTGTTCTAACCATCTGAGATGTGTAGCTGTTTTCGTTGTCGTACCAAGATACTACTTCTACCTGGTATGTATCGTCGTCGATCTTAGATACCATTGTCTGAGTAGCATCGAAGAGTGAACCATAGCGCATACCGATGATATCACTAGATACGATTTCATCTTCGTTGTATCCGAAAGATTCTGTAGCAGCAGCCTTCATAGCAGCGTTGATAGATTCCTTAGTGATGTCCTTACCCTTAACTACAGCGAAAAGAAGTGTTGTAGATCCTGTAGGTGTTGGAACACGCTGAGCAGAACCGATCAATTTTCCGTTCAATTCAGGAATTACAAGACCGATAGCCTTTGCAGCACCTGTAGAGTTTGGAACGATGTTCTGAGCTCCGGCACGTGAACGGCGGAGGTCACCCTTGCGCTGTGGACCATCAAGAATCATCTGATCACCAGTGTAAGCATGGATTGTAGACATGATACCAGACTGGATTGGATATGCATCATTAAGAGCCTTAGCCATTGGAGCGAGACAGTTTGTTGTACAAGAAGCTGCAGAAATGATGTTGTCATTCTTTGTCAAAGTTGTGTGGTTTACATTGTAAACGATTGTTGGGAGGTCGTTTCCAGCAGGAGCAGAAATTACTACCTTGCGAGCACCAGCTGTGATGTGAGCCTGTGCCTTGTCTTTAGATGTGTAGAAACCTGTACACTCGAGTACAACGTCTACTTTGTTAGCTGCCCATGGACAGTTAGCTGCATCTTTTTCAGCATAAATTTTGATTTCTTTTCCGTCTACGATGATTGAGTCATCAGTAGCAGAAACAGTGTGCTTTCCTTCACCAATCTTTCCACAGAATCCACCCTGTGCTGTATCATACTTCAAAAGGTGAGCAAGCATTTTTGGGCTTGTCAAATCGTTGATTGCAACTACTTCATAACCTTTTGCGTCAAACATCTGACGGAAAGCCAAACGACCAATACGGCCGAAACCATTAATAGCAACTCTTACATCTGCCATTTTATATCTCCTAAAAAATTAGATTAAGATTTTATATCCTATAAAATAATGAATTTATGAGAAATAGTCTATATATCGGAATTATAAGTTTCCTTCAGGCTCCATAAATCCGGATATCCCACAAATATATACCAGCTATAAAGTAAATTTCATATAATTTACTTACTCATCAGTTACCTCTCCGACAGTTTCGAATACATCCTCAAGATCACTTGGCATAATAAAACTAGACTGGAACTCTATAAGCTGCTTTGCAAGTTCTTCTTTATTATCTTTAAGCTCAATTCCGAAAATCTTCATAAGAGTAATCAAAAGAGATTTTACAGAAGGCAGTAACTTTGAGAAACTATCTGAATCAGCTTTTAGTTTTGAATATAATACAGGAGGTTCATTGAGATTCATAACCCCTGCAAAAGTATTCAGAGCATCTTCACCAAGGATATCACAAAGCGAATAAATAACTTCAGGACTATAAAGGTCTATTTTAGTTTCATCCAGTGTATTTGCAGGTAGTTCTGCAGGAATTGATGCTATGTCATTTTTAATAAGATAATCGATAAGTGTATCACCTATTTTGCTATTTACAGGTGTTTTTACTCTATACCGCTCATCATGAAGGTGCAAAGCTGTCATATTATAACAATAGGCCGCAAGTTGAGAACAAAAGAACGGCTTTTTCTTATCATCATATGTAGGAAATAAAGGCTCAATCCATTGAGCCAGAGCATAACCAATAAATTTTAAGAAAATCATAAGTTTTTTGGCTTTTTCATGATTATCTGCAACTCTAGTTCTAAAAAGACAAATCAAGGCTGCCACTGTAGCCTGTGCCATTGCATAGCTGTTATTTTGTTTATCTTCTTCTACAAAATCTGGAAGTTCGTTCAGAACAACCGAACCATCAATACCTTGTGGTAATCTATGCACTTTTACAATATAAGCATCTCCCGGATAAGCTGGGGTTCTCAAACGACAATATGGAAGAGTTGCTTCAGCAACGACACATTTTAATACATCATTTTTATCTTTTTTAAAATCATAAGCTAATCCCACATGAGTAGTTTGTGACTTTTCAGCCCAGATAATAAGTTTATCAATCAAAACTTCAAAATTTTCAAAAAGAAAGTCTTTTATTGACTGATTTGGTTTTAAAGGTTTAAAATCTGGCCCTTTTTTAAAACTGTACAATAAAATATCACCTTTTTTTAATTCTGATTCCTTCATAATTTTTTTCCTCCTAAATTATACATAATTGTATTTACAAGCCCTTGTTTATAATACAATTCATCAAAATCAATTAACTCTACACTATATTTTTATTATGTGTAAAGTTTGAAAATATAGTTTATTGTATATTTTGGATCTGTTTTCTTAACAATTCCCCGTAAAAGAAGGTTAAATCTTTATCAAGATATAGACCAAAATGATTTTTATCTTCAAAAGGTATTATTTCCAGATTTGGAATATATTTTTTTGCAATTTTAATCTTTCTATTATGTTCTGTAGCAGAAGAATATTTTAATGCATCCAGCAATATGACACGTCCATTATATGGTTTCATAGTTTTTCTGGATGTTATCTTGAAAACCCTGTTATACGCATCAGATACAAAATCAAGATATTCATCTTTAATATCCTGATTACGTATTTCCAAATAGTATTTCTTTACCATTTCTTGAGTAACTACTAAAATTTCCTTATCAGAAAGATTTTGTGTATCATTCAGATAGGTATCTCCCATAATTACAAATGGCTTATTATCATGCCTTTCATCCCATAATTCTGCCAGACTATATGAAATTTCACCACCAAAACTGAATCCGACAAAACCACATACATTTACATCTGGTTCAAGTTTTTCTTCAAGTTTCAAATAATAAAATTCTATAAGTTCATTGAAAAACTCATTTTCTTTTCCAATATAATCTGAAGTAACAGGATTAATTATTATAAGATTAAATAATTTGCTCCATACATCATACAAATGAGCTATTTCATTTATTCCTACAATTCCTTGAGAAACAACAAGCAAAGGCTTTTTATTATCATAATCATTATAAAACCATAAAACATGATCATTATTCATTAAGACTCTACGAATTGTTTTATAATGCATGATATCAGCTATATTCAGCTTCAAATCAATTTCATTTCTAATCTTAAGAATAAGTTTCATCATCATAAGTGATGTAAAACCGAGTCGTATTAAATCATCAGTAACTCCAAATTCAATTCCTGGCAACAGTTCTTTTGCATATTCCAGAACCTTAGCCTCAACTTCATTTTCAGGAGCTTCATTCAAAATTATTGTATTTACTTCAGGCTTTGGCAGTTTTCTTTTATCCACTTTACCATTTGCATTTAGTGGTAATTCTTCCAGTCTCATAAATATAGAAGGAATCATAAAATCTGTAAGTTTCTGTGCCATGAAGTTTGAAAGAGCAGTTTCATCTATTTTCTTTTCTGAAGTGTAATACATAACTATCTGATCATTAACTACCTGTACACAAACCTGTTTTATTCCTTCATAACAAAGAGCAACACCTTCGATTTCTCCCAGTTCTATTCTTAAGCCTCTAAGTTTTACCTGAGTATCAATTCGCCCAATAAATTCAATATTTCCATCGTCTGTCCATCGGGCAAGATCGCCTGTACGATACCCCTTTATACACTTTCCTTTAACTTTTATTTCTGTAAATTTCTTTTCATTAAGTTCAGGCTGATTCAAATACCCTCTTCCCAGACCAGCTCCACTTATAAACATCTCTCCCGTCATACCTTCAGGCACAAGTCTTTTTTCTTCATCTATGATGTAAATATCATTATTATAATTTGGCCGACCTATTATCTTTCCATTTTTCTTACCTTTTATTTCATAAGTAGTGACACACAAAGTTGTTTCAGTAGGACCATAGGCATTTATAAATCGGAAATCAGAGTCATTGTTTTCGCTTGGTGGAAGCAGCTCACCTCCTGTAATTATAAGACGTAAACTGTGATTCATATTTTTTAATAGACAACCAATTTGTGTTGTAAAAAAATTAACAGTTATTTTATGTTTCTCAAGGAATTCATTTACTCCTAAAATATCTTTTCGTGTTTCTTCTGGAATCACATATACTGCTGCACCAACTTTTATACTCGGATAAATATCCATCATATGAGCATCAAAACCAAAATTTGAATATGCAGCAACACGATCTTTTTCTGTTAAACAAACAGTTTCCACATACCAATAACAGAAGTTTATTACGTTTTTGTGTTCAAGAGCTGTTCCTTTTGGTTTTCCAGTTGTTCCTGATGTATAAAGGATTATAAAACGATCTTCAGATTTTACTTCCGGTAATTTATTTCTATAATCAGCACCTACATTCAATCCGCTGATATCTTCCTGTGTAAGAATACTGCCTTTAAAATCTCTCAGTTTCTGTTCTGCATATTTTTTTTCTGTCAGAATCAATCTTACATCAGCATCTTCGCACATGTAGATAATTCTTTCTGCTGGAAATGTTATATCCAATGGCATATAAGCACATCCCGCTTTCATTATCGCATATGGATATATCGCAATATTCTCACTACGCTCAATCATTACTCCTACTGCAGATTCCTTTTCAAGATGATAATCCTGTATAAGTTTTGCTGCCAGAGCATCGGTTAGTTCATCAAGTTCCTTATAAGTCAGTCTGTGATTTTCATACACAACTGCTGTTGCATCTGGAGTTTTTCTGGCGCGTGTACGAAGCAAATCGATTAAGGTTTCGCGCTGATCATATTCAAACTTTTCGCCTTCAGATAATTTAATAAGCTTTTCTTCTTCTTTTTCAGAAATAACTGTTATATTTTTAAGCTGTTCATTTATATTTTTCATATAATTAAGAACAACCTCTTTGATTGCTTCTGCAAGTTTTTCTAAAGTCTTTTTATCATTTTTTTCTTCACTTGACTCAAGACAAATCTCATATTCATTGTTGGTTAAACGAATAATTACGCATAAATCGTTATGAATTAAGTTTCGTTTTAATTCTTTTCCATAATATTCTATATCTTCAAACTTAAAACTAACCTGAATGCTTTTATTAGCTCTAAAATTGAAACTGATATGTGGGAAATCGCCAATATCATTGAATAAATGACCTGCCGGATAATTGGCATTCTGATATGCAAGATTTGTTTCTTTTTCAATATTTTGAATTAATTCTTTTACAGTTAATTCTCCAGACAAATCTGTCATAACGGGAACAACATTCACGAACATTCCAAATGCACGCATTTTTGCAAGCCCCGCTCGACCATGATATGCTGAACCATAAGCTATATTGCTCTTTCTGGATAAACTGCCTATAACCAGAGCAAACGCTGCTTGAAATAATAAATCAATACGAATTTCATTTTTATTACAGAAGTCATCCACAAGCTTTTGCTCAATAAAACTTGATATCTGTAACATTTTTCCAGTTTTTGGTTCATTTGAGTCTGAAAGTGTTGCAAATTCTACATTTTTAAATTTATTTACAAAATAATTTCTAGCAAGCTGATATTTTTCTGTTTGTTGCAGCAGATTTTCTTCTTCGGCAATTTCGTAAAGTTTTGTATCTATAATCTGTGGCTTATTTTTACTATAAGCATTCAATTCCCTATTTCCCAAAAGAGCTAACGTAAAACCATCTGCAATAGAATGATGTATATCTATCAGCATATATACATCTTTTTCAGTCTCTACAATCTCTATTCGATACAAAGGTTTTCCATTAAATAAATCAAATACTCTGACAAAATCGTTTTTTATATAGTTTTGGAATTCTTCTTCTGAACAATTCCAGAGTTTTATATTCTTTGGCATATTCATATCAGGCCACTGAACAATTTCGCCGTTTTCGGTAGTCTCATAACGATTATTCATTATTGAATGACAATTTATTAATGTTTCAAATGATTTTACGAGTTTATTTTTGTCAATCTGTTTACCCAGTTTGGTAATTGTAGGAATATTATATTGTGTTGATTCGGGATATTTTAAGCATTCTAAAATAATGCCCAGCTGGGACTGTAAAAGAGGATATTTTTTCATTTTGACTTTTTTTACCTTTTATTACTTTTAAATTTTTTGTTATTATACAATAAGATTAATTGTAATGCAAAAAAAATTATTTGGTACTGTCGGCGCTGGTAGTTGGTTTGTGACGATTGTCAAAATAGCCGCCATCTTCAAGGTAACGACGACGGGTCATAATAAGATTTATAAGCTCCTGGTACATATTAAAATCTACCTGGATAGCCATTGGCAAAAGGAAAAATTCGGTTTCATCACAGTAGCGCTCAATAAACGCTGGGTCTGTAACATAACCAAGAGAAATCATATTGGAAATGCGGTCTGCACACTTAAGGATTTTGGCCTTCTGACTTCCCTCATCAAGAATACGGCATAAAAACTGCTTTTTGTTTTCTTCTTCTTTGCGTGTAACTTCATGAACAAGCTTTAAAACTTCCGGACCATCATCATCTGCATTTGTAATTAAATCTGGAATAAAGCCCGGAATATCTTCTATTGTATCATGAATAATTGAAGCCTTAAGAAGCACTGGATCTATATAGCCATAGTCCAGAAGAATTGCAAAAGTATCCATCTGATGGCGGAACATATTTCCACCTGCATGACGTGCTTTACCGATAAGGGCTGTAGCAAGCTGAATATATGGAGCAAAGTGAATACTGCTGAGTTGAAGCATCTGCTGTTCATTCATATTCTGAGGCTTATCTGTTTTCATTTCGTAATGTGGCTTTGACATATGGACCTCCTTCCTGCTCCTTTCTAGAATACCTTCCGCTATTATCGGCAGAAAGCTTATTTAAACTTCACAAATTCTTCAAAACGATTTCCAAAAATATCAACTGCATCACCATAGAAATAATTTTTCGGTCGGATAAGTTCAAGATGATAATTCATTTTATCCTCCGATTCTCCAAGTTCCGCAATTGAATAATAGAAATCGCCGGTATAATATTTTATAAATTTCTGTGCTTCATAAGTGGCTACAGGCTTTCCGTCCTCATAGCGCACACATTCAGTAAAGTTAAATTTGATTTTCTTTGAATCGATTTTATAAGTACCGTTCCATACAATAATGTTTGTTGAATCTGCATATGAAACGCGCAGCATTACTGTATGGTCTGGTTTAAGAATAAGGTGATGATAGTAGAGTTGCATGTTATTATCATAATTCTGCATCACCCATTCGCTGTCATTGAAAGGACTGTTCTTTAAATTAAAACAGCCGGTCAGAGAAAGAGAAATCAGAATTATCAATAAACCTAAAATGCTCTTTTTCATAACCGGCCTCCTGCACTACTGAAGTTCCTTAAGGTAACTTTCAAGTGTTTTTATTTTACGCTGGCTTTCTGCAAGGCGTTCTTTTTCTTCCTCAACAAGATTAGCCGGAGCGTGCTTTGCAAAGTTTCCGTTGAGCTTGTTCTCGCTCATTCTTGCATAGCCCTGCTCTTTTTCAATTGTTTTCTGGAAGCGGACAATCAGCTGTTCCTTGTTGATACTTTCATCAACGAGGATGAATGCTTCAAAGCCCTTACCTACAGTTCCGATTGAGCTGGCAGGTTTCGCATCAACAAACTCAACCTTAGCAACACCGGCAAGCAGCTGAATCATTTCAACTTTTTCGCGTGCAACTTCGGCAGCACTACCCTTTTCAACAAGAATAGCAATGTTGATTTTTTCTGCAGGATCAATTCCACACTCTACGCGGAGTGCACGAACCTGACCGATAAGCTCTTTAAGTGTATCAAAGCGTACATTGATTTCTGCGTTTTCACGCTCAGCAACAACCTCTGGATATGGAGCGTTGATAAGCATTCCAACGTACTCACTGTTTGAAGCAATCTTCTGAGTACCGGCAGCCTTACGGTTTGCAGCAATCTCAGAAAGTGGAAGCTTTCCATAAATCTCTTCTGTAACAAATGGGATATATGGATGAAGAAGACGGAGGCTTTCTTCGAGGATGTTCATAAGAACTGAAGCCTGACGATCCTTTTCCTTATCATCACCATTCTTAAAGTTAATCTTTGTAGCTTCAACATACCAGTCGCAGAACTCATTCCAGAAGAATTCCATAAGGGCAGAAGCTGCATCGTTATAACGATAGCCTTCAAGAGCCTCTCTTACTGTCTTTACGGCGTGATTCAGGCGGCTGTAAATCCATTTGTCGAGTTCAGTAAGGTCTGCGTCTGTAATTGAAACAAGGTTGCGTCCTTCAAGGTTACCAAGAAGATAGCGCGAAGCATTCCAAACTTTATTACAGAAGCGGCTTCCAAGCTTGAAGCTTTCCTTATCAATAAGAACATCCTGTCCCTGAGCACACATAAATCCGAGTGTAAACTTAAGGGCATCGGCACCGTACATATCAATAATTTCGAGAGGGTCCATTCCGTTTCCAAGAGACTTAGACATCTTGCGGCCCTGCTTGTCGCGAACAAGTCCGTGAATGTAAATATCGTGGAAAGGAGCTTTTCCTGTAAACTCAAGACCGGCCATAATCATACGGCAAACCCAGAAAGGAATAATATCGTATGCTGTAAGCAGTGCCTGTGTAGGATAGAATTTTGCAAGATCTTCAGTTTCCTGAGGCCATCCCAAAGTAGAGAAAGGCCAGAGCCATGAAGAGAACCAGGTATCAAGTACGTCAGGATCCTGTTCAATATTTTTTGAACCACATTTTGGACAGCAAACTGGATCTGTACGGCTACAGATTGTTTCACCACATTCACAGTACCATACAGGAATTCTGTGTCCCCACCAGATCTGACGGCTTACACACCAGTCGCGGATATTTTCCATCCAGTGGCTGTAAGTATTTTCCCACTTCTTAGGATAGAATACCAGTTCACCTTTTCTCCATGAATCAAGAGCTTTCTCAGCCATTGGCTTCATTTTTACGAACCACTGGTCAGAAAGATAAGGTTCTACAACTGTTTTACAGCGGTAACACTTACCAACTGCGTGAACAATTTTTTCTTCACCCTTGAAGAGGCCTGCGGCTGTCAAATCTTCAATTACTAATGCACGAGCCTGTTCTGGTTTGAGTCCACGGTATTTTTCAGGAACATTTTCATTCATTCTTCCGTCTGGAGTAAGAAGATTGATTACTTCCAGATTATGACGGAGACCTACTTCCCAGTCGTTAGGGTCATGAGCCGGAGTAATCTTTACCATACCAGTTCCGAATTCCATATCAACATATTCATCTGCGATAATTGGAATCTCTTTTCCGGTAAGAGGAAGTTTGAGCATTTTTCCAACGAGTGCCTTGTAGCGGTCATCGTTAGGATTTACGGCAACGGCTGTATCACCAAAGAAGGTTTCTGGACGAGTTGTTGCAACTTCAATTTTTCCGCTTCCGTCAGCATACTCGTAGTAAAGGTGGTACATTGCACCCGGTGTATCTTCGTGGTCTACTTCATCATCTGCAAGAGCAGTACCACAACGAGGACACCAGTTTACAAGGCGCTTACCTTTGTACATAAGACCGCGTTCATAAAGAGTTACGAATACATCGCGAACTGCGGCAGAAAGGCCTTCGTCGTATGTAAAGCGCTCGCGGTCCCAGTCTGTTGAGTTACCAAGTTTTTTCTGCTGCTTTACAATAATATCATGGTGCTGATGAGTTACTTCCCATGTGCGTTCAACAAGCTTTTCACGGCCAAGGTCAAAACGAGTTTTTCCCTCTTTTTTAAGCTGGCGTTCAACTACGTTCTGAGTTGCAATTCCGGCATGGTCTGTACCTGTAAGCCAGAGAGTATTATCACCCTTCATACGGTGATAGCGAACTACGATATCCTGGAGAGTATTGTTGAGACCGTGCCCCATGTGGAGTACACCAGTTACGTTTGGAGGAGGAATGACGACAGAATAAGTATTGGTTTTCTTGTTGCAGTCTGCGCACTGGCACTTGTACTGCTCGTGTACTGGGGAAGCCTCATCTGAAGCCGGCTTAAAATAGCCCTTGCTGTCCCATTCATTGTAAATTCTGTCTTCAAAAGACTTTGGCTCATAGGCCTTTTCTAATTCAATTGCTTTCATCTGTCATTCCTTCCTTAAAGCATTTTGTTTTAAAATATTGCTGAAAATTATAATGAATTCATCATTATTTGTCATTAGTCGAAATTGCTTTCAAAAAACACCGATGCGATGTATTATGATTTATAAAATGAAAAAACTGATTACAGCAATTCTTTTTCTGATTCTCTCTTCTCCATTGTGCTTCAGCGCCAGCGATTTTCATTTTTCAATCGAACCACGTCTTTCTGTCAGTTATGGAGAATTAAACGAGCTCCTCTATGGCTCAGATGAAAATTTAGTCAGTCAGTTGGATTGGGAACAAAAATGTCTTTTTAATTTGGGATTATCTGCAGGTTTTTCGTTTCATAATTTTTCTGTCTCTGCCCTTTTTGATTATTCACTTCCATTGGGAACTTCATACATGACAGATTCTGACTTTAACCATAATGGAGAAAGATACAGCTGGACTGAACATCCTATAGAAAAAAATATAAACATAAACACAGAACTTGCTTTGGCCTACGAAATAAATCTGTATAGTAAATTTTCACTTATTCCTGAACTTCAGCTTAATTACCTTTTTTCTTTATTTGAAGCAGGAAATGGAAACGGAATTCGTAATGACAATTCAATTCGTGTTTACGGAATAGATTATCGCAGGCATTCAATTTTCATTTTTACAGGCTTTTCATTAAAATCACAAATAACTTCCAGATTAAATATAAAAGCGTCTTTCTTCACAGCCCCATTTATTTATCAGAATAGTTTCGACTATCATCATGGAAAAAAACATCCATTTTCCTCAAATGATATTCAGACAGGCTGTTTCACAAAATACAAGATGGATTTTTCAATTGGTCTAAAATTCAACGATACACTTTCCATTAAATTATTTTCAGATATGTTGATGAGCTTTCCCGATAGAGGCATTCTATATACCGACTACTATGGAGATAAAATGGAATTACTCACCTCCCAACAAAGCGGAGCTTCAATAAAATATATAAAAGCCGGAACATCACTAATAATAAACTTTTAACTTCTCTTTTTTATTATCTTTGAACGAGTATAAACACAAAAAAAATCCCGAGGTCATAAGACTTCGGGATTTTAATGGATTTATAGAAGTTTAGAAGATTTATTCTTCAATTTCTTCTGATTCCTTGTACATATCAAGATATTTCCAACTTCCTGTAAGAGTTTTTCCAGCATCTATTTTTGCGTAAACTGCAACTTTGTTCTGTGGAATTCCTCCTCCAGTTTTAAGATCAAAAGCATCTTCAATTGTTCCTGCTTTTACATTTGTTTTAATTGCATTCAATGAAGCCAAATTAGCATTTTTGTCCTTAATTACTTCTTTAGCAAGTTCTGCCTCTGCATCACTAAAAGTATAAAGTCCCCATTCCCAGTAACCTTTAGTTGGATTTTCTCCTGAATTCTTAAAAGCTTTGTAGTAAAGATAATATGTGAGTTTTCCATCAACTAAAGCAGGACGAGTAATGCTTCCTATTCCGTTTGTTGTGTTTTTATCCCAAATAACTGTTTCAACAGCTGGATCTGAAGCCTCGTCATTTGCACCAAAATTCTTATCTTGAATATCGCTTACATTTTCAAATCTGGATACATAGAAATTCTTATCTTTAGCAGCTGATAATCCCATAATGTAGAAAGATCTTTTTCCATTTTTCTCATCAAGATCAAATATTGCACCCATTTTACAGTATGAACTTTCATTTGGATTTTCAAATGTAACCTTTACTAAAGCTCCTGCATGCTGTAATGAAGTAGATTTGTATGCTCTATACTCCGTAGCTGATTCATTTGTATAATCCACAGTATAATCATTATTCTTACCTTGAATTGCGCCATTTTCATCATCGACCATCTTACAGCCAAAGAATGCCATTATAGTTGCTGCTGCAGCTAATCCCAATAAAACCTTTTTTACCATTTTCATAGTAACTTCTCCTTAGTTTATTTCCCGCGCGGGGCGGGTAGTTTTTGGTTTGTACGAAAAAAACGGTGGTTAAATTCGTACAATAAATTAAATATATGACGATTATATGTATTTTGCAAGTTTTTTTCCTGCAAAAAAGGTCATATTTTATTTCTTTAATTTGATTACTGTTTCGTAGTCTTTTGTAGTCCAGTCTGGATCGATAACCATATCGAGATCAGCATTGAGAGCAATGCCTTTTTTGAAGGTATATGAACGTTCTGTATCCTTACAATCAAAAGAAATTGATACGCCAGAAGTGTCAGCTTTTACTTTGAAATTCTGAACTGTGCCATCTTTAAAGGTGTATACTTCTTCACCAGTACTAGTTTTTGTGAGTACGATTTTTCCATCTGCAGAGAAAGTCCAGTCTGCATCCCAGTTTTTGTCCTGCCAGGTTCCTTTGATTCCACCAAGGTCAAGAGCAAAAAGGCCGGTTGCCATGACAGCAGCAACAGCTAAAGCCAATAGTTTTTTCATAAAAAAAATCTCCTTTGTGATAGTATAAATTTAATTCTATCACAAAGGAGTGTGGTGTCAAGCGTGAGATCCCGAAACTTAGGGAGCGACGTCTGAAAGCCGTCAAAATGCTCCAGGGGAGCATTTTGAGCGAGTCTCCGAGCAGCTATGCTGCGAAGGGTTCGGAATGACAGTGTTTATTCATCTAATGTGATTTTGTTTCCGGTATACAGGAAGTAGTAGCGGCCCTTTGCAGCGATGAGCTCGTCGTGGGTACCGCGTTCAATAATATTTCCATGCTCCAGAACGATAATTTCGTCGGCGTTGCGGACTGTTGAAAGGCGGTGTGCAATTACAAAAGTTGTACGGCCGCTCATCAGGGAGTCCATACCCTCTTCTATCAGTTTTTCTGTACGTGTATCAATAGAAGAAGTAGCCTCGTCCAAAACAAGTACCGGAGGATCAGCAACCGCAGCACGTGCAATCGCTAAGAGCTGGCGCTGTCCCTGGCTAAGGCTTGCACCATCACCTGTGATAACTGTATCGTAACCGTTTTCCAGATGACGGATAAAGTGGTCGGCATTTGCAAGCTTTGCAGCCTCGTAAATCTGAGCATCAGAAGCTTCAAGGTTTCCGTAACGGATATTATCTTTTATAGTTCCTGTGAACAGGTGTGTTGTCTGCTGAACCATACCAAGAGACTTACGCAAACTTGCCTTAGAAATCTCATTCAAAGGAATGCCGTCATAAGTAATCTTGCCGTTTCCTTCCGGTACATCATAAAAACGAGACAACAGATTGATTGTAGTTGTCTTACCAGAACCTGTAGAACCAACCAAAGCAATCTTCTGACCAGGCTTTGCGTGAATGCAGATATCATGCAATACAGTTTTCTCAGGTTTGTAACCGAAGGTAACGTGATCAAACACAACTTCACCTTCAAGCTTACGAAGTGAATTATCTGCAGGATTCTTCCATGCCCATTCACCTGTTGAAGCATAAGACTGAACAAGCTTTTCAGCTCCGTCATTTTCTTTTGCTTCATAAGCGTTTACAAGAGTATATTCGCCTTCATCAATTTCTTCTTCTTCATCGATTACAGCAAAAATACGTTCCGCGCCGGCAAGTGCATTAAGAACTGAGTTTGCCTGCATACTCATCATAGAGATTGGCTGGCTGAAAGAACGTGTGTACTGAAGGAAGGCTGCAATAGTTCCAAGATTCATGATTCCAGTAAACCAGTTGAAGCTCATTACTCCACCCTCGCCAAGAATCATAAAAGCTGCAGCTGTAATAGCTACAACGGCGTACTGCATGTGGCTGAAGTTATTCATCATAGGGCCCATGAGTCCACCATAAGTCATAGCGGCTGTTCCGGCTTTACGAAGATTGTCACTCAAAGTTTCAAACTGCTCGATTGCCTTAGGCTCGTGGTTGAATACTTTGATTACCTTCTGACCTTCAACCATTTCTTCTATAAAACCGTTCATTTCACCAATGCATTTCTGATTTTCGCGGAAAGCTTTAGCAGAGCGTTTTCCAACAGCAGCCATGCTCAGTGTGATAAGGAACATAGTTACAAGCATGATGATTGTAAGCATCGGGCTCAAAGAAATCATCATTACAAATACAGAAGTAACTGTAATAATAGAAGAAAAGAGCTGAGGAATTGTTTGGCTCATCATTTCACGAAGAGCATCAGTATCGTTTGTAAAGCGCGACATGAGCTCACCGTGAGTGTGTGCATCATAATATTTAATAGGAAGCTTCTCGAGACGGCTGAACAAATCACAGCGCACGTTGTACAAAAGGTTTGTAGAGATGTACAGCATGAGGCGTGAGTTACACCATGAAGCAAGAACTCCAACACCAAACAGACAAAGAACTCCAATGAGAAGCTTTGCAAAGCCCGTAAAATCAGGATTCTGACTTCCAATCATCGGAATGATGTAATTGTTCAAAGCAGGCTTAATAAGGTAAGTTCCGATTACAGAAGCACCAGAACTGATGATTACACATAAAAAGACAACTAACCAGAGTGCCTTGAATTTTCCCATATATTGAAGGATGCGGCCGATAGTCTTTTTTGCATCCTTTGGTTTTCCAAAACCTTTATTTCTTACTGGTGGCATTAGTCTTCACCTCCTGCAAGGTCTGCGTCTCCGCTACCCTGCTGCTGCGATTCAAATACTTCACGGTAAATCTTGTTTGATTTCAAAAGTTCGTCGTGAGTTCCAACACCACTTACAGTTCCTTCATCAAGAACGATAATCTTATCTGCTTCTTTTACAGAAGAAATACGCTGAGCTATGATGATTTTTGTAGTTTCTGGAGCAAGCTCTTTTAGAGCATTGCGGATGCGGCCTTCTGTAGCAGTATCAACGGCAGAAGTACTGTCATCAAGAATAAGAATCTTTGGATTTTTTAGAAGAGCACGTGCGATACAAAGTCTCTGCTTCTGACCACCGGAAACGTTTACACCGCCCTGTCCGAGCATTGTGTCATAACCTTCAGGGAAAGAAGTAATAAAGCTGTCTGCATCGGCTGCCTTACAAGCGGCAATAATCTGATCTTCTGTGGCATTTTCATTACCCCAGCGGAGGTTGTCTCGGATTGTACCACTGAACAAAACGTTCTTCTGAAGCACCATGGCAACACTGTCACGGAGTACTGTAATATCATAATCGCGTACATCAACACCGCCGATTTTTACAGAGCCCTTGAAAACATCATAAAGTCGTGGCAAAAGAGAAACCAGAGAAGTCTTAGAAGAACCGGTACTTCCGATAATTCCGACAACTTCACCGCTCTTAATTTCAAGATTGATATCTTTAAGAATCAGATTGTCTTCGCGCTTACCGTAACTGAAATCAACCTTATCAAAGCTGATTGCGCCGTTCTTTACTTCCATAACAGGATTTTCAGGATTTTTGATATCCGGAACTTCGTCGAGTACTTCAACAATACGCTGATTAGAAGCCTGAACCATTACGAGAGAAACAAAAACCATTCCAAGGAACATGATAGAAGAAAGTACCTGAGTTACATAAGTGAAGAAGCTGATGAGCTCACCACTGAGCATGTGACCGCCAACGACAAGTCTTCCACCAAACCACATTACAGAAATCATGGAAACATACATTACAAGCTGCATGATAGGCATCATAAAGATGATGCACCTTTCTGCATGAACCTGAGCTGTGCGGACATCATCGGCTGCCTTGCGGAACTTTTTCTCTTCAAACTCACCGCGAACATAAGCCTTTACAATTCGAATACCAATAAGGTTTTCCTGAATTGCACCGTTTAATGCATCAAACTTTGCCATCATCTTCTTAAAACGAGGATGCGCAATATTAGAAATTGTAAGGATTGAGATTACGATAACCGGTACTGCAATCAAAAAGAGAACTGCAAGCTGAGAGTTCATTCTGAAAGCCATGATTGTTCCGGCAACAAGCATAAACGGAGTACGGATACACATATGAATGAGCATTCTGTACACGTTCTGAGCCATGTTTACATCAGTTGTAAGACGAGTTACAAGAGAAGCTGTACTGAAACGGTCAATATTTGCAAATGAAAAGCTCTGAATCTTGCGGTAAAGTCTCTGGCGCAGTGTACAGGCAAAGCCCTGTGCTGCAACTGTTGAAAAACGGGTTCCCAGCATACCGCAGATAAGTGATATAACAGCGAGTCCGACCATAATGGCGCCGTATTTAACAACAAACGGCAGGTCTTTTCCCGCAATTCCAACATCAATGATTTTGGCCATTATAAAAGGAATAACAACTTCCATCAAAACTTCGCCGATCATTACAACCGGCGAAAGAATTGTATTTACTATATATCGCTTACTCAGGCCTTGAGTAAGTTTTCTAACTGTAGACATGTATTTAAAGTTAACAAAAACGTTTTATGATTTCAAGCGTTTATGTTAAATAAAGAGAAATCTCTTAGAATTTTCTTATTTTGTACAACTAGTCGTCATTGCGAGGAGCGCAGCGACGTGGCAATCTATTAAATGGATTGCTTCGCTTCGCTCGCAATGACGGAAGGGTATTATCGGATTTTTACTTCTTCAAAGCCTAGAGCCAGCATAAACTGAGTGATTATGCGGATGGAATACTCGCGGGCTTCATCAAGCACACCTTCAGCAATCATATCTTCCATTGCTTCAGTTTTAGCCTTTTCTATTTCATCAAAAACATCCTGAGTTGAAATAGGTACAAAAATACTCTGCTTTTCATCGAAAACACTCTGGCTCACAATCTCATTGCCGAGCACCTCCGCCTCTGGAACGCTAAGCGTTATAGTTTTTCCGTCGAGCGAAACACTGTATGAAACATCAGTTATATCAGCAATTCCCGCACGAATAATCCCCGTGTACTTAATAATACTGTAGCTCTTTGCAAAGCCCGAAGTTTTTTTCAGGGTAATTATGTCACTGTAACGGTATTTAGCAGTTACCAGCTCCTGACAATAAGAAAGCTGACGGTCTACAAGCGCCAGTTTGTTTTCTGTTTTTACGCCGGCAAAACGATTAAATGCAAAATAACCGGCTCCCAGCACAATAGCAGCCACAACAATAATTGTCACAATTCGTAAAAGGATTCTGGTCCCAAGACCTGCACGTTTTTTTTCTTTTTTATCTTCCATATTAAATATTATACCCTAAAATCCTTTTTTTTGTTGTATTTTTTTATATTAGTCTATATCTTTAAAATAAGATTCTGAAACAAGTTCGGAATGACACGAGGAGGAGGCGCCAAAGATGGCTGACGAAGAAGTAAAGAAAGCTAAACGTGTACGACGTAGCGTAGGCCCTGCCCTGCTTTTCTGGCTGATTATGCTGGGAATTGCGGTAATTGCAGGATTTTCAAGTGTTTATGTAGTTGATGAAACTGAAAATGCAGTAATCACAAGGTTTGGAAAATACACACAGACTGTAGGTTCCGGACTGCATTTTAAGCTTCCGTTTGGCATCGACAAAAACTACAATGTCGATATTAAAACTCTCCGAGCAGAGCAGTTTGGTTTTAAGACAATTAAAGCCGGCCGCAACAACGAGTACAAAAACAATATTTCTGAAGAATCAGAAATGCTCACAGGCGACCTTAATATAGTAGATGTTGAATGGGTTATTCAGTATAAGGTAACCGATCCTAAGCAGTGGCTGTTCAATGTTTACGAACGCGAACAGACTATCCGTGATATTTCCCGCTCGGTAATCAACACTCTGGTTGGTGACCGTGCAATTTTTGATGTAATTTCTTCTGACCGTTCTACAATCCAGAACCTTGCCCAGGAGCAGATGAACGAAAACTTTAAAGCACTCGGACTTGGAATCAACGTAACAACAGTTCAGTTCCAGAATGTAGTTCCTCCAGTAGAAGTTCAGACGGCTTTTGAAGATGTAAACAAGGCAAGTCAGGATATGAAACGCTTTATCAACGAAGGTAAGGAAGCATACAATGCAGAAATCCCTCGTGCTCAGGGTGAAGCAGACCGTCAGATTCAGGTTGCAGAAGGTTATGCCGCAGAACGTGTTAACATGGCAAAGGGTGATGTTGCCCGTTTCAACGCCGTTTACGAAGAATACAAGCGTGCTCCTAAAGCAACAAAAGAACGTATTTATCTTGAAACTATGGCAGAGATTTTTGGCAGCGAGAAAAAGCCTGAACTTATCGACAGCGAGCTTGAAAATCTTGTTCCTGTAAAAAATCTTAAGGACTAAAGTGAGGACAGACTAATGACTAAAGCAATGAAAAAATTTATTGGCTGGCTTATCGCTATTGTGATTCTGTTTATTCTCTTTGTTTTGACAGGACCATTCTATATCGTAAATGAAGGAAAGCAGGTTGTTATTACCCGCTTCAGTAAGATTGTTGATTCTCACGAGGAAGCAGGTCTTTATATCAAAGTACCTTTCCTTGATCAGGTAACTGAATATCCAAAACTGATTCTTTCTCTTGATGGCGACCCACAAAGCATCACTACTAAAGAAAATCAGTATATAATAGTAGATACTACATCAAGATGGCGAATTACTGACCCGGTTGCCTTCTATCAGAACTTCCAGACTCTGGACAATGCTTATAATAAGCTTTCTGATATCGTTGACTCTTCATGTCGTACTGTTATTACTCAGAATCGTATGAGTGAAATCGTACGTTCTTCTAACATCATCAATGAAAGAAAGAATACAGAAGCAGAAAAAGATGAAGAGACAAAAGAAATCGACAAGCTTGTAAATGCTGATACAGTAAACGAGGTAGTTACTAAGGGCCGCAGCGAGCTTTGCCGCCAGATGACAGCAAAAGCACAGGACGAGGTTCGTGGCTGGGGTATTGAACTTCTGGACATTGTTCCACGCCAGGTAAAATACTCTGCAGAACTCAACGAATCAGTTTACAACTCAATGATTAAGGACCGAAATCAGGTTGCTCAGGCTTACCGCTCACTTGGTGAAGGTAAAAAGGCTGAATGGCTTGGACGTCTTGAAAACGACAAGCGCACAATTGCTTCAGAAGCATACCGCAAGTCTGAGGAAATTAAGGGTGCTGCCGATGCTGAAGCTGCCGCAATTTATGCTGCTGCTTACAACAAGGACATTGAGTTCTACACTTTCTGGAAGAGTATGGAATCTTACAAGCAGAATCTTAAAGATTACCCTGCTACTTACAGTACTAAGATGGACTACTTCAAATATCTTTATGGCGCGGATGGTAAACGATAATGCAGTTACTGACAATAGAAAACGGAGAGCTTAGACTTAATTCAAATCTTGATGAGTACACTTTTGGAAAAACAGGTCACGATAATATTCTCAGTTATGAGGGTGTGATTTTTGACGGTAAAAACTTCCGTCAGTGGACTTTTGAAGATGTAAAATCTTACGACGCTGAGAAAAACGGAAGTCTTCAGCGAGTCGTTTTCTATTGTGCTAAAAATCCTCTGGGCAATGATGCTGAAAATATAAAGACACTTGCCCAGTATTTTGAAGAAGGCGGTGAAAACGCTCTTACAGCTGTTAAAGCTGTATGCACTGCCATTACTGCTGCAGCCACAAATGGAAATCCGATTCCATTTGTTGGAGCCGGCGGAATTATGATCGATGGAGAAAAAGTTCTTTTTGCTCCGGAGGCATTATTCAGTTATGCAGCAAATACACTTCCCGCAGAAGAAACTCTCAATCAGCATACAGGTTTTTTGAATGATACAATAAAAGACCTTCCTGCACTTTGTTTTGAACGGGCAGCTATAATCTACAGACTTCTTGCAGGCCGTCTTCCATTTACAGCAACAGATTCTATTGCCCGCAATGCAGATATTTTTGACCGAAAATTCCTTCCGATTGAATACTGTGTTAACGGAATTGACAGCGGACTTGCCCTTGCAATCAACAATGCACTCAAGCTTAATTCTACCGCTGTAAATGTTCCTGGAAAACGCAAGAAGGGAAAATCAAGTGAAGATCTGCGCCCTGTTGCAGACTTCCCTCTCGAAAAAATTGATGAAGCCTTCCGCCTCAGTCAGAATAATAAAGAAGACAAAGACTTTGAGGAAAAGGTTTCTGCCTATATTAAAGCACAAAACTCTAAAATCAATACAAAACGCCATATCAAGCGAAACGCAACTACCCTTACAGTAATTGCGACAATCATAGTTATAGTTATCTGTGTTACTGTAAGTACATTAAGAACCCGCGGCGAAGATTATACTTCTGTCGGACTCACTTCAACTCAGACAATCCGCGCCTATATGAACGGTGTAAACGAAAAAGATACTATGCTGCTTTCTGATTTTGGAGATGGAAAAGCTGCCGGTGACTATGGTGATATGGTAAGCCGTATTTATGTTATGCATAAACAGCGTCTTGCTTATGGAAATGACAACGGCTTCGGTTATCCTGCTAACTGGCTTTTCTATATAACTGATGAAGCTAAATACAAGCGCTCTGGTATTTACGGAGTTACAAACCTTAAGATTGACGGAAAAGCAGAAACTCTTGCAGTAGAACTTAAAAAGAAAAATCAAAATCCAGCTCCTCTCGAAAAAGAAGGAAATATTACACTTGAGAATGGCAGTACTTCTGTTCACAAGGTTGAATATTATCTGCTTTATACAGAGGGAGAAGAGGTTGATTATATAGTAGAAAAAGTAACTTCTACCGTTACCCTCACCTTCAAAAAGAACCGCTGGATTATCACTGATATTCAATATGATGGAAAAAATCTTGGTGTAGACTGCAATGCCTTTAAGAAGGATTACTTTGCTGCCCTTGAAAAAACTAACGGTGAAGTTATTCCTGCCGTAGACAGTCTCCGCTCTAAATATGAATGGCTGCCGGAAAAAGATGCAATGCAGAGAGAAAAAGAACAGATTGAATACTATCTGACACATCCATATGCCTCTCTAGGCCTTTAATCATATTGACAATTTCTCAATATTTGTCATAATAGAATACGAGGTTAACTATGGAATACAATGTTGAAAAACAGCACGCGAAGGGAAAGCTTCACGCTATTGAGCGTATCAATGCACTTTGCGACAAAGATTCATTCGTAGAAACATATCAGGGTGTAAAACACAACTGTACCAGCTTTGGAATGGACAAAAAAGACATTCCTTATGATGGTGTAATCACAGGTTTTGGAAAAATAAACGGACGTAAAGTTGCAGTTTATGCACAGGACTTTACTATTCAGGGTGGTTCTCTTGGCCACATGCATGGCCGCAAGATTGCCGACCTTACAAAAATGGCTATTGATGCCCGCTGTCCTGTAATCGGAATTAACGATTCGGGTGGAGCTCGTATTCAGGAAGGTGTAGAAGCTCTCGGTGGATACGGTAACGTATTCAATCAGAATGTTCGTGCTTCTGGTGCTATTCCTCAGATTTCTATCATCGCTGGTCCTTGTGCCGGTGGTGCCGTATACTCACCAGGAATCACAGACTTTATCTTTACAGTTGATAAGGTAACTCAGATGTTCATTACAGGACCTAAAGTTGTTAAGTCTGTAATGTTCATGGACATTTCTGCTGAGGATCTAGGTGGAGCTACAATTCACGCTACAAAATCAGGTGTTTCTCACTTCCGCTGTGAAGATGAAAAATCATGCTACGAAGAAGTACGCCGTCTTCTGGACTATATCCCACACTACTTTGGCGACAAGATTGAACCAAACGAAAAGTTCAAGTTTGATGAAAAGAAAGCCGCTAAGAGAATCAAGGAAATCCTTCCTGAAAATCCACGCCAGGGCTACGACGTTCGCGACGTAATCAACTGCGTAATCGATGAAGATTCATTCCTTGAAATCATGAAGGAATTTGCTATTAACTGTGTAGTTGGCTTTGGTAAGATTGAAGGCCGCACAGTTGGTATTGTTGCTAACAACCCTAAGGGAGTTGGTGGTGTATTGGATTGCGACGCTTCTGATAAGATTGCACGCTTTATCCGCTACTGCGACTCTTTTGATATTCCACTTCTTACTTTTGTTGATGTTCCAGGCTTTATTCCGGGACCTCAGGAAGAGCAGAAAGGTATTATCCGCCACGGTGCAAAGGTAATCTACGCTTACAGCGAGGCTACTGTACCAAAGCTTACTGTTATTCTCCGCAAGGCTTACGGTGGAGCTTACATTGCTATGTGTTCTAAGCATCTTGGTGCAGACTTTGTTTACGCATGGCCAAAGGCAGAAATTGCTGTAATGGGTGCTGAAGGTGCTATTGAGATTCTGTTTGCTAAAGAGCTTAAGGATCCAAACAAGGCTGCTGAAGTTCAGGCTGCGTCAGAGAAATATAAGAACGAAATCATGACTCCTTATATTGCTGCTGAGCGCGGATACATTACTGAAATTATTCAGCCGGAAGATACTCGTAAGAGAATCGTGGCTAGTTTCGACTTCCTTGAAACAAAGATCTTTACTAATAAACCTTTGAAGAAACACGGAAATATTCCACTTTAATCAGTAAGGGCTCAGTTATGAGCCCTTTAATATTTAACTGTAAATTTTAGGGATTTCAAAAATGCGGGTCCCAGCGACGGCAAAAAAATAAGTTATCCCCCCACCATTCACTTGGCGCTGTAGCTTCGCCAGCGCCTGCGTTGGCGGGGTCCCCCCTTATTCTTTTTGCCTGCGTCCCACATTTTTGAAATCCCTAAAATTATAGAAACTATCAAATACTCTTAATAAAAGCGGCCATTACTGTGAAAGCGTCGGGTTTACCATTTTCCGAGGTTTCTCTTCTATTTGAGCCGTAGATGAAACTGCCGTTTTTTTTGGTACAACACGTGCACGCAGGGTGTATCCAGATGTTCTCCTGTGGGACGCCGGCGGTGCGGAGCGCAGCTAAATTGGCTTTTTCTAACGAGAGTCTGTAGAGGGGGCCGCCGCCGCTGTTCCATAATACTTTTACGCCGGGTTCGAGCGGTGTTACGCAGTTGGGAGTGAAGTTCTCGGAAAACCATTTGGCACGCTCTTCATTTACGATGTAACAGCAGGCGCGGATGTGGGGGCCGATAACTACGCAGAAGTTTTGGGCGCGGGCGCCGTAATCTTTTTCCGCGAGTTTTATTGCGTCAGCAACAATGCCAGTTCCTTTCCAGCCGCTATGAACTATTCCAAACACTCCAGTTTCCGGCTCATACAAGTAAAGCGGCATACAGTCTGCAACGGTGACTGTTGGTATGAGCGAACGGTTCACGGTAATTATTCCGTCACCGATTTTATCCTGAGTATCACCGGCTTTTTTTACATTATAAACGATATGAGTGTGATCGAGCTGTACGGGGACAATTGTACCTTCAGTACTGCCCAGAGATCGAAAAACTTTTGCTCTGTTCGGATTTGTTTCGTTCCAGCGGAAACGCATGCTGCCGGCGGCTTTTAAGGTAAGACCACAAACTGGTGCACCCTCCACTACTTTACCATCACGGTGAAATTCCAGGAACTCAAAAAGATTACTGTTCTGTTGCTGCATCAATAGGCTCCAGTTCTGACAGGTAGAATACGGCTTTCTTCAATGTTTCCCAGCAGGTTCTTAAAGAATCTTTCCAGACTCTATTGTTATGTCCCTTTATTACATTGATATTCTGAAGCCCATCATGAACCTTATCTCTTTCTTCAGAAAGAACTCCGCTAAGGCATTTATCAATCATTCTGGCACCTTTACCAAACTTCTTTACACATTCACGGATTTCAGTTTCAGTTGTAGTCATCATTGAATCAATCTGATTCTGAACCTGGAAAGAACGGAGTCGGCTTGTAGCAAATTCTTCAAACTGAGCGCCATACTCACCTTCCGGAGCAAGACGGTCCAGAAGTTCCTGCATTTGACTCATTGCCTGTGCAAAAAGATTTAAACCTTCTGAATATTCAATTCGGTTTTCATTACGAATAAAAACTCCTTCCATCATAACATCATTCAGATAAGGCATCATATCTTCATATTCATTTTCACAGAACCAGGACAAGAATCCACCGGTAAGCTCACATGCAAAAGGAACTCTCATCCATAAAGCCTGCCACGGCCGGTATTTCATTACCGGGAATTCTGAAAGCTCAAAATCGTTCTTAAGATATGTTTCAAGATTTTTCTTTTTACGTTCTCGAAGCCAGTCTGCCCAGCGAACATCGATAATCTTTCGCCAGTGACTGCGGAAATTAGGGAACCAGCCCTCTACTCCATCTATATTACCAGGAAGCCAGTCATAATCAGCATTGATGATTTTTCCAACCTTAATAATCGGAACATTGGAAATAAACATCTGTATTATACCAAAGCACTGATTTGCTTTTGCAATAAACTCTTTGATTGTGCGTTCAATATCTTTATCCTGTGCGTTTTTTGTAATCTCCTTTCGCTGTGAAAACATCAGCATAGCTTCCAGTACTTCATTCTGTACGGACATTACATTTGAGAAAACTGCGGCAAAACTAGAAAAATCATTTACTGCATTTCGATACGGACAGGTATAATGATTTCCCGTAAGATTTGTAAACTGCGAAGTAAAATGAATATACGGAAGCCTTGTAAACTGACGCAGCCAGTTCAGTGAACTTACAGCACTATACAGATTGCTTTTTGCAGCACCATCAATATTGTTTAATATACTATCAAGATTTTTTAATAATCTGTTTTTAGTTGCAAGATCAGGCTCTGTATCAAAAGAAAGAGAAAACGGATCTGCTTCTGCTGTAATAATATCTGAGAGTTCCGGTGTAACAAATGAACTCAGAAAAACATAAAAGTCACCAGGATTTTCATCTATTATATTGAAATAAGGTTTAAAAAATTCAGCTGAAGATCTAAGAGAACGAAGATGTTCATAGAAGACAGAATCAATAAGACCATTTTTATGATTTAAGATTCCAGGATGATCACGATTTATTCTTCGTGCCATAGAAGCAAGAACATCTTCATTGTATATTTTTTCGGGATCTTTTTTTTCAAGAAGACTTCTTAGCCAGAGGAAAAATCTGTAAAGAGCAGATTCACCTTTAAAACGGATGTGCAGACTGACATTTTTCTCGGGATACAGCTCTTCGGTTTCTACAAGCTGAACAACAGAAACTGCAGACTGATTTATTTTTTCAAGCATATCACTGCGTTCTACCGCATCCATTCCGGCAACAAGTTTATCGAACGCACTTCTGTTCATTTCATCCGTCATACTTTAATTATGTACGGAAAATCCTTATTCTTCAAGAGTCAAAAAGATATTAATACAATTTTATTTTCTAGTAGACAATAACCGAAAAATGTACGATAATATATTGAATTCTAAATCATTAAATTCGGAGAAAATTTATGAGAAAACTAAAAAACTTGGTATGCGTATTATTCGCTATTTTTGCTGCTTCATCACTGTTTGCTGCTGGTTACAAGGTTGAATCTTTTACTGGTAAGGTTACATATGAATCTGCACCAGGAAAATGGATCGCTGTCGAACAAGGTCAGGAATTATCTGCTTCAACTGTAATTCAGACTAGTGTTAATTCAAGCCTTATTCTTACCTTAGACGGAGCTAAAATCAATATCAAAGCAATGCAGAAAGGAACTATTGAAAGTCTTGCTTCTGCAACTTCAGGAAATACTGGAATTAAGAAAGGTGCATCTCTCAAGGGTTCTGGTGTTGCTGCCGGCTCTGATAAAACTAGCAAATCAGTTGTTACAGCTTCTTCCCGCGCAAGTGAAGCAAAGGAAGATTATGAATGGGACGAATAATCCTATAATTTAAATCAAAGCAAATCCTGTGTTCTGGTTTTCCAGCACAGGATTTTTTTTTAAGAGAGAGACACATGAAAAAGTATACTTACCTCCTTATTCCATTTATTTCTGTTATTATCTGTTCCCTTTTAATTTTTACAAGTCTGGATAATCAAATTGCCGATCTTTTTCAGAGAACCTTGCCAAAGCTCAAGGAATCTGATTCTGTTGTAATGGTTAATATTGACGATTCCTCTGTAAACGAAATTGGAACCTGGCCTTTTTCCCGTGAAATTTATGCTGATGCGCTCGTAGTTCTCAAAGAACTGGGATCAGAAGCTGCTATATTCGATTTAAGTTTTCTTGATAAATCTCAGGCAAAAGTTAATCAGGAATATGTAGAAAGCGAGCTTCCTCACTATGTTGATGAAGATTTTTCTGAGCTTTCACAAAATATCACATGGCTTTTAACTGAAGCTGAAGGCGATACTATTCAGGAAGATGTTTCCAGTGTAATGGAAACTGTTCAAAACCGAATTAAAACCGCCATTCAGTATTCTGTACGCAATGCAGATGATAGTCTTGCCAATGACTTAAATTTTTTTGAAAACTCTTATCTTACCCTCACCTTTGGTAATGACTTCCCTGCCCTTGATGAAACTACAGAGCAGTATCTTACAGATAATCTTTCACTCAAAAATATCAGTGTAGATAAAAGTGCAAAGGTTCCTTCCTATTCAAGAGTTGAACCTGCTATCAGTGATTTTCTTTTCAATTCAAAAAAGGCAGGTTTTGTAAACGCAGATGCCGATAAGGATGGATACCTCAGACGCCTTTACCTCATTATGGAATATAATGGAAAGTATTATCCACAGCTGCTTTTTGCACCAATTTTGAATTATCTTGGAAATCCTGAAATTGAAGTAAAACGCAATAAAATTATTCTTAAAGACTGTCATTTTGCAGATGGCACAAGAGATCTTAAAATCCCGCTTGCTCAGGACGGAACCGTACTAATCAAATATCCGAAAAATGTAAGCTATTATGATTATAACGATACTCCGTTATGGAAAGTCTACAGAATCCGTCTTCTTGAAAAAGCAATGGCAGAAAGTCTACAGGCTCTTAAAGAAAATGGATTTTTCACTTACTGGGAAGATGATCTTCCATACGAATATTATGACGCCGCAACCGGTTATATTCATGACGCTCTTGTTTCTGATGATGAGGCTGATGTAACTTATGATGATTATTTTGCCTACAAAGAAGCCTTTTATGAAGCTACCAGAAACTTTTTATATGGAGACACAGAAAAAAAACTTCTTAATTCTGTAGCTGGAGATGATGAAACTGCAGCATGGATTTCTGAAAATATGAATACTGCACGAGAAATTTTTGATGATTTAGTAAATTCTCGTGAAGCACTTAAGAATATAGTAAAAAATTCTTTCTGTATTTTTGGAACCTGTGCTACAAGTACAACAGACTTCGGTCTTACTCAGTATGAAGAAAAATATCCTAACCCTGGTGTTCATTACGCAATTGCAAATCAATTACTTTCAGAAGATTTTGTAACAGATTCTCCCTGGTGGATTTCGGTTATTATTGCAATTCTTTTGTGCTTTGGATACGGATTCAGCTCTGTCAAAATTAAAAGTACAGGAAAGCAGCTTGTTGTTGGAGGCTTAATTGAAGGTACAGCTATTATTCTGCTGCTCCTTTTCTTTATAATAACTAAAATCTATATTGGTACTGCTATTCCAACAATATCTCTTGCAATCACCTTTATTGCTATTACAATTTTGAATTTTATCAGCACTTCTAAAGATAAGAAATTCATTACTGGTGCTTTCAGTCAGTGTCTTTCAAAAGAAGTTGTTGATGAAATTGTTGCAAATCCTTCTTCTTTCAAACTTGGTGGTGAGCGTGTTGAAATGACGGCCATGTTTACTGATATCCAGAAATTCTCTGGTTTTAGTGAACTTCTTAATGCTGCTCAGCTTGTAGCTCTTTTGAACTTCTACCTTACAAAAATGTCTAACCTTATAATGGAAGAACGAGGTACTGTAGATAAGTATGAAGGAGACGCTATCATTGCTCTGGTTGGTGCACCTGTTAAGATGGAAGATCATGCAGCGAGAGCCTGTGCTGCTGCAATCAGAATGAAAAAAGCTGAAGTTGAAATGAATAAATACATCATTGAAATTGCAGCTGGTTCTAAATCTGATGATATGGAACAGGATCTTTATGATGCCTTTAAGATTATGGTTCAAAACAAGAGAACTCTTTTCACACGCATTGGATTGAACTCTGGTGAGATGATTGCCGGTTATATGGGTTCTGAAAACAAAAAGAATTATACCATGATGGGTAATAACGTAAACCTTGCAAGCCGTCTTGAAGGAGTTAATAAGCAGTATCATACAGGTGGTATTCTGATTAGTGAAGCAACCAGAACAGATCTTTCTGATTCATTCCTTGTAAGAAGTCTTGACCGTGTTCAGGTTGTAAATGTAAAAACCCCTATCCGTCTTTATGAACTGATTGGTTTTAAGTCAGAAGCAACTGATACAAAACTTACATATCTTGAAGAGTGGGAAAAGGCAATGCATAAGTTTGAAGCAGGAGACTATTCTACTGCCCTTTCTGCATTCAAGGCTCTTTATTCACAAGACAGCGAAGACAAAGTTGCCGCTTATTATGTTGAGCTTATAGAAAAGTTCTTTGCAAAAGGAAAAGTTCCAACAGAAGCCGATGATTTTGGTGTTGCATACAATACTGAAAACCCATCAGATATGAATCCGGAATGGGTTGGCACAAAGTACGAAATCAAAGGTACATTCAGATTATTGCAGAAATAAAAAAAATCCTCCGGTATAACCGGAGGATTCCAAAAGACTCTTAACAATTCCCTCTATTCAGAGGGAATCTCTTTTTAGTTCTTACGACCCTTCTTATAATACCAGAAACCACCAAAGCTGGCGAGGATTGCAAGCATAATCACAATTGCCGAACTCTTTGATGAAGACTTTCCTGTATCAGCAGACTGTTCAGCTGGTTCTATTTCAGCAGCAGCAGTTGCTACAGGTTTGATTGCACTAATCGATTCTGTTTCTTCTACAGTCTGTGTAATTATACTGTCAGCGTTTTCAAGGATGTCTGGTTCCTTTGAAACTGTCACATCATCTGTAAGTGTAGCTTCTGGAATATTCAAAGCCTTGTCAGAAACAATCTGAGGCTGTGTTACAACCTGATCAAAACTATCAGCTGCCTTCTTTGAAGCTTTCTTCGAAGTCTTCTTTGCTTTCTTAGCGGCTTTCTTTGCTTCTTTTACAGACTTTTCTGTAACATCATTATTTACAGCAAGTTCTGATTCTGTAGCTCTGTAACGTCTGATATTATTATCAGAGTATGTATTCTGGTCATTATTACTAATCTTAGCAGCAAGATCTTTTATCAATCCCAGTACAGAACGACCACTCACATTTGGATTTGCAGCGTTGGAATCAACAACTGGGAATATAGCTTTTTCAACCTCCCCATGATTTGTTATAACTTTTACTGTAACAGTTTTAGCAATTGTAGTTCCACCTGCTGCCTGTAAACCATAATTACCACCATAATTGTCCTGTACTGAAGCGATATTTCCATCAATATCTATTTTTGTTATAGTAAGTCCTTCAGATAAAGTAACCGTAAATCCAACATATGAAAGATTTTCTGACCAGTTTTCCGGATTTGTAGGAGTTATAGTA
Organism: Treponema bryantii; assembly: GCF_036492245.1. Lineage (NCBI taxonomy): Bacteria > Pseudomonadati > Spirochaetota > Spirochaetia > Treponematales > Treponemataceae > Treponema > Treponema bryantii. Next base: position 1,041,452 of record NZ_AP025286.1, on the reverse strand, counting down.
ACATCAGAATCTTTGATTTCTCTCTGAGGAATTGTCAATACATTAAATTGTATAGACTCATTATTGTTGAATTTAACTGATACAGTTTGTGGACCATCCCAGAGTTTTCTCATACCGCTTATAACTACTACAGTCTTATTAACAGTACCATTTTCTTCCTTGAATGCAGCTTCTGCATTATAAGCTGATACAGCTGTGATGTTATTAACTGTAGCACCATTCTTAAGAGTTACCTGTAATTCATAACTTGTTGAATCATTCCATGTCGCTGATGCTATTTCAATGTCATCAGCAGTCAGTTCTTTAGCCGGAATTGTAAATACTTCTTTAGTTATAGTTTCGTTTATCTTAAGATAAACTTTCTGAGCACTCCAGTTTTGACCTGGAACATTCTTAATGGTAACTGTAGATGCACCAGTAGTCCATTCAGCAGTTACTCCTTCTGCAGCATTTTCTCCTGTTCCTATTTCAATACTTGAAACATTGTCTATTCCAGCTCCACCTGTAAATGTAATTGGAAGAACATATTCTGTTGTTTCTGATACCCATACTTTCTTAGTATCTTCTGCAGTGTTTATAGAAATGTTTGCTTCACCAAGAGCTATAGCCGGAACTGTAAATACTTCCTTAGTTATTGTTCCATTTATCTTAAGGTATACTTTCTGATCACTCCAGATCTGTGCAGGAATATTCTTAATCGTAACTGTAGTTTCTCCACTACTCCATTCAGCAGTTACTCCTTCTGCAGCATTATCTCCTGTTCCAATTTCAATACTTGTTACGTTTTCTATTCCTGCTCCACCTGTGAATGTGATTGGTAATGTATACTCAGTTGTTCCAGATTCCCATGTCTTTTTAGTATCTGCATCTGTATTTATTGAAATATTTCCTTCATCAAGTGCTTTTGCCTGAATTGTAAATACTTCCTTAGTTATTGTTCCATTTATCTTAAGGTATACTTTCTGATCACTCCAGATTTGTGCAGGAACATTCTTAATAGTAACTGTAGCTGCACCACTAGTCCATTCAACAGATACTCCTTCTGCAGCATTTTCTCCAGTTCCAATTTCAATACTTGAAACATTGTCTATTCCTGCTCCACCTGTAAATGCAATTGGAAGAACGTATTCTGTTGTTCCAGAGATCCATGATTTTGCATTTTCTCCTGTGTTTATAGAAATATTTCCTTCACCAAGAGGTTTTGCTGGAACAAACTTCTTTACACTACCCTTTAATTCATCATTATTATTGAGGATAATTGTAACATCTTTTGCGTTCCAACCTTTGACAATCAGACTCTTATCAATAGAAACTTTAATACCAGATATATTTAACCAGCCTTGTTCACCATCAAGTGTTGGTTGAATTGGTTTATCAGTATCATTCCCCTTATTGTAGTCATTAAAGGTAACTGTCGAAGCAACTTCTTCACCACCAACCTTAGCTTTTACAGATTTTATAACACTTCCACTTGGAATCGATACATCAAATGTAAACTTTTCTGCTGTTTCTGACCAGCCTTCTGCAGGTGCAGTAACACTTACACTTGTTAAACAGTCGTTTACAATCCACCATGTGTAATCACCATGATCAGGATTTCCAACTATATATTCAGAAACATTTCCAATTTCATCCTTAAGATAGAATTGAATACTGCTATGAATTGTTGCAACATTTGGTAATTCGAAACTATAACAATCTGTATTGCTAAAATCGTTATTCTTCCACTTTATACTTGCTGTATCAAGATTCTTCCAGCCTGAATCAATATCTGTTGCCCCACCGGTTACAATTGTTTTGTACTTTATTCCATTATATTTTTCAGTAATTTTTGTTTGTGGAATATAGATAATCATATCTTTGGAATAATAATTTGTTTTATAATTCCAGCCTGAATCATAATTATCATAGGCAATTTCAATTGAACCATTTTTTCTGTATCCCTTTATACCATTATTAGCAGAACGAACATATGCAGAGTCAATCATAGGCGCTGCATCATCAATCTTCCAACCATATTTTTTGGTTGTGTCATTATCATCCGATTTATACATCAACCAGTAGTCTGAGCTTGTTTCACCGCAAAGTTTGAAATAAATATTGCTGCCATCAAAATCATCATTGTTCTTGAAACAACCAGATGATGGAGTTTTCTCGGAATCCTGATCTTCATCATATTTTAACTTAAAAGCGACATAACAATAATAGCGGTCTTTATCTGCTGTAGTACCACCAACCTTATCGTCATTTGCAGGGTTGGAATCAGTATTTAATGCAGAGGTATAAATCTTGAAGAACTCTTCTCCTGTATCACTAACACCTCGCTTTTTTCGATCATTTTTACCGGTTCCCCAAATATCCCATAATTCTATTGAAGATGGGGTTTCAAGATATTCATCACCAGCTATATCGAACAATGAACAGCGAACAATCAAATATCCACCATCAAAATATCGGATACCAGGCTTTCCATATTGATTTCCACTTGTACTTCCAGGAACAGTCAGAAATTTCGCAAATGTAAGGTGATCATCATGCATCTGTTGTAAGACATCAGTTTTAATAAGATCTGAATGTTCAGGATCCTCAATTAATCTAATATCTTTTGCTTTATGTGGATTTTCATAACTATAAATAATTTTAAGAGCCGGACTCACATTTCCAACAATATCAACTGCATAATACTTTATTGTAAATGGACTATAATCGTCATCTTCTCCTGTAGGTAAGATTTCTGTAAATTCATGTTCAAGTGTTTTCAAACTGTAGATACCTGCTGTAGTACTTGGAGTAAGAGTATTACCATTTTCATCTTTATCATTTAATCTGAGATAACCAATAATCTTATTATTTGAGGTTGGGAAAGTTATCGTAAGTCTTTTACGAATCTCATCACCTTCACCTTTTATAAGAACAGTTCCTGCTGAAATTTGTTCCGTATATACATGTGTATCCAAATCTGTAGTACTCTTCGAACTGAGATTAGTGTCTGAGTAACCCATACCATAAGTTGTAATTTGTTTTACGATATTTGCTCGTTTACCATCTTTCTTAATTTCTCCAACTTCAATAAATGGAGCACTTGGAAGCGGTTCGTTAACTGTATCATCACCATAAAAGTTGAGTTTTGAAATTATAACTTTTGGATCTGTTCCGGTGGCTGCATTTGGATTAGTATATGCAAATCCTGGATATACATCTGAACCACTAGTAACATTTCCAAGAGCATCCTTAAAGTAGATAGTTTCAATATCACCACTTGCGATTTGAATTTCTGCATTGGCAGGATCCTCGATTAATGTCCAGGAATCTTCTGTTCCTGTCAAACTATACCATATTTTCTTCAAATCCCCAGCATAAGTTCCGCTTTCAGGAACACTTCCAATTCCAGAATCAACTACAGCAAAATTGAGCTTAAGTTTACCTGTATTATCAGCTGTATAATAGTAAGTACTTCCAATTTTACCAATAGAACCCTTTCTAAGAGTAACTACTGGATTTGGAGTTGTAGTTGCAAAAGTTGGAGCTGCTTTATCAAGATACAACTTAAAATACTGGCAGTTAGAGTTACCTGAAATATCTGTAGCAAGAATCTGATAGTAGGTTCCTTCGGCTGTATATGTAAGTTTATCGTAACCGCTGCTATCTGAAGTACCCATTGCACGGATTACAGTAGTTGATTCAGTTTCACCTTCTCCAAGCCACCATGATGTGTTATTTGATTTCCATGAAGTTACAGTTACCCACTTACTTGTATCAGAATCCCATCGATTAATCTTAATATCATCAAGATACTCATTTTCTGTTTTGATTTCTGAATCAAAATTAATCTGGAATTTAACAGCATTTTCTTTAGTGATATAAATTTCTTGAACTTCACCTGTTTTGAAATGGCTTATATCATCATAATACTTATTAATTTCCTCATTGTCAGAATTCTTTTCTTTATGTTCGTAGAATCTTACTCCTCCAAATGATGTATAAACACCTTGTATTCCTAGACCATTTTCGACATCGGCAAATTTACCCTGACCTGAAGAATCAAGTTTAGTTACAAAGGCAACACTGGCAATCTTAGGAGGTTTATTATCGAAATCATAATTCAAAGAATGTTCTTGTACGTTACCAACATTATCATATACATAATAAGTATCAGATGTCAGACCATGATATCTATTATAAGGAATACTAAGATATGATTTTCCACCTATCTTTTCAGCAATACCTGTTCCATCATCGCTGAAAGAATAGCCCTTTATACCAGAACCCGTTTCTGCAAAATACTCTTCCGGAATATAAACATCTATATTTTCTTCATTTATTGCCTTTTCTCCAGCACCGGCAATCTTTAACAGAGGGGTACTAGCAGTTTTCTTAATATAATACTGACCTGTTTCCAATTTCTCTGCTGTCGAAGTTGTATAAGATGGAGCTACAGAGTCATTTATAAATTTTACGCCAGAGGCTCCCATCCTGTAATGAGAAATGTTTCCTGTCCAGTCCATTACATGGAGCCAGAGTTCAGTTCCTGTTGATGTACTAAGTTTTCCGTAAGGGAATACTGTATTTACTTTAGTACCAGAATATTTTCCTGAATAATCTGTGCTGCCATAATAATATGCATTCTCCGGCTTATATGAACTTGAGCCATAGGTAAATGAACCATTTGCTATATCTTTTGCTAGACCACCAGAATTTGTTACTGGCCCCCAACCTACATACCAATATACATTCGAACCAGTATACCAACTTGAAGAATCTGTAAAACTTGTAGAAAAATTTACATTGTTAGAAGTAGACCAGGCAAATGCACGAACACCAGTATTTTCAGAAACAACCAGATCAACAAAGTTATTATATATTGAATAAGTTTCATGACCATCTGCTTTATGAGTTGTTCCATTACCAGCAGTTGAATTAAGAGTTGCTCCATTCTGCAAACTTGTATGTGTTTTTGATGCATGAACATAAACATTGCCATCACTATCCACATAAGGCACAAATCCGTTGTTACTTGCAACAAGCTCAGCAATATTATCTGCTGTTATTTCGTTTGGATTTAAGCCATGTCCCCGGGTTGTTACTACTGGAGCTTCATTATCATAAAGCCAACGGTCAAACATTCCGCTTGTTTCTGTTGTAAGTTGATTTCCGGTTGCATTACTGTTTACAATCTTTGCAATTTCATAGTTTCCTACACGGTCTTCAAAAATATACCAGATGTAGTAAGGTTTAGGTTCCCCGTTTGTTTCATTTATAGTCCAGCCAAGGGCTGTATAATCAGGCCTTGGATAGTCGAGGAGGATTGTTGTACCTGTAACCTTATATCTTATATCTTCTTCAGTAGAATCATCTCTTAGAGAAGTATCGTTACTTGACTTTACACCAACCCATGCTGTTCTAAAACCACCAGAAGAATTTTTTACATTTACTCCAGCCGAAATAATTTCATCATAAGTTGGTTTTGAAGAATTCTGTGTACAATAAAGCAAAGCACGACATGTATAATCAGATTTACTTGAATCAGAACTTAAAGGCTCAGGATCTGTTACTTTTCCTAAATCTGTATTAAACAGAATATCTTCTGGATAGTCACGCTTATATGAGCGAGTATCATAATTCAAGGTAAGTCCAATCTTAAATTGCTGAGCTGTATTCGAATAATCTATATTTGGATTATAATAAGTTGCATATTTTACATAGTCTTTTATAAATCCACGTTTTGTACCTTCACCACCCTGGTCACCATTACCAGTGTTATGATTCCAGGTAAAACCAGTTGAACCTGAACTTAAAGGCCAAGCTACACTTGGACTAGAAGTAACATAAGTCATATAAGGATTCTGCATGATTATTGGAGTAGCAACCATACCATTTGTTGTTTCTGCATAACCAAGTTTTTCATCTACTACAAAGCTTATGGCAACTTCTTGTCCATATGAGCTGGAATCTGTATCACTATCTGTATATACACCACAAACAACATACTGCATGTTACCACAACCATCACGCAGGAATACTGAAATTGGAGCCGTACTATGGGTGTTTGGAATTTCAATTATAAGGTTATTATTTGAGTCTACATAGCTGGAAATTGAGGTACTATTACATGAAAAAGTATCTGTGTAAGTTGTTCCTGAGCTATATGAATGCCAGTAAGAAACATCGGTTTCATATATATACCATGAATTTGAAGTAGGACAATCTCCATATTCGAAATAATCTTTACCTAAATAAGAAGTATTTGAGCCTAAATGTGCCTGTCCACTAGGGAAAGTAGTTCCTTTTGGAACAACTGGAGAATATTTGTATTTACCGCTTGTACTATTACCATCTGCACTAGTAGGCCAAGAACCATAGAATGTACTGATTGCATACATTTCAATTGGAGAAGAACTTATTGTTGAAGAAAGGTCAGAATAAGAGGTTGTTGTACTTGCTTCTGAACCATCAATTTTTGTGATTGGTGTTGCTGAAGTATATGTTCCACCAAGATTTAATTGAATCTTATATTTGTTACTAGTTTTCTTTGTTACATATTTTTTAGTTCGTATGCTATAAGCAGAACTAGAACATGCCCAGAATCTACGGAATTCATTACTATTTGCTACTGTAATGGCTGAATTTGTATAAGCCTTTGCACTGTTATCCGGCATCTGCAAAAGAACACGATTATTAAGGCTGTCTGCATTGCTGCCACTGCCCCATTCTTTTACAGGTTTTGTTGTATCCTGTACAACAGCAAAATGGAATATTTCGCTACAGTTACCGGCCTCATCGACAATTACTGCAGAGTATTTTCCAGTTGTAAAACCAAACCAGAGAGCTTCAGAATCATCTGTAGCTGTAGGTCGTGAACCACGCTTATCAGAACTGAGGTTTGTTCCACTTGTAAGAAGAGCTGATTTTGTTTTTGAGAAATTAGAATCTAAAGAATAATAAAGGAATGTTTTTGGTGTAGTATCATCTTTTCTTGTGAAATAACCGCCCAGTTTTGTTGTATCTTTTGCACGGATTCCAAGAACAGCACCATGAGTAAAGTTTGTATTTAACGATGATGATGAACTTGAAACCTGTCCGTTATACTGATAGAAACCAGTATTGTAAGTTGTTGCAGTATAGAATGTTGGAACATTTGTTTCTGTACCATAATTAATCAAGACACCAGTTCCATTTTCATCGTTTGCATGTGGGTAAACATTTATAGTTGGTACATAATATGAAGGTACACCACTATAAGAACTTGAAGAGTAATTTGCTGTAAATATTTTCTCTAATTCTGGAGGAGTATTATCGAACCAGATTTTGTCACTTGCAGCTGAATTATATCTTCCTATAAGGTCATAAGCAGTGAGTAAAACTTCTCTTTCAGTTCCAGAAGTTACAGATTGAATTCCATTTGTAAGCTCAACATTTGTAATCTTAACCTTTACAGCCTGGCGTACTACATAGTTTTCTGCATTTGTACCAGTTGTCTTAAGAGTAAGTGTCATTTTGTCTTCTGACAATACAAATGGAATTGCAGAACCATTACACAAAACAGCTTCATTTCCATCAATTGTTGTCATTGATATAACTGAATTATCTGTAAATCTTGCACCACTAATTCTAAACTCATGATAACCTGAACCAGTTTTTTCTGAACCGTCAAGTTTGAATTCCATATCTACAATTGTCTCATTTGTGTAGTTTTCTGAAGCGGCAATTGTTGGTATAGAGGCATCTTTTGAATATGCACGGTCTATAAGTTTAAAATCTGTTGGAGTTGCAGGCATGCGGCTGTCAGAATAAATATAGCTTTCATAGGTATCTATATCTCCTGTTTCGTGCATTGCAACGTCCTGAACTTTTACTGTAATTTTGTTTTTAGAAACTGTGGTTTCAGTATCTTTAATATCAATACCTACATTCTTAACCATAACCTTGAACTTCAGGTTATCTCCATTTGCATTCAGAGCATCTATAGAATTATCAATTGTAATAGTTTTATTCTGTGAATTTACTGTATATGATTTTGCAGCAGTTCCTGCAGGAGGCTCTTTCAAGTCATAAACAGGATTTCCATATTCATCAACAGCCCATAGCTGTGTACGGTTATTATCAAGAACTGCATTTTCACCGAAAGTAATAACCTTAATACCAGAGCCCTGTTCTTCGATTGTAATCAAAACTGGAATAGAATCAGCAGCCTTATCTGTACCACCTACATCTGCATACTTAAGCCAGTTGTTTCCACAGCCAGCTATATCTTCTGCCAATATTTGAGAACCACCATTTACGATAAGTTCTTTTGCATTAATCACGCCTGGAATTATAAGCTTATCATTTAATTCAGGAGGGATACTATCAATTGCAATTGACTTAGAACAATTAATCGTATTTTCTGCCGCATCGAGTAAGTCAACGTCAATTACATAAGTTCCCTGTATATTTGTATTTGTGAGTTTAAGGTTTTCAAATTTAAAGCTTCCTGAAGTCTTTGGAGTTGTTAAAACAATGAATTGTTTGTTTGAATCAATTGAATAATCTGTACCTTTAATCAGTTCTACATCATTATAATATAGTTTGAAGTCAGAACCAGAATCAAAAGGATTTTCAAATATATCTGTTGTATTGTTTAGAAGATGAATTGAAAATTTAATAAGTTTTACACCGGAAGTTGCTTCTGTAAAGTTGATTTTAAGTTTCTGTGTATCTACTACCCAGTCACCTTCGCACTCAAGTGTAACACCTGTATCTGCTTCTACCCAATTTATACCATCATTATCATTAATCTTTGGTTTTGTAACATCATAAATAATTGTATTAGAGTTTTTGTTTTCAGATTTCAGACCAACAAAGTCTGTGATACCTGCTGTTATAACCTGAGCCCCTTCTGTATCTGAAACAATCTGAACATTTGTAAATTTTATTACATTTGCACTAGTAAATACCTTATCGAAATTAACTGATTTTTTATCTGCAGAGAAATCATAACCATTTGTAAGTTCTATTCCATCTACAAAAATCTTTGTTGCGGCTGTAAATACTGCATTGTCTGAAAGGTAAATTGTCTTTATACCACTACCCTTTGAAAGTTCTTCGGCTGTAAGTGTAAGAGTAAGAACGACATCCTTTTTATCTGTAAAATGATCTTTATCATAAGCCTTGCTGATCATGTTTGCAGTTGTATTGGCCGTATCTTCTACTTTGAGAGCTGCAATTACAGGAGCTGTATTATCAGCAAAAATAAGAGTACCGGTTGTTTCATCAGGATAGTAAACAGTAAACTGCGAATTGCTGCCGCTTGTACCAGCAACAATATTTGAACCACTGTTATTTACAAAATCATCAACATGCAAATGAAGCTTATTACCTGTATCATCATTTATCTTTTTCAGTTCTACATTCTCAAGAGTTATCACGATTGGTGTTACAGGAGAACCTTTAAGAGCTGCTGTATAATTATCAAGCAGTCTGATTGTATTATTTGAAGTATCAAGAGAATAATCTTTTCCAGCAACAAGATAATTATTGTCTCTCTTAAGTTTGGTATCTGTTGTAAAGCCGATATCATCTGCTACCTTAATATATTCAAGGCCTGAGCCAGATTCATTGATTTCAACATTTAAAGAAACCTTTGTGAGTTTTTTGTTTTCATCATAATAATCTTTTGGCATCCACCAGGTTTTAGCTGCTGTCGCATCACCATAAACTGTACGTGACTGTGCATTAAGAACCTTTACCTTATTAACGACTGGAGCTGTTGTATCTCGGGAAATAAGTGTTTTTGCAGAAGTTGTTGTTTTATTCATTGCAGAGTCAAACAGATCTACAGTTACTGTATAATCACCATCATCCTCACCAAGGGTAAGTCCGTAAATGAATAAGGTTCCTGTTGTAATCTTTGAAGCATCGGTTACATTAAATGCTTTAAGATTATTTGTTGAAGCCTGATCATCTGAAGCAATTTTAATTTCACGAATACCAGTTGAAGAAGGAGTTGGATTTTCAATTGTTGAATCTGCATACACAACTTTAAACTTTTGTGAATCAAGAGGAACTGCAACTTCTGTGTTATCTTTCTTTACATGTATTTCAAGACGGCGGATACCACTTCCGTTATCATCTTCATTTAATTCTTCAAATGCAACTTTAAGAATCTGGCTGATTACTGCGTCTTTAGAACTGTGAAGAGCTTTATTTCCGTTTGCATCTACAAAGTCACCATAATTATCAAGAAGTTTAACAGTTGGCTTAGTATTATCATACATGATTGAGTCGAGAACTACAGGCTCAGAAATATTGCCCATATCATCTTTTAAGTAAAGTGTAATATCTACCGGACCATCCTGTGCTGCTTTTGCATTCTTAAGAGAATATAAAAGACTTTCACCAGAAGTTTCACTGTGAATACGAACCCAATCTTTTGATGAAACATCTGGAGTACTGCTGTTCTTTCCTACAATAAATGACCAGAAAAGATTATTATCTAATGAACGAAGTTTCTGATTACCGCTATCAACAATCTTATCCTGTGCAGTATCAAACAGCTGCATTGTTCCTAAAGTTTCACTGTTGTACCAGCCATAAGGAGCTGCTTCAGATTTTGATTTTACAAGCTTATTCTTTCTTACTAAATCAGAATTGATTGGAGTACTATCTTTTACAACAAAGATTGATTTGTAACCGTTATCGTGTTTTGTATAATATGCGGCACCAGCTTCTTTATCTCCTCCGCTGTTTCCTGTCATATCAATACCCCAGACATCAATTTTAATAAGACCATCTGGCAGTCCACTTATATCATAAGTATAAATAGTTCCTCCAGAATACTTAGTGCCATTTTTATCTAACGGTACAATTTCTGTGAAAAGATTATTTATTTCTGCATTTGCACTTATTGTTCCCGGAATGTAAATATTATTTTTCTTTGGAATAGTTGTTTCAAGATCATCACGATTTGCAGTTACCGGATTTCCTTTTTCATCTGTATTTTCAATATAAAGAGAAGCACTAATTGCAATGTAGTTTACGTTATCTTCGCTTAAGTCTTTTGCAGGGTTAATATCTGTGTTTCCAGATGCAATAATATCATTTGCCTTTACATAAATATTTAATTTATCTTTTACACGCTGAGCAAGCAAAGCATCTGTATATTCTGTGCTATTGATATCTTTTGGAGCATTTTTTGCTGCTGTTGTTGCTTTACCGTCAATTTCTCCATCATGGAAAGAAACAAAACCTGTACAAATATCTCCCGGTCCACCCACAAGTACTTCGATAATTGGAGCAAGTGTATCTGTATTTGTTCCTGTCTGGAAACTGAAGGTATAGTTACCGTTCATTGAAAAACCGTAGCGGTCACAAAGTCCTTCATAAAGGATGACTGTAATTCGCTGACGGTTATCAAGTAAGTTCTTGATTAATTTATTGCCATCTTCGTCTTCTTCTTCCTTAAGTTTTAAGGTGAGCATTTTTCCAGAATCACTTAATTTGTGACTAAAGAAATCTGTAATATCTTTTGCTTCAATTTCTTCATCGTCATTAAGGGTTGCTGAACTTGTGGTAATTGAATAGTTCAAGTTTCCTTCTGAATCATAAATTGTAGATTCATCAAGAGGCTTTGAGAAAAGAATTCGGATAGATGTATTTTTTACAACGTTATAGTCCGCATTGGCTGGAACTGACTGAACATAGGTAGGTCTATTTGTTACAATCGGAATAATAAAAACATCAGTTCTTGAAGATAATACTTTTACTTCAGTTGAAGGACTTTTATCATTTGAAAATTTAACAACTGAAGCTGGAAGTTCTTTATCCTTAAAATTTGTGTTGTAATCATCTTCATTTATGAAAATAAGATTGGAATGCTGTTTAGTGGTTGCAAAATCTTCTGTTGAGAAAGCAGCCCATTTTATAAAGCCGTAGTCATCACTTGTAATTGCCGAAATTTTTGAAGCAACATCTACCTTCATTCGTGTATTTCCAGAAGGTTCTGTAGATCCCATTTTTGCATTTGCATAACGAATATAAACATTGATTTCTGCAGCGTTTGCATCGTGAACTTCTGATTCTATCTCTGACATGAAGTTATCATTTGACATCCAGCTGTCACAGGCTGTCACTGATAATGCTGTAATAAAGAGAAGTCCTGTAAATAAAAATACTGATAAGAGTTTGTTTAAGTTTCTCATTTTTCTTTCCTTTTTTTTGCTATAAATAAAGCTGCAATAGCGGCGGCAATTCCTGCTGTTGCGGCAATAACTGGGATTTTTGATTTATTATTCGGTTCATCAACCGTTGTTTCCGTTACTACTGGTACTGCTACGGCAGTTTCTTCTGATGTTGCAATTTCAGCCTCTGGAATAACTTCAGGTACTGGAATCTGTTCAACAGAAGTGATGGTAGTGTTTGTAACTGTCTCTGCAGTGTTTTCAGATATAGATTCAGTAATAGTTTCTGATACTGTCTGTGCTACAGTTTCTGACAAAACCTGAGGTAGTGTTTCAGGAACAGAATCCGAAACTGTCTCGGTAATTTTTTCTGAAACTTTCTCCGTTATATTCTCAAGCCTAAACTTAGTGATTGCTTCAACCTTTGCAGCTTCTTTTTCTGAAAGGAAGCTTGTAAACGGATTTACTTCAAGAACTGTATTCTGAGTAATTTCTGTGTCTTTTTTATCTTCAACTTTTTCTCCAGGATTTACGGCAAAATCATATTCGTCTTTATAAAGGAATGCCTTTTCATTCTGGTAAACGCCCATTTCTTCTTCGAATGATTTCATTCCTGGAATTGACTCTACTTCGTAGGCTTCTTTTGGAGCCCATTCTTCTGATGGCTGTGTTGTAAATCTTGGAACGGCGCGTAATGGGACGTCGGTGATTAAAGAAGTAACAGAAGCTTCAACAGGCTCTGCAACTATAATCTCAGAATCGATAACAGGTTCTTCAACTTCTGCTATGGCTGTAGTTTCAGGCTGTGGTACGAGAGTTTCTTCTTCTGCTGTTTGTTCGATGCTTTCTTCAGTATTTTCCGCAAGTTCTACAGGGGCAGATTCTTCTGTAATTATAGACTGTGCAGCAATTTCAGCAGGCTTTGCATTTTCTGTTGCCTCAGCAAGTTCTAATGTCTCAACAAGTTCTTTTGGCTCGGTAATTTCTGTCTGTACTGAAATTTCAGTTTGTTCTGCTAATTCAAAAGATTCTGTTGGCACTACAACTTCTGACTTCTCAGCAACCTCAACTTCCGCAGGCTCAACAAACTCAGTCTTTTCAAGCTGAACAGGTTGTTCAAGTTTTTCTTCTGCGAGTGCTACAAGGTCATCTATTGTAAGGAAACTGAATTCAAGCTCAGAAGCAATTCCAACGTATGTCTCATTTACAGCTTCTTCTGCAACGGTATCTTCGACAACTTCAGTTACAATCTTATCTGCTGTATCTTCAGAATTTTCTCCATTAGCATCGTCATCACCATCACCACCTGTAAGAGGTTCTTCTTCTTTTTCTAATTTTTCACTTTTCTCTTCGGTAGCTGCTGGTACTACTACCGCAACCTGTTTATTGATTTCCAAGTCTGGTGATTTCTGCTCTGAAGCCGGAGTTTTTAATATTACATCTGTAGTCTGAACTGCAACCTGATTCTGAACATTCTGAACACCAGGAACAGTTTTTTCATTTTCAAGACTGTTTATCCAGATTGTATTTTCAAGTCTGTCTGCAAGCGAGAAACTTCTTCCCGTTGTTTCTTCGAATGCACCCAGATACGAATACTTTTTAGCAAGGTCATGGTTAGTATTATATACCTGCTCATAATAGGTATCACATGAAGTATAATCTCCAAGTTCATATGAACAGCGTGCCAGACCAAGAGTTGCTAAAATCACAGAGTCATCTTTTGAAAGAACTTCGTTATACCAGTTTTGAGCTCTTTCATAATCTTTTATAGAAAAATAAAGATTTGCAGTATTTAAATATGCAGGAAGATATTTTTTCTCGCGGGCTACACGGAACTGTTGCTCTGCAAGTTCAAAAAGTCCATAACGTGCATACAGAACACCTAAATCATTATAGTTTTGTGCTGAAGGAGCTGCTGCAATTCTATTTTCATAATATGCAATTCTTGGAGCAATCTGCTCCATAACAAATTGATCAACAGAATGAGAAAAAAGCTTTGCCACATACTGTTCTTCCGGCAAAGTAAAGCGTGCAGTTGCACCAGGAACATTTACAGGTCTATAGATTTTCCAGGAATCTTCCATCTTGTAGAGCATTGCACTGCCCTTTCTATTGGCAACATTCCATTCCCAGGCACCCTTATGCCAGGCTTGATTAAACCCTTCATCAGTAAGTGTAATTTCCAGAGGAACCCAGACATTGTCTCCATCAACAATAAATTCATCAAGATTAATGAAATACTCTTTAGCCTGCTCTACTGTAAAGCCGGAATCAAAAGCCATAAAAATATGACCAGGAACTGTAATAAACGCAGTTTTAATTCCTATAGATTCAAAAAGTGAACAGACCAGAATTGAAAGGTCATCACAGTCTCCACCACGATACATAAGTGTCTGATATGGGAACTGAAGGAAGTCAATTGAAGCTGTTCCGACATTGTCTTCAAATGCTGAAGTCGGATCTTTTACGTAGTTTATACCGAACTGATCAAGAGCTTCAAAAATACCCATTGCATACTGAATGTTTGTAGGTAAGCCGTTACGTACATTATCTCTGATAGTAGAAACAACATACTTGGCAAACCACATAGCAGCAGGGTCTTTAGAAGATACAAAAGCAGAAGCACAGCGGTCATCTTCCCATGACATATTGTTTCGTCCGTAAACAGGAACTATCAATGGGAATGTAGCAGATCTCTTTGAACCAAGATATTTATATTCAACAGTAATGGTTGTAAGAGAATCATTTTTCTCATTGAGGTTGAGCATCTGCTCGTTGAAAAAAGCTTTAAGATCAACCGTAAGAGTCTCGCCCCTGTAAAGGATTTTAGTTCCACCACAATTCTTTGGCTGCCCCATATACTCAGGGTGATAGAATGAAACCTGAACATCTGTTATAGCAGCATCTTCATGATTGCTGATTTCAATAGTGCCGAATGGATTGTCGTTATACCATGAATAGAAAACCGGGAAGACAGGTTTTAAATTTGCAGAATCAAAACTAACATTTGCTTTATTAGAAAAAGCTTTAGTAAGATTTATAGAAAGAGCAGGATTTACATCTGCACTTGTAATAAACTTACCATCTTTATAAGCCAGATGTTCAACAGCTCCACCAGCAGAAACTGCAAAAACCGGATTGATTTTATAAGAGAAGGCAATGGAACCAGTAACGCTAAGTCCGTTTACAGTTGATTTTGAACCAGAAGAGCCCTGTCCGTTATCGTATGTAGAGTTGTAATATCCGACACCGGCATTTATATCCATACCGATTCGGTCAGTTATCGGTAAATGATATCCGACACCAACCTTACCACCGATTACAGAAATATCACCAATATCCTCTTTTGTATTAAAACGATACTGCTTATAATCACCTTCTGCAAAAACATTAAAGAACTCAACAGGCCTGTATGTAAGTGCAACTCCACCACCAAAGCCGGTTGCAAGACTTTCATCAAATTTTATGATAGGGAAAGAGATGTGTGGGAATACACTCAAGATGAATTCTCCACCCTCAGGAACCACAGGCGCAGTACAGAGAATAGCAGCAGCCGAACCTATCACTGCCTTTTTAGAAAATCGTTTTACCTTTCTTATTTTTTTAGATTGTTTTCCCGACACTTTTTAAACTCTCTCTTATTCATTCTTCAGCTCACTCTGGATTCGATTAAGGTTAGACAAAGCAGTTTTATTCTCCGGATCAAGCTCAAGTACTTTCTGATACCAAGACATTGCCTCTTTATAATTTTTCTGCATAGAAGCAATGTTACCAAGATTATTCATAGCAGGGATTGATCCCATTTTTGCCGAAAGCTGATAAACAGGAATTGCGCTGGAATACATTCCGGCACGAACATAGAGCAAACCAAGCTGATTATAAAGGGTTGCCGAAGCGCCTTCCTGCAATATTCTGTTTTGTACAGCTGCAATCTGAGGACCAAACTCTGCTGTAATATAACGAGAAATATCAGTTTCTACGATTTCTGATATTTTCTTTTCCGATGTATTAAGAGCAACATTTTCGCCACTATAGAAACTTGCCGGCGGATAATAAGTCCATGCCGAAGAAATATCAACATAAGAATAATCTTCTTCTGCTTCTGTAACAGCCATAAATTCTTCAACGGCTTTGTACCAGCTGTTTATAAAACCTTCACCGAATACTTTCATTGAAAGAGGCAGCCAGACATTACCATCATCAAGAACAAGAACGCGATCCGAACCATCAAAGAAGTTATCTATATGATTTTCAGAAATCTCAGTATTAAAAAGAACAATAAAATCATCAGCAGTTGCAATAAAACCAGTCTGAATACCAACTGACTGAAGAAGTGAAATCAACAGAATTCCTACCTCATCTTTATCACCTGCTTTATAAAGCATTGTCTGATATGGATACTGGATATAATCAAGAGTTTCAAGATTAAGATGATAAGTATCATAAGGTGAAGAAGAATCTTCCTCGTATTTTATTCCAGCCTGACGCATACCTTCAAAAAGATACATTGCAAACTGCATATTACGATTAAGACCTGAACGAAGATATCGGCGGGCAACTCCAACAAGAGACTTTGAAAACTCCATTACTTCTGGAGAAGAAGCAGAAACATAACTTGCAAGTACAGCAGGGTCCACCCATCTTGTCTGATTACGGTTATAAATTGGAATTATTATTTGAGAAACAGCAGTTCTTTTCTGACCAAGAAGTTCATAATCAATTTTTACTTCAGCAGGAATCTGTCCGTTTTCTGTAAACTGCAAGATAGAACTTGAAAAATCAGCAATCAGCGGGATAACTTCTGTCTTATGCTTGCGCAATACTGAAATTGAGCCACACTCAATATCTGAAGCAGTATAGCCCTCTGCACGAATATATACATGTACATTTCTGATTTCAGCAGTTTCATCATTTGAAATATAAATATTACCAAAACTGTTTTCTTTATAAATTGAAGCGATCAAAGGGAAAACACTGTCGTCACATTCTGCAGTTGCACTTACACTACCTGTTGATTTTTTTGTGTCATATCGATAAGTCACAGACACTCCACCAGATACACCTTGTAAAAGTGGATTTCTGACCCAGCTGTCATACTGAATATCCATCCAGGACGCAGAAAGACCAACAGAAAATGACGGATTAATTCTGAATGCAAAAGATGCATCTGCCCTATACCACGGCTGATAATGAATCGCAGAGCCTGAAAGAGCCAGACTCGGTCCACCAGAAACACCTGCAGAAAAAGAAATTCGTGAAAAAGGATAAAGAGTTACACCAACCTTTAAGCCGACAGGAACAAAGAAAACATTTTTTGCTTCTGATTCACGAAGCTTTGAAGATGACATTTTAGGAACTGCGTAAAAACCTGCTGTTGTTCCAACATTCAATGTATCCCATAAAGCAACACCAGTATCCAGCATACCACCAAAACCAAGCGAATCATATTTTTCCAATCCTCCTGTTAGAAAAGGAAAAAGCAGCTCTGGTGTACCTGAAAAAACTAATTCAATTGCATTTACAGGCAATAATAGCAAAAATGATAATGTAATGGAAAAAAAGACTTTTTTTATCAATTTTAAACTTCTCCAAAATCAGATTATAACAAATAAAAGAATCTTTTACAAGTAATATAGAAGAAAACGTTTATTTTTGATTTTATAAAAAAATAAAGATCTTTAGTACATAAAGATTATTGAACAAGATGCTGTAAATTTATTATAGTTTTGTAACATCTTAAAATATATAACTGTTTATTATATATAAATTACATTAATAAACATGTATGGAGTTCACAAAATGAAAAAAACTTTATTAACCGCAGGTTGTTTGATTGCTTTTACTTCAATTCTTACTTCTTGCGGAACAACAAAACAGGTACAAGCTGCGTCAGATTCATATATTGCTAATGATGAGATTGTTGTTGAAAATACAGAAGTTCAAACTACAACTGAAAATAATTCTGAAGAAGAATTAGTTGCTATGAAAAAGAAAAAAAATGCCATAGAAAGCTTCTTTACTTTTGGAAATAGTGATGAGTTTATAAAGTTTGATGAAACAACTGTATTCACAAAAGAAATATCTGGTCTGAAAGAAAAAAATGCCACAACAGTAATCAGATATGACAATCTTATGGCTGGTTTTGGAAGTTACAATTCCGCAGCATATTATTACCTTCAATTCGATAAAGACAACCGTGCAATCCTTGCAAAGAATGCAGAAGCATATTTTTCTGATTTCGAAAATAAAAGACTTCAGAGAAATGGACGTCACACAGAAAGAACTTACGGAAAAATCCGTTATCAGTTGAATTGGGGTACACTCAGCAGCTCAACTCCAAACAACGGTATTGGAGACGGATATTGTGGTTATGAATTTGTAAAGGGTTCACCATATTTTACCATCAGTAATTATGAATTCAAAAATAAATACTATGAAAGAGCTGGAGATGCAACTACAAGAGAATCTCCTATAGTAAAATACTATTTTACCCGTTCTCAGCTTAAGCAACTCTTAAATTTGATTTCGGAAGACAATATTAAACAGACCATCAGAGAGAACAATCTTAACTATATTTCTGATCCTACAGCAGCAGACTACTATTAAGATTAAGGCTAAATAAAAAAAGACTCGCAAATGCGAGTCTTTTTTTTTACGGTTCCTGCGGGAATCGAACCTGCCTACAATCGAAAATCCGTTAAAAAACGGGCTGCAACAGCGGGCCGTTTTAGGATTATCGAAATAAAGGCACATATAAAAAAAAGACTGCCCGTTATTAGCGGCAGTCTTTTTACTTATGAGACGGTTCCTGCGGGAATCGAACCCGCCTTTCAGCCTTGAGAGGGCCGCGAACTAAACCGATATTCGAAGGAACCAATTGAACTCTATGTGCTATTCCCGCAGGAACAATACACAAAAAAAACTGAACCATTTCTGATTCAGTTTTATAGTTCCCCAAGGAGGATTCGAACCCCCACAGTCAGAACCAGAATCTGAAGTGCTACCATTACACAATCGGGGAATAAATAAGTGAGTATTAATATACTGATTAACACTCACATTGTCAACAGGTTAATGCCTATTTTTATTATTTTTTTGTTGTTTTTTTAGCCGCCGGCTTTTTAGCAGCTGGCTTCTTATCAACTGATTTGTTTACAGCTTTTGATGTTGGCTTCTTAGAAACCTTAGGAGCCTTTGGAACTGTTGTATCTACAACAGAGTTGTCATCACTTGCAAACTCAGAGCGAATGTATTTATCTGCTTTCCAGTCGTTAATCCATGTGTTTCCATCAAGGCAGTAACGGAACTGATATTCTTTATTTGTTTCGAGCTGCTTTTTTACTGAAAAAGAACCTGTCGGATCTTTTTTCATAGGAATTGAAGTAGGATCCCAACTGTTAAAATCGCCTGCGAGAAACACTTTTGTTGCTCCGGCTGCAGCTTCTGGATTCACTGTAAATACAACTGTACACTTTTTTCCATCACTAGAAAATGTTTTCTTTAATGACATAAATATCTCCTGCGTGCGATTGTTACCAACCGTACTTTAATTAACTTTAATTTTAATCTTATATCTGCTTAAAATCAAGTCTGACGCAGCGAGTAAAACGTTTCCTTTTTTTAGATTTCTATCTGCAAGAAGCGGAATCTCTTTCAATATATAATCGCCTGCAGAAATCACAATAGAACCATATTGATTACCCTGCACTACCTCACCCCAGCAAAAATCCGGGAGCTTCACTTCTACTTTTACTGAATTCATATTCTCAGTCATAGAAGTCTCTGTTACATACGGAACAGTAAAGGTTGAATCAGAATATACAGGAACCAGACGCAGCATTTTTTCTGATGAATTAAAACTTCGTACAAGATATGGATGAACCTTAAGTTCCACAGAATAATCTGCAAAATTACGGAAGGCCCATTCCATCAACTCTGTGCCATCATGCACACGTCCAGCCTGACCTTCGCGGGTATTCTTTCCAGGTCCACCCATTGTAACAGAAAGAAAACGGGTTTCATCACGCACAGCTGTGAGCGCAAGATTATAACCGCTTTCATCTATATAACCGGTCTTTAAACCGTCACAACCTTCAAGTTTTCCAAGAAGAGGATTTGTATTATCCTGAGTGATAGCCATTGTGATTTTCTGAGGGAGCCCCTGAGAAAAATCCTGTGCAGCAGGCTTATCACCAGGAGCAAGATTTCTTGCTTTCGGATAAGTAAAATCTAAAACGCTGTGAAAACGATGCAGCGACTGAGGATGACGGCGTAAATAAATTGCCGCAAATTCAGCCATTTCCCGCGCCGTAGTCTGATTTTTTTCACTGTAACCAGAGCTTTCTACAAAGTGAGTGTTTTCAAGCCCAAGATCCTGTGCTACAAGATTCATACGTTCAACAAATTCTTCCATTGAACCGCAAACAGTATAAGCCAGAGCATAAGCCGCATCATTACCGGAACAGATTGAAAGTCCAAGCAAAAGTTCTTCCATAGTTACACGCTGATCTTTTCCAAGAAACATAAGTGAACTGTGAGGTGGCATATTGCAGGCCCAGCTTTCAGGAGGAAGTGGAATTACCTGATCATAAGAAAAACGTCCACTGGCAATTTCTTCTTCTACAACATACATAGAAAAAAGTTTTGTCATTGATGCAGGAGGAATGATTGCATCGGCATTTTTTTCATATAAAATATTTCCATTTGAAACATCAATTAAGATAGCTGATTTAGCCCAGATGTCCAGCTGAGGCTCTCCAATATTATATGGAAGTTTTTTAAGAACCTGATATTCTGAAGGATAATTTTCAATAAGAAACTGCGACAGAGACTCAGCCTGCTCTGCAGATAGGTCAACTGGCTGAACGGTCTTTTTAAAACAGATTGCACGGTTTGCTGTAAAAACACAGAAACAAAAAATAAGTAAAGCTGCTGCAGCAACTAAGGCATGCCACAGACGGAAGCGTTTTGAATCTTTATTATCTGACATATACTCTCTCTAGTGTGTATTTCTTAAAAGGAAGTCTGCAAGTACAAGGGCTGTCATAGCTTCTACAACAGGAACAATGCGTGGACACAGACAGATGTCGTGACGGCCCTTAATCTGGAGCTCGGTTGTTTCATATTGAGCTTTACCGTCCCCGCCAAAATCCCCGGCACGGCGAACCGTCTGCTGCGGCTTAAAAATACTCGGCACAGGCTTTACGGCAACGCGGAAAATAATATCCGCCCCACTACTCAATCCGCCCAAAACACCGCCGGCGTGGTTCGAGTCAAAAACCGGATGACCATTCTCGGCATGCATACAGTCATTGTTTGTGCTGCCGAAAGAATCAGCAGCTGCAAAACCATCGCCAATTTCAAAGCCCTTAACCGCGCCAATACTAAGCATAGCCTTTGCAAGATTTGCATCCAGTTTATCAAAAGCAGGCTCGCCAAGACCAACCGGACACCCCTGAACGATACATTCGATAATACCACCGGCACTGTCTCCGGCAGCTCGGAGTTCTTCGATTTTAGCGTTCATACGTTCTGCTGCTTCGTTGTCCGGAGCACGTAAAGCATTCTGTTCTATCTGTGAAAGGTCGCGCTTTTCTGCTGAAATACCAGCCGCGCGGATTGTATATGCAGTAATCTTAATTCCATGCTGTGCCAGAAGCTGAGCAGCCACTGCCCCACCGGCAACACGCGCAAGAGTTTCCCGTCCGCTCGAGCGTCCACCGCCGCGATAATCCCGACATCCGCCATATTTCACATCATAAGTATAGTCAGCATGGCCGGGGCGGAACGTCAAATCCAGATTTCCGTAATCTTTTGAATGCTGCGAAGTATTGCGAACCTCCAGCGCAATCGGGGTACCGGTTGTACGGCCTTCAAAAACTCCCGAAAGAATCTCTACTGCATCAGCCTCAGTTCTTGCTGTAACAGAAGCATTCAGTTTTCCATCTGGAGAAACACCCGGACGGCGTCTGTTCAATGCTTTCTGAATCACCTCTGCCGACAATTCAATTCCAGCAGGACAGCCATCAATAATACAGCCAAGAGCAACTCCATGGCTTTCACCAAAGGTTGTTACAGAGAAATTTGTTCCAAAAGTATTACCATTATTTTTCATAATCATCATTATAATAAAATTTGTAGTTAAAATGAAGATAGTGTATAATAGATAAAAGGTATGGAGTTTACGTTTTCAACGGCCAGGCTGCTTATTCAAACAGAATTTGCACCTCTGGTATCAGTATTAGTTCTCATAGCTTTTATTAAAACAAATGTCAGTTTTTCTGATTCAACGAACCGTAGCTTTTTACTTGCCTGTGCTGCAGCAATTCTTCTTACCGCCTCTGACAGCATGCGTTTTATTTCAGCTCACATGGATCATCCAACCGTTTACCGATACATTTCGGCTGGCGTTGGTTATGCACTCCGTCCTATGATTCTTTACCGCTTATCAGTAATTTCAGCACGATACAAAATCAAAAGAAACAGACTTTTTACGATTCCTTTGATTTTCTGTGTAATCATTTCACTCACAAGCATTTTCCCGTTTGCACGTGGGCTGATGTTTGATTTTAATGAAGCAAATAAGTTTGTACGAGGGCCTTTTGGATTCTTATCACATATTGTTTGCGTTTTCTATGCCTTCCAGGTAGTTTATTATTCCCTTAAGAATTTTAATTACAATAAATATGAACCGATTATTGTAATCATCATGGAGATTGCAGCGTTTACTGCAACCCTTATGGAAAACCGCTATAAGTATGATTTTGTACTTTCTCAGGTTCTGATTTCTTCTATTATATTTTACTACTTCTTCCTGCTTACACAGACTTACAAGCGTGATACTCTCACTCACTTCCTGAACAGACGCTGTTTTTATCTGGAACTTAAACATCTGCAAAAGGAACCTTTGATTATTCTCTCAATGGATTTGAATAATCTTAAGATGTTTAATGATACTCAGGGCCACGCTGCCGGTGATAAAGCAATTGTTACAGTTACCACAGAAATGTTTAAAACCTTCAATAGATATGCAAAGCTTTACCGCACTGGTGGTGATGAGTTTATGGCGATTTTCCGAAAGAGCAGCATTTCTGAAGTTATAAATCTGGTTTCTGTTTTCCAGAAGAATCTTAAAAAAACTGAGTATCAGGTTGCATGTGGTTATGCAAGTTACACTCCTGGTGACGACATCGAAAAAATAATTTCACTCAGCGATGAGAGAATGTACGAGAATAAAGTAAACTTAAAGCAGAGTAAAAATATTTAGTTCAACTTCATTTCTTCAATTATATTGAATATTTCACCGAAAATCATTAAAATATCTCCAAATATTTTCAAGAAGGTAAACCTAAAAAATTGCTCTCGTAATTTTTTTTAACGGTTTGCTATTTATCACCGGCCGCCTGCCGTGCGGCCCTATTAAACTCAGGAGGTATGTTATGAGTATTTTTCGTGGCGCTTTTACAGCTTTGATTACACCAATGAAGGCTGATGGTTCAGTTGATTTTGAGGGCTTCCGAAAAAATGTCAAACATCAGCTCCAGGAAGGTATAGACGGTCTTGTTCCACTTGGAACCACCGCTGAAACCCCTACCCTCGACGAAAAGCCAGGCAGCGAAGAAGATCAGATTATTCAGATTGTTTTTGAAGAAGTTCGCGCTTTTGAAAAAGAAACAGGCAAAAAGATTCCAATCATTCTTGGTGCCGGATCAAACAATACAAAGGATGCAGTTGCTTATTGTGAACGTGCAAAGGCAGCTGGTGCAGATGCTGCTCTCGTTGTAACTCCATATTACAACAAGCCATCAAAGGAAGGAATCTATCAGCACTTTGCAGCAGTTTCAAAGGTTGGAATTCCAATCATCGTTTACAACATTGCTGGTCGTACAGGTTTGAATATTCCAACTGATTTGCTTGCACGTATTGCAGAGCTCCCTAACATCGCTGGTGTAAAGGAAGCAAGCGGATCTGTTGCTCAGATGATGGAAGTTATTGGTCAGATTAAGAACAAGAAACCTGACTTTGCTGTATTCAGCGGAGACGATTCTTTGACACTTCCTTTAGTTGCATGTGGTGGAGACGGAATTATTTCTGTAGCTTCAAACATGATTCCAGCTTTGATGCACGAAATGACAGCTGCAGCTTTGGATGGAGACCTTAAGAAGGCCCGCGAGATTAACTACAGACTCGCTCCATTCTTCAAGGCAGAGTTCTGTGACGGTAACCCTTCATCAATCAAATATGCAATGAACGTAAAGGGTATGCCAGCTGGTTCTGTAAGACTTCCATTGGTAGAAGTTACCGATGATGCAAAGAAGATCATTGAGAAGGCAATTAAGGACTGTAATTTATAAGGTTATAGGTGCCAGGTTATAGGTGCCAGGGATTAAGGGGGAAGTCTCCCCCTCGTTCGCACTTCGTAGCTCACTACCCCCTCTGCGGGCTCAAACGTCGCCCGCAACGCCTGCTAGCCTAAAACCTAGAACCTAAAAAAGGAGTAATATTATGAGTGAAAAGATAAAAGTTGGTGTACTTGGCGCAACAGGAATGGTTGGTCAGCGCTATATTAAGTTGCTGGAAAATCATCCATGGTTTGAAGTAACATACGTTGCAGCTTCTCCACGTTCAGCTGGTAAACCATATTCAGAAGCTGTAAAAAACCGCTGGCTCATTGGTGCAGATATTCCTGCTGCCGTAGCTAACCTCATCGTAGAAGATGCTAACGACGAAAAGAAGGCACTTGGAAAGTGTCAGTTTGTATTCTCTGCCCTCGAAATGGGTAAAGATGAAATTAAGGCTCTTGAAGCTGCTTACGCTGCTGAAGGAATCCCCGTTGTTTCTAACGCATCTGCTAACCGCTGGACAGAGGATGTTCCAATGCTCGTTCCAGAAATCAACTACTCTCACCTCGATGTAATTGCTGATCAGAAAAAGCACCACGGATGGGACAAGGGATTTATCGCTGTAAAGCCTAACTGTTCTCTCCAGACATACATGATGCCAATCCACGCTCTTATTCAGGCTGGATACCCAATCAAGAGAATGATCGTAACAACTCTTCAGGCTACTTCTGGTGCCGGATATCCAGGAGTTTCTTCATTCGATATGATTGATAACATCGTTCCATTTATCGGAGGCGAGGAAGAAAAGACAGAAAAAGAATGTCTTAAGATTCTCGGAACAGTAAAGGACGGAAAGATTGAAAACGCAGCAGGTCCTCTTGTTTCTTCTACATGTACACGTGTACCTGTAGTAGACGGACACACAGCTTGTGTTTCACTTGAATTTGATCTTCCAGAAGACAAAAAGCCTAGCCTGGAAGAAATCGAGAAGATCTGGACTTCATATACATCCGTTCCACAGGAACTCAAACTTCCTAGCGCTCCAGAACATCCAATCGTTGTGCGCCACGAAGAAAACCGCCCACAGCCACGCCGCGACCGCGAGACTGAAAAGGGAATGGCTTGCGTTATCGGACGTCTCCGCCCATGTAACGTATTCGACATCAAGTTTGTAGCATTGAGCCACAATACAAAACGTGGTGCTGCTCTTGGTGGTATTCTTAACGCTGAACTTTTGAAAGCTAAGGGTTTCTTTAACTAGTCTGTAATTGAAAAACCAAAAAAGGTGGTTGAGCCAGTCTCGACCACCTTTTTTTAAACTTGTAATACCCATTTAGACAGTATATAATAGACTGAATGGAACGAGTTTTTTCAGCATTAAGGACAATACGCAATACCATATTTTCGCCAAAGTACTCCCTCGAAAAACGAATTACCTACGCAATGGTTTTCTGTGCAATGGTTGGTGAAATTATCGGTTTTGTAGAGTCATATATGATTGGTCTGCCGACAATTGCTGTACTTCTTCCATTGATTTCTTCCCTGCTTCTTCTTGCCCTTTCAATCTGGGGATTTAAAACTAAAAAAACAAAGCTTTTTGCTACTATTTCAATATCTCTTACAGCTATGATTCTTTTTCCGCTGATGTTCTTTGCAAATGCAGGACTTCATGGTGGAATGCCTTTTTATTTTCTCGTAGCTGTAGTCTGTACTGCACTTGCTCTCAGAGGAAAAACCAGAATTATTCTTTTTATTTTAATTCTTCTGGAATATTCAGGTCTTTTTGTTCTTTATCAAATTTTACCACAGGCATTTATTCCAATGTCACATTATGATGCCTTTATAGATCAGCTTTGCAGTATGCTGATTGCAAGCCTTGTACTTTTTGCATTTTCTTTTATTGTTTCAAAACAGAATTATCATGACCGTCATAAGATTGAACAGCTTTCCTTGCTTTATGAACGTCAGGCAAATACAGATGAATTAACAGGGCTTTATAACCGCCGGTATTTCAACAATTTCTTAAAACTTGCAATTCTTACCCTCGGGGACACAGGTAAACTGCATATTGCAATGTTTGATATTGATGATTTCAAGTATGTAAATGATAAATACGGCCATCCTTTTGGAGATACAGTACTTAAAAGATTTGCAGATATTCTTAATGAATGTATTACAGATGGTGTAACCGCCTGCCGTTATGGTGGTGAAGAATTTCTTCTTTTGATTCCAAAGAAAAACAAGGAAGAAGCTCTTAAACTTGTACAGAATGTCCTTAAACAAACCAGACAAAAAATAATTCTTGCTGAAAACCGTTTTGTTACTGTAAGTGCCGGTTTTATGACCTGTACAGAAGACATGACCTACGATGTTCTTTTACAGGAAGTAGACAAGAAACTTTATACAGCAAAGAACTCAGGAAAGAACTGCGTTATTTCTTAATTCCAATTAAAACCATTGTTCTGGCATGCTCGTTATATGGAGACTTATCAAAATCTCCATAAACTTTTGTATCAGAAAACCCGAATTCAATCAGTTTGTCTCGCAGGAAAGATGCCGGGTATAGGCGCTGTACAAAACAGTGATCTACAACAGGTTTTGAAGCCGGTGATTTACTGAGATCTGTATCAGCAGGATACAGTGTCCACTGCGACTTCAGCCCCTCCCAGGCACCAACAACTTCAAAATGTGTTACAACCTTATAACCTGCCCTCTCAAATTCTTCGCCTGGAGTCCAGTACATAACTGCAGTTTCGCGGCTGGTACATTCCATAATGAAGGTACCGCCGGGTTTTACTGAATCTGCAATGTTTTTAAGAATCTGCATATCTTCTTCAACTGAAGCACAATAACCGAACGAAGTATAAAGATTTACAGCACAGTCAAACTGATTAGGAGCATGGAAGGTTCTAAGATCATGATTGATAAGTTTGAGCGGAACACCTTCTGCCTCGGCAGATTCGCGGGCGGCATCGAGTTCGCTCTGGATTATATCTACCCCAGTTACGTCAAGTTCGAGAGCGGCGAGTTCAACGGAAATGCGGCCAAGCCCGCAGCCTGCATCGAGGACAGAATCCCCGTCACGGAGCTTTGCAATGTCCTTTACGTATTGAGCTACAGTTGGTGCTTCTGCCCAGCGGGCATCATCAAACATAATTGGTGCAAATTGTGTCCAGAAGTTTTCTGATTCAAACCAGTCCATAAATCCTCCGAAATCCTACGACCGTCATTGCGTCACTTAAGCGTTACGTATGTCTTACCGGCACCGCCGTCTTCGGCAGGAGCTTTTGAGAACTCTGCTACTACCGGACAGTGCGAAAGATAATCTGAAACTGCCTGCATTAAAACTCCATCACCCTTTCCGTGAATTACACTGAAATGAGGGAAGTTATGAAGCACGCAAAGATCTACCTGACGCTCCAGAGCTCGAACAGCTTCATCTGCACGCATACCAAGAAGACGTAATTCAAATACAGGTCTCTCATAAATTCCATTTGAAGCATCATCTGCAAGTTCAATGGATACATCAGCCTTGAGAGGAACTGAATTCTGAGCTTCTGTCCCCTGCACAAGCTTAAGATCTTTTTCCTTCATTGACATTTTGATACTGCCAAACTGAACCTGCCACACACCTTTTTTAGTCTGTTCAACAAGAACTCCTGAAGTACCAGTACTTGTCCGAACTGTGGCGCCAGGCTGGAAAGATATCTGAACCGGAGCAGCTGCTATTTTCTGAGAACTCTGAGCTTTGCTGTCCACAGCAGGTTCTGTAACAATCGAACTTGCATATTTCAATGCTTCGGCATTACTCATTTTCTTCTTTGTTTTCTTGTTGCTTCCGATTGAATGCTTTTTAGCAGCTGCCTGCTCTGCCTCAAACTTCTGTTCGTCACGGGCAAGTTTTTCTTCCTCGGCTTCGATTTTTCGATCGAGACGCATTGTATCTTCCGTAAGCTCGGCAATGTACTGCTTTACACTGAGAGTTTTCTCTCGTGTAATCTCACCTTCCTTGAGAGTACGTACAAGATTTTCAAGCTGACGGCGGCTGTGAATAAGGAAGTCATTGAGTTCCTGCTGCTTACCTTTTTTGAGATTTGATTCCAGGCGGCGAAGTTCGAGTTCGCGGGCCTTAAGTCGGTCTGTTTTTTCCTGAGCTTCCACGGCGAGACGTTCTGCTTCTTTCTGAACTTTATTGAGTTCTACGTGCTTGCGGTTGAGACCACGGATAAGAGCTGAAACATCGGCCTGTTCTGTTGCAATATAAGTACGTGCTGCCTTGCAGATTTCTGTTGGTAGTCCACTCTTCTGAGCAATATCCAAAGCATGGCTTTCACCAGGCACCCCCATAAGCAAGTGATATGACGGTGACAGAGTATCCTGATTAAACTCAACAGACGCATTTATACAGCACGGATTTGTGTAGCCGTAATTTTTCAAAATGCCCTGATGGGTCGTTACAAGCACGAAAGATTTGCGTTTAATAAGTTCGTCGAGAACGGCCATTGAGATAGCGGTTCCTTCCTGAGGGTCGGTTCCACTGCCAAGTTCATCCAGAAGGATAAGGGTATCGGATTTTGCAGAGTTCACGGCCTGCGCGATATTTTTCATATGACCGCTGAAGGTAGAAAGGCTCTGATCGAGAGACTGATCATCACCGATATCAGCAAAGACGTTTGAGAATACCGGTAAACGGGTACCTTCCGCCGCGGGGATC
This sequence comes from Treponema bryantii, assembly GCF_036492245.1. Classification (NCBI taxonomy): domain Bacteria; kingdom Pseudomonadati; phylum Spirochaetota; class Spirochaetia; order Treponematales; family Treponemataceae; genus Treponema; species Treponema bryantii. The sequence goes on along the minus strand of NZ_AP025286.1, from coordinate 1,012,242 downwards.
GGGAAGCCGGACTGATTTAGCATAGAAAGGAGCGCGAAAGTTTTAAGCGAAACGGTTTTTCCGCCGGTGTTCGGTCCTGTAATTATAAGTACGCGCTTGCCGTCCATAAAGCGGATGTCTATAGGCACAGCTTTTTCCCCAAGAAGCGGGTGTCTAGCCTTAAGTAAAAGAGGCGGTTCTTTGTCTGCTGGCAGTGCATAGTTACATTCGCGAGACTGTCCCCATCGGCTTGCTGCCTGAGTAGTATCAAACAATGTCATAACAGGAAGCGCCTGCTTTATTGCCGGAATAGATGGCTGAAGACTTTCTGTAAGCTCAAGCAGAATCTTTTTTATAACTGCCTGAAGTTCAAACTCTTTTTGAATCAGCTCATTACTGCAAAGCACAGCTTCTTCCGGTTCTACATAAACAGTCTGAGCAGTCTGGCTTACCTCATGCACAATACCAGGAATTCTGTTTTGAAGACTGGCTTTTACGGCAAGCACCTGGCGGCCGTTTCTCAATACCGGAACGTTACTCTGAAGCACATCACTTAGCTTCTGGTCAGATGTAAAGCCCTGCATAACAGTTCTGATTTTAGCATTAAGGCTTGCAATCTGCTTTCTGATTGCTATTATTTCTGGAAGTTCACGTAGTTCTCCATCAGGAGTAATGATACGGAAAATCTTTTTTTCCATATCTGTAATATCCGGCAGCTGAGTAACCTGTTCTGCAAGCAGTTTTAATGACAATTCCTGACCATGCAGCTGAATTGCTTTACGAACGCTGTTTATGCTTGTTACAAACTGACCAAGATAATGCACCTGTTCGAGAGAGAGAGATGCCCCACGAGCTTTTATTATACTGAGAAGCGGATGAACTGGTTCCCAGCCACTAATAGGATTTGCACGACCCGCAGAAAAGTAAACACTCCACTCGCGGCTAAGATTTTTTAAATTTTCAATTTCTTCTGATTTTCGAAGAGGTTCGCGCTGTAATAGTTTTTCGCGACCTTCTGTCGAAACACAATATCCCGCGATTTCGTCGCGGAGACGATAATAATCAATTTCGTTTAAGGTTTTATTATTCATAGTTCTTTATAACATGGATTGCTTCGCTTCGCTCGCAATGACGTCATTGCGAGGAGCGTAGCGACGTGGCAATCCAATCAATCGCTCCAGGAGCCTGTGCGGATTTCTTCGCTGATTCTCTGCCAGCTGTCGAAGCGTTCCTGGCTAATTACGCCATCTTCTACAGCTTTACGCACTGCACAACCTGGTTCTGTATTATGCCGGCAATTCATTCCAAATTTACATTTGCCGATAAATGGTTCAAATTCCCTGAAGTACATTGCAAGGTCATCAGCTTCAATATCATCAAGTACAAAACGGCGGATTCCCGGTGTATCAATGATATTTGCCTTACGGCCCTGTATTCCTTCAGTCAATGTCTCATTCAAGGTCAGGTGAATCAGCGTACCTTTAGTAGTGGTATGGCTTCCCCGACCGTATTTCTTTGAAAGGCTTCCTGTTCTCAGTACGCAGGTATTATCCATAACGTTTATAAGACTGGATTTACCTACTCCAGACTGACCTACAAATGCTGAAAGTTTATCTTCAAGCAGCTCTGCAAACTCCTGCATACCCTCTCCTGTCTTTGCAGAAATACGCAGTACCTTGTAGCCTAAATCTTCCCAGATAGAAAGTCTTTTTTCTATTTCTTCAAACTGCTCTTCGCGCCCATCAGTCTGCATTTCAAGGGCGAGGTCCCATTTGTTGCAGACAATTACCGGAGTGATTCCCTGATGTTCAGCCTGAGCCAGAGCTCTATCCGTAAAGCGAGGACGGAAAGGAGGCTCATCCGGAGTACATACCAGAATCAGATAATCAAGGTTACTTGCAAGAAGCTGCGGACAACGGCCCTTTACATTCCAGCGCAAAAAAGTATTGCGTCGTTTTTCCAGAGTAACTATCTGACCTTTTTCATCATTAAGTTCATCCGGTTCAACTTCGACAACATCTCCTGGTGCAATTGGATTATAATATTCCTTTTCAGTTTTAATTACTTTACCTTTAATTGTACAGTTTCGGGTAACATCATCTTCACATTCAACTGTAAAAAGATTATTTGTTCCTGCAATAACAGTTCCTTTCAAATTAAACTCCTGATTCTATTTCACTGAACAATGCTTCGTATAAGGTTGCCTTATCGCTGTTTGTATCGCGGATAGTTTTTGCCATTCCCTGTGCAAGGTGCAAAAGAACTCTGTAGCCTAAAAGGGGCTCGCGATCACACACTTCCAGAAACTTTGTACTGGAAAGTGCTATACAACGACAGTCTGTTATAGCCTTTACTGTTGCAGTTCGTGGATCATCACTTATCAAAGCTGTTTCCCCAAAGAAAATATTCATATCACTGGAAAGATCTGCAAGGGCAATCTTATCTCCTGCAGGAGTCTTTCTATAAACCTGAACTTTTCCCTGATACAGGATATAGAACATATCTCCGAACTTTCCTTCTTCAATAATTACATCACCCTTCTGATAGTTTTCAACTGTCATATTATCATATACAGCACGAAGGATTCTGCAATCATTTTCATCATCAATACAAAAATCAGAAAACAACTGAATCTGTACAAGTTTAGGTAAAACGTCTTCAAACTTATCCATAAAATCCTCCTATCCTCGTACCAGAATGGCTTTGGTATTTTTCTGAATAACAAAATCTGGCGCAGGTGTAAGAACCGGTTCATTACTCTTGAGAGTCTTAACCTTTTTCAGATTATCAACAATACTCTTGATATCAGGATTCTTCTGAGCCTCTCTAAGTGCATCTTTACGACGCTGATGGAAATTACCTGTATTTAAGAGAAGGCCTACAAGAACGCCGCCTTTATTACCATTCTGCTCAATATGAGCTCCATATTCACCATAGGTCTTTCCAATAAACGAAGCAGGAATATCTTCTATGATTATACCAGTATCAGCATCATCACTTATAAGGGCACGGATAACGTTACTGTAACCCATTCCGCTTGAAGCAGTTGCAAGAAGACTGTGTTCATAATCCTGTGTAAGGATGATTTCATCACAATGTGCCATTTCAAGATGCTTCTGGAATTTTGCATCGATAAGTTCAGCTGCTACATAAATTCCAGGATTCAGATTTTCCATTGTAAGAACGGCAAGTACTGTACGACTGTCTATTTCAAGATCAGAATACGTTTTTGAACGGTCGCAAATTACAAGGGCTCGTTCTGCAGTATCAATTTGTGCACGTTTAAGAACAGCTTCATCCGAAAAATCTCCGGAAACATAATTAAGTTCCTTAAATCGAGGCTGTGAACGAATCTGCTCAATCTGCTCTGCTGCATCATTTATCATTACAACCATATCAGGTGTAATATCCGGATTTGTAGTAAGCACGGTATCCAGAATCTTTTCAAAGCCTGGTCTCCATCCGCAAAGTAAAAAATGTCCTTTCATATTCTTCAATTTTTTAAGCCCCTTATTTTTCTTCATCTGCAAATCCATGAAATAGGACGCAAGCTTACCGGTAACGGCACTGAATAACAGCATTCCGAGCACAAGCAGAACAAGCGCTGACATTCGGCCTGGAACTGATTTTACACAATAATCAAAATAAGCCGCAAAAACCGCAACTAATGTAAACCATACGGAATCGAACATTGTTTCTATTCCGCTTTCGGTCTTAGTTTCAGACGCAAAGACAACAATAGTTGCAACGGCAATTATTATAAAAATGAGAAGCCAGATATAAGTAAGAGGATTTTTGAGTGTATACTTAAGAGCGCGCTTAAAACGCTTAAAACTCCCCTGCTTTTTTTTACTCATTTTGATATTATAGCAAAAAAAGCAGGGGAAGTCAGTAAGAACACCGTTTGTACAAGACTATTTGAAACAGACATCTACTTCAAACGGCCCGTATGATGTAACAAACGGAATTGCGATTACAGGGTAGTTTTTAGGCCAGGCAATCATGTGATTGTGTCCCATTACACAAAATGGAGGCGAAATGTCCATTTTATACTGACTTAGAGCAGTAACTGCATGACCTGAAATAATGTTTGTAAACTCACTTACCAGCCCAACGGCCATATCCTCATAATCCTCCGGCTTACATTTTAATCCGGAAAGCTCAAGCATTTTATTTGCAAGAATCTTATGAAGACGGAAAGCAACGATTCCTTTTATTTCGCCGGTAACTCCTAACAAACCCGATATTTCCCACGGATGGCCTGCATGTATATCCAGAAGATGAGGTTCCTTATTTTGAGGACCTATATTGAACATATCCTGGAAAGTATTGATTCCCTCTGTGAGAAATGCGTTAATAATTTTTGCGTCCATTCCCATATCGTATATTATGATAAACCACAAAATTGGATTTGTAAAACAAAATGTTAGAAACTGAATTTACCTTTAACATAGAAACTACTGTAATCTTTATAAGCTCCGTAAGTTCCGTCTTTTTCAGGACCTGGAGTAAAAATATAAGCTCCAATTTCAGCATTTATCTGATCAGAAAGGCTGTAATTTATCGATGGCTTTATAAAACTGTCAAAATCATTAAAGCCTATAAGTCCACTCAAACTTGCTTCCAAGGTTTCATTCAGGAATGTCTTTGAAACACTCAGAGTTGCCCCATGAGTATAGGCATCTGCTCTGTTTATGCTTTCAGTGTCTCCAAAAACATAATCACAGAAATACTGGGCTGTGAGTGTCCAGCCGGATGGCATCCAGTCTATACCGGCAAGAGCTGAGATTTCATTACGCAGTTCTGTATCGGTAAAATAGCGTTTTGGAAAGAAAGCTGCTTCTGTACGAATAACAACTTCTCTAACCGGAATTGCTGCATCAAGACCTATCATTGCCATTCGTTTGTAATTTCCCGTATAAGTATAATCAAAAACAGGCATATCATCCCAACCATAAAAACCGTAGACAGAGGCATCAAATGCTGGGAAGTAACCGGAAAGTTTTACACCATATTCTCCATTCCAGATTGCAGTATCGGGCTTTATAATCTGTACAGCACTTGTTGTTGATTCTGGAAGTGCTGCAGGTGTAAAGAACGGAATCCAGTAAATATCTGTGGTAAACTGTTCTCCAGAAAACGAAATGCGCAGAGCATCAATTGCAAGTTTTGAATCGTCACTTGCCATTGCTGCAAGATTGGACATGTCACCTGGACAAATTACATTTGTGATGTCTACACCATCGGCTTTACCCCAGGCAGTTTTCTGACGGCCAATTCTGATTCCCCAGAAGCTTGAAGTATAGTCGAACCAGAGCTCATTAAGCGACCAGTCGAGTTCGCCCGTTACAGCATCATACGAAACAGAAGCCTCTGCAAGTGCTGAGCTGTTATCGTAATAAGCATCAAGTGTACCGGTAAACTCGGTTGTCCCAAGAAGAAACTTACCGGCTGAAGTATCGCCGTCTGTCCATGGAACACCAGCTCCCCAGAGAGTCTGAATCTCTCCGGAGAAATCTACTCCCCCCTCCGCAATGAGAGGAAAATATATCAGTAATAGTAAAATCAATATAAAGCTTTTTATTTTCATAAACTCTCCAGACATTATCTGATTCGACCTTTTTCCAATGCTGCTACTGTGAATAAAGAATCATCAATATCTTCTGCATCGTAAACAATATTTTTTGATTCGATGAGAGACCAGGTTCCGCTCTGAACATTTTCCATTTTCATTTTTTGTGCTGTTGTAAAGCCTTTGATGGTTGTAAAGTCTGTGCAGGTGAGAACCCGGTGAAGCTGATTCTGGCGGTCATAAAACTCACATTTACGGAGAATATAATCTGATTTTCCAATGTAGCTGATATAGCGAGGATCTTTTTCTGTATGAGCCTTGCTTATACATTCAACCTTGTAGCAGATTGTGCCATCAACATCTTCTTCACCAAGAAGATTGTAATCATATTTATTGAGGCTGCGATCTCCCATATCCTGATAAGTAAAGTCTGTTCCCATAAAACTTCCTTCACTTTCAGAGCCGCTTGAAGCAATACGACGTGTCTTTTTCATTGCAGGAAGATAAAGCCAGTTATCAGAATCTTTATTATCATCTTCATAATCAAACATAAGATATCCAGTTCCTGCTACATCTTTTGGAGTTGTAAACACGATAATACTCTTTTCTACTTCTCCATAATCCTTACTCTTCATAATAACTTCACGGATTCGGTCTGATCCTTTTTTTGAATGAATTGTAAGGGTCGCAGTTGAAGAGGAAGTTTTAGGTTCCGGCACTTCATCTGCTTTTTTCATGATATCGTAACCTGTCTCAGCAAAGAGCAGAGTACCCATTGTAATTAACGCTAAAGTAAGAAATTGTTTTTTCATAAATATCTCCTTTTGTTATTTATTTGTTTCATGTCCAAATGGCTTTGTTATAAACAATAAAACCGGTGTGAGTGTATAGTCAGCAATTAGCGCACTGCCCAAGCCGACAATCGACAGCCAGCCGATATTTACGAGAACAGTCATTGTACTTGTAAGGAAGATTCCAAACATAGCGCACAGTATGATTGTTGTCATAATCATTGTTTTTCCAATTTCACGATATGAATTCAAAACTGCCGAGCGGTAGTTTCCCGTAAGTTCAAAATGATATTTAATATGATTTGTAAAGTGAATAGTATCATCTACCGCAATACCAAGGATCATCGGCATAATCATTGCAGTAATCATATCAAGATTAACTCCGGCATATCCCATGATTCCACCTATGATTGCAATTGGGGCAACGTTTGGAATCATTGCAATAAAGCCTGTTCGAAGCGAAGTAAAGGCAATAATCAAAAGCAGCAGAATTACAATCAGAGAAGTTCCAATTGAACGGATTGACCCGCGAACAAGTTTACCGTTCATATGAGCATACTGAACAACCTCACCTACTACCCCGGCATTTGACGCATCAGGGAAGAGTTCTGCTACCCATTCTTTTACAGCATCCATATTCTGAACAATTTCTTCACCATCATAACCGGCAAGTTCAATATGGAGATAACCAGCCTTAAAATCTTCGCTGACGTAATCATAAAGATCTGAACCACCGGAAATCTCATAAAGGAACAGTTCCTGACTAACAAGATCCTGGTCATCTGGAATTACATAAGCGTCGGGATCATCACCATTGAGAGTACGGTTCATTTCCTTGATTACTTTTGTTACAGAAGAAACACGAGGTTTTCCGTTAGAAACCTTTGTCATACTTAGAGTTCCAACACGTTCTGCAAGTTCGTCCATATTTTTTAGAACTTCAGGATTCTTAAGAGAATCTTCGTCCTCATACTCAACAAGAACTTCATAACTGTACTGACTTCCCAGCTGACTTCGGGTAATTTCAAGAAGTCGTTTGATATAAGGAGTTCGCTCGCCCATCATATCTGAGTAATTCATATTTACTTTGATTTTGAACATACCAGGAATTACAGCAAGAAGAACTGCACTTCCTGCAATTACTGTAATCCACTTTTTATTGAGAATTGACTTTCCCATTGCTTCTACACGAAGGTCAGATTTAGTTGAACCTTCTGTGTCAACAAAGGTTGGATCTGGTTCTTTATCTTTTCCAAAGCTGTAGAGACAAGGTAAAAGAATAATTTCAAAAATGAAGACTGCGAGAACGGCAGCAGCAGTAATTCCACCAACCCAACGCATAGGTCTGATTCCGGCAGAAAGGAATGAAAGCATTCCTGCCATTGTTGTAATTACCGTAAAGAACAAAGCCCAGCCTGAATCACGAATTCCCATAACAATTGATTCTTTTCGCTGACCTGTCTTTCTGAAGTACATCTTAAAACTGTTGATATAGTGAACTGCATAACCAACTGCAAGTGCCATTGATAACAAAACTGTTACAAGAAGCATTGTGTTGTTACCTTTGATATTCATCCAGCCGGAAGCCCCCAGAGTTGTACAAAGAGCACCGATTGTAGCAATTGAAGGAACTACAACTCCGCGAAGAGAGCGGATAAAGATAATAAGGAAAATCAGCATTACAACAAATCCAAGAGCAATACGACTTACACACTGACTTGTAATCTGTTTTTCTTCCTCATATTCTGTATATGAAAGACCTGCCGGACGGATTTCCCATTTATCAGACTGATATTTTGGATCATTAAAAATTGCCATTGCGGGTGGAGCAATTTTTTGCATTGCTTCATCAAGACCTTCTGAATATTGCTCAAGATTTACGATAAGCCAGGTTTCGGTACAATCTTCACTGACAAGGGAATTTACAAGAGATTCACGGCTCATAATAAAAGCTTTCTTTTCCGCAAGTTCTGAAGGATCAGATGGGACACCATCTTCAAACGGACTTTTTACTTCAAAACCGTCTTCCGTACCAATTGGAAGCGAAAGTTCCATGACTGAAGTAATACTTGATGCATATGGAACATTATTTAAAAGCTCATCTCCGAGTTCATCAATCATATTCAAAACTTCCGGATCAAAAACATCAGTTCCTTTGGTAGTAATATGAGCCATTAGAGAATCTGTTGAACCGAAAATACTTTCAAAGTGATCCTGATTGATTTTTGTAGTTTCCCAGTCATCAAACCAGTCCTCTTCTCCATTATCAAGTTTGAGACGTGTAAGCCCCAGACTGCATACAACTGTTACAATAATAAGCCCGATAATAAATCCCCAGCGGTGCTTTATTTCAAACCTTCCGAATTTTTCAAACCAGTCATTTATTTTAGTGACTTTCATTTATCTTTCATCTCCTCCGGATAACAGTGTTAAAAAATGATAACATTGTTATCTGATAACAATGTTATCTTAGTGGTAACAGTGTTATCTTGTCAAGTACAAACGATAACATTGTTATCATTTTTATTGCAAAAAATATAAATTGCAGATAAAATAAAAAAAGTGGTTTCGACAGGCTCAACCACCGGTGAATTATGGCAGAATCATCAGCTGAAACAAAGAAAAAACTCCTCGAAAGTGCAAAAAAAGAATTTCTTGAAAAAGGATTTATGGGTTCATCTCTGCGAACTATTGCTGCAAATGCAGGAGTTACCACAGGAGCAATGTACAGACATTTTAAGGATAAAGATGCCTTTTTCTGTGCACTTGTGGATGAAGCTATAGCCACATCTACAAAAGCTGTAATGCTTGCAAATTCAGAAAATCACACAGGCCTGGACATTCCCCATATGAAAGAACATATGGAATTGGAAGAACAATCGGTAATTGAATTCCTGGACTATATGTATGAAAACTTTGATGCTTTTACCCTTCTCCTTACAAAGTCTGCAGGAAGCACTCATGAACATTTCCAGGAAGAAATCTGTGATATATATACAAAAAACTGTGAAGAGACCTTTGAATGGATGTATAAAGAAAAATTAGCTACAAAAAAAGTTTCTCCAATGACAATTCATTTTATGGCTTCTACAGTTATAAATGCATACTGCGATATTATCCTTCACAATATGACAAAAAAAGATGCAGCCGCCTATATAATCGACATAATGGAATTTACGCGTTATGGCAGCATGCATCTTATGGGAATTACAACAAACTGATCTTTGCCGAGTCGTGTCAGCCTTACACAAAGCATGTTTTAATTGCAAAACCCAATAACTCAATTTACAATAATATTATGTTTAATTTTTTACGCTCACATCAGCTGGGCATTATGTTGTTTATGGAAGGAATCTGTTTAGCAACAGCCTTTCTGACTTTAATTACAAGAAATCTTCCAAAAGCAAAAAAGATTGCAATTTTTCTTCTTGAATTAAACAGTGCTCTGATTATGATTTCGAGCAGATTTTATTATATAAATAAAGATGCAACTGGAGATTATGCAGGAATATATCTGCGCATTGCAAAATTTTTTGATTATTTTTTCAGTTTTTCAATCATCTATGTAATGAACCTTTATATTAAAGATCTCAATAATGAATTTAAAAGTAAAGGATTAAAGGGATGGAAGTATAATCATTTAATAATAAGACTTAATGACATAATTATGATTACTCTTACTTTAATTCTTATTGTCTCACAATTTACACCTTTCTGTTACTATTTTGATGCTAATAATGTTTACCATCGTACAAAGGGGACATTTCTATTTTTGATATTTCTTCCGGCTGCTATTTTTCTTGAAGCAATTTTTGTTATTTCAAATCATAAGATACTTTCACCTGCAGTTCGGATTCCTCTTTTTCTTTTTATTGTAATTCCATTTCTTGCAACTATTCTTCAATTCACTACTTTTGGAATTGCCTTTACTGCAATGTCTACTTCTGGAACTTCTGTTTTACTTTATGTTTTTGTCGTACAGGATACAAACAGAGAAATTGAAAGAAGTCATAAACTTGAAGTTGAAATGCTTGAAAGATACAAAAAGAAACTTGAGGAAACTGTACGTAAAAGAACAGCAGAACTTATAATTGCAAATCAAAAAGCTGAAAATCTTCTTTTAAATATTCTTCCTGTTGAAATTGCCCGTGAACTCACCGAAAATCCAAATCAGACTATTTCAAAAAAATATCCAAATGCAACCGTACTGTTTACCGATATTGTTGGATTTACAAAAATGAGCAGTGAAATGACTGCAGAAGAAACTGTTGAAATGCTCAATAATATGACACAAAAATTTGATGAACGTGCTAAAAGAGAAGGAATCGAAAAAATCAAAACAATTGGAGATTCTTACATGGCGGCGACAGGCCTTATAGAAGATGCAAATAATGATGGAGCACAACGGCTGATTCATTTTGCACAGGGGCTCCTGGAAGATGTAAATGAATTCAACGAAACATCAAGTCATAAAGTAAAGATTCGTATAGGAGTAAACACAGGTCCTATTGTTGCAGGTGTAATCGGAAAAACAAAGTTCATCTATGATGTATGGGGCGACACTGTAAACGTTGCAAGCCGCATGGAAACAAATGGAGAACCAATGCAAATCCATGTAAGTGAGGCGACTTATAAACTTACAAAAGATTTATTTCCATACGGCAAAGCTGTGAATGTAGAAGTAAAAGGTAAAGGCCTGATGAAAAGTTACTTCTTGTAATTGATATTTATTTCACTTCATTCACAAGTTCTTTTCCAGCTGTAAAATCATGGATATTATTCAGAGTTGTTTCAGCAAGATTCTTAAGGGCATTTGTTGTAAGGAATGCCTGATGTCCGGTAATTATTACGTTCGGGAATGTCAAAAGACGGGCAAGAACATCATCTGTCATGATATCTGTAGACCAGTCGCTGAAGAAGTATTTACTCTCCTCTTCGTAAACATCCATACCAATTCCGCCGATGTGTCCGTGTTTTAAAGCATGGACCAGAGCCTTAGAATCTATGAGAGCACCACGACCGGTATTTATGATTACAGCATCATGCTTCATCATCTTCATTGTATCATGATTAACAATATGCTTTGTCTCTTCTGTAAGCGGACAATGTAAACTTAAGACATCACTCTGCTGGAAAATCTCATCCTTGCTTACATAAGTTGCACCGCTTTCCTGGGCCCACTTTTCATTCGGGAAAGGATCATAAGCAATGATTTTCATTCCAAATCCTTTGAGAATATTTGCCATTATCTGACCGATTTTTCCGGTTCCGATAATTCCGCCGGTAAGTCCATGAAGGTCACGGCCCGTCAAACCTTCAATATTAAAGTTTGCAGTTTTTGTGCGAAGATATGCCTGTGGAATATGACGTGTAAGAGACATCAAAAGAGCAGCTCCATGTTCAGCAACTGCATACGGTGAATAAGCTGGAACACGCACAACCTTTATTCCTGCTTCCGCTGCAGCCTTGAGGTCAACGTTGTTATAACCGGCACAGCGAAGTGCAATCAGTTTTACACCGCAGTCCTTAAGTGATTTTATAACTTCTGCATTTACAACATCATTTACAAAAACACAGACAACATCATACCCCTTTGTGGTAAGAGCTGTATTTTCGTTGAGTTTATAATCACGAAAATCAATATCATATTTATATTCTTCATTCATTTTTGTGAATGAAACCTTGTCATAAGAACGTGTATCAAAAAAAGCGATTTTCATAAATCCTCCTGAAGATTATCCTAACGCTACATCCAGAATCATCATCAAAACAAAGCCAATCATAAACATGATAGTGCCGAGGTTTGAATGTTCGCCTTCTGACATTTCAGGAACAAGTTCTTCAACAACAACGAAGATCATTGCACCGGCAGCAAAGCTTAGGAAATATGGAAGAATTGATATTACATGACTTGCAAGCAGTATTGTAAGGAAACCGGCAACAGGTTCAACTACTCCGGAAAGAATTCCATACCAGCAGGACTTTGCTTTAGAAAGCCCTTTTGAGTGAAGCGGCATTGAAATAATTGCACCTTCCGGGAAATTCTGAATTGCGATTCCGAGTGCCAGTGTAAGAGCACCGGCTTCTGTAATCTGAGCAGAGCCGGAAGCCCAGCCTGCATACAAAATACCAACAGCCATTCCCTCAGGAATATTATGAAGAGTGACAGCAAGAACCATCATCGTTGTTTTCTGAAGACTAGTTTTAGGACCTTCCTGGCTTTCATCAAGATGCATATGTGGAACCACCTTATCCAGGATTAAAAGGAAAATCATTCCGACACAAAAACCAACAGCCGCAGGAATAAAGGCAAGCTTTCCACGGTCACTAACCATTTCCATAGAAGGAATCAAGAGACTCCATACTGAAGCGGCAACCATGACACCTGCAGCAAAGCCAGAAAGCATATTCTGAAGTTTTACATTAAGCTCCCGTTTCATAAAGAAAACAAGGGCGGCTCCAAGAGATGTTCCTAAAAATGGAATTAAAAGTCCTCGTACAATCAAAAAATTCATATTGATTTCCTTTCAAATTATTCTTTTATCTGCGAACAGATAAGCTCATACGCTTCATCATAATTTTTTGCAACTAAGCCCGGATTTTTCTTTTCAAGCCCCATGGCTGAATTAAAACCAAAAGGAACAGAAACAATTGGAACGCCAGCCCGTTTACATGCTTCAATATCACGAATTTCATCGCCCACGTAAACAAAATCTGTTTTAAGCTGTTTTTTTGCCTGTTTTAGCGCTTTAATTTTTCCGAATATCGCAACATCAGTTTTCATGTAACTGAAGTAATCATCCAGATTATTTTTCTTAAGAAAACCAGATACGCAGGCTGCAGAGTTAGTAGTGATTATTCCAAGTTTATGGCCTTCTGACTTTAATTTTGTAAGAAGCTGTACGGCACCATCAATTATTGAGACTTTATCGAAACTTTCATTCAAAAGCTTTTTAAAGTAAAGAACCAGCCGGGGAAGCTTGAAGAAACTGATATGAGCTTCCTTCATAATTTCCAGAGCAGAAAGTTCCATACCTCTTTCGCGTTCAACACGTTTATAACCAAGTCTTTCTGCATGGGAATTTACAAGTTCAAATCCAAGGCCAATACTATCAGCCAGAGTGCCATCAAAATCAAAAATAATCATATTTGTATCCTACTCCACTTTTTGGTGGTATGCAACAATTTTCCCTATCATATTTTTGCGACGGATGGAGAGCTGGTATTCTTTTTTTTATAAAAAAAATGGGCCGCTGTCGCAGCCCATTTTATAACGGTTCTTCGATTATAACCTACATCTTCTCGAGGTAAGGAACAAGAACAAGCTTCATTGCGTTCTTGATTACCTGGAGAGTACAACTTGCAAGGTAGAGACGAGCTCCGGCAAGCAGCTTGTTTTCTGCAGTTACAATCGGACAGTTCTGATAGAACTTACTGAACAGTTTTGCAACCTCGTAAACATAAGCAGCAACTTCACTTGGATCAAGATTTTCAGCAGCCTTTGCAATTACATTTGGATAATCACCAAGCTGTTTAATCAAAGCCCATTCATCTTCACTTGAAAGAAGTGCAACTGCAGCTTCTGAACCATCTTCTGCAACACCAGCCTCAGCAGCCTTAGCAAGAATTGAGTTGATACGTGCACCCATGTACTGAAGATATGGACCTGTATTTCCGTTGAAGCTCAAAGACTCTGCAGGGTTGAAAAGCATATCTTTGATTGGAGTTGCCTGTAGCATGTAATAATGAAGAGCACCAAGTGCAACCTTTTCTGCAACTTCGTCTGCATCGCCTACTTCACCGTCGCGGCCACGCTCTTTGATTGCGGCAAGGGCGTCTGCGTGAAGCGAATCAACCAAATCATCAGCATCAACAACTGTACCCTCGCGGCTCTTCATACGACCGCTTGGAAGATTTACAAGACCATAGCTGAGATGGAACAATTTGTCTGCCCAGTCAAAGCCAAGCTTTTTAAGGATGTGGAACAGAATCTTAAAGTGGTAGTTCTGCTCGCTTGCAACAACGTAAACAAGCTGATTGAAAGCCCAGTCGTCGTGGCGGCTGATTGCAGTTCCAATATCCTGAGTAATATAAACAGAAGTTCCGTCTTTGCGGAGCAAAACCTTCTCGTGATTGTCTTCGTCCTTACCCTTACCTACAACGTCTGTAACGTCGATGCGAACAGATCCGTCTTCAGCCTTAAAGAAAACGCCCTTTTCAAGGCCTTTCATAATTTCATCTTTTCCCTTAAGGTAAGTTTCACTTTCAAAGTAGTATTTATCAAAGCTGATTCCAGTGCGCTCATAAGTTTCTTTTACACCGTCGAAAGTCCAGCCGTTCATTTTCTCCCAGAGAGCATGAACTTCAGGATCTCCTGCTTCCCACTTAATCAGCATATCTTCTGCCATCTGATTTGCTTCCGGATGTGCAGTCTCAGGCTTGTCTTTTTCGCCCTTAAGATATTTATCGAACTCAACATAGCACTGACCAACAAAGTGGTCACCTTTCATTCCGAGTGATTCCGGTGTATCGCCGTTTGCCTCGTGGAAGAGTTTATATGCGAGCATAGATTTACAGATATGAACACCGCGGTTATTGATAAGGTCTACCTTGTAAACCTCGGCACCTGCAGCCTTAAGAATGCGGCTAACAGATTCACCGAGTGCGTCGTTGCGGACATGACCAAGGTGAAGCGGCTTGTTTGTATTTGGTGAAGAGAACTCAATCATAACACGGCGGCCTTCGAGAGGCTTTTTTCCGTCGCTGTTAATTGAACCGTAAGTGTCGCCCTGAGCTTTAACTGCAGCAAGAATTGGAGCTGCGGCGCCGGCCTTGTTAAGTTTTACGTTTACATAAGGACCAACAGCAAGGAACTCTCCAAGAGATTTGTCTGTGATTTTTGCAACAACACCGGATGCGATCTGAGGTGGAGCCATACGAAGTGCCTTTGCAAAAACAAACATAGGTGCACCAAGGTCTCCCATTTCCGGATTCGGAGCGTTCTGAACTACAATTTTATCCGCGCTGACAGCTTCAGCTGCTGGATCTTTTTCTTTAATAAACTCATTCAAAGCCGCAGCAATAATTGCACGGCAAGTATCTTTAACATCTGCCATAGTAAACGTATTATAAAGAAATAAAGTGATGTTAGCAACCAATGAATTTTTTATGAAATTTTTTATGCTAAAGCTCGCCCTGTGCCGGACTACACAAGGCCTTTCAACAAGCAGATTATCCATCTGCCTGTCCAGCTGCCGGTAATTGTGAATTACAACTTCCAGCTTACAGCCTGCTTACGAGAGTCAATAAACTTTGCATAGATTCCGCCTTTGGCAACAAGTTCTTCATGTTTGCCCTGCTCTGCAATACGGCCTTTGTCTATTACAACAATCTGGTCTGCATTGCGAACTGTCTTTAAGCGATGTGCAATCATAATTACAGTTTTCTCTTTAGTAAGTTCTGAAACTGCATTCATAAGTTCTCGTTCATTTTCAGGGTCAACATTTGCAGTTGCTTCATCAAGTATGATGATTGGAGCATCTTTCATGATTGCGCGGGCAATAGATATTCGCTGTTTTTCCCCACCGCTTAAACTAGCTCCGCCTTCACCAATTACTGTATCGTAGCCGTCTGGCAGTGCCGAAATAAAGTCATGACAACAGGCTTTTTTTGCCGCAGCGATAACTTTTTCCATTGGAGCATCCGGCTCTCCAAAACGGATGTTATTAGCAATTGTATCATGGAAGAGATAGACGTTCTGAAAAACAAAGCTGTAGTTTTTCATAAGGTCGTCCATGTTGTAATCGCGGACATCTTTTTCACCAAGTGTTACGGTTCCCTTGTCTACATCCCAGAAGCGCGCAAGAAGATGACAGAAGGTTGTTTTTCCACCGCCGCTTGGACCAACGATGGCAGTCGTGGTATTTGCAGGAATTTTGAGGGAAATGTTGTCGATAATTTTACGCTTGTCGTAGGCGAAGTCGATGTTGTGAGCTTCAATATTAAGTCTATCTTTTATTTCCGCCTTCGCAGCACAGCTGCTCGGAGACTCGCTAAAAACAGTCCACTGGACTGTTTTTCCCTGCTCCGCAGGTCGCTCCCTACCCTCGATATTCATTGTCGGCAGAGCCAGAATCTTACTTGCCTTAGTTACACCAATATCAATTGTTCTCAAAAGTGCCGAATAATTTCCGCCAGCTTCAAGAGCATTGAACAGCATGAATGAACAAACAAGCATTGTACTGCAGTTTGCCAAGTCCATTGTTCCAGCCAGATAGAAATTTAACGAAGCAAGCATCATTGCAACACCACTGAGTTTTGCAACTAACGATTGTAAGTTTGAAACAGGAATACAACGCATCTCCATTTTGATGAGAATCTTCAGACGTTTTTCAATAACAGAATTAAGTTCACGGCGTCGTTTTCCTGCAAGGTTATATGCTTTTACTTCTGCAATTCCCTGAATGTATTCCAGTACCTTTCCAATCTCGGCCGCATCAGCTTTAATTTTTTCTGCAGAAACATCACGAACAGCTATACGCATAAAGAGATTTACAAATTCAAAAAGTCCAAAACCTGCAAGTGCAACCAGAGCAATACGCCAGTCAAAGAAGAAAAGCATTACAATAATAAGCGAAGTATCGAGTAAGCCCTGGAAGACCATCATTACAGCACGGGTTGCAACATCACCTACAGACTCCATTGTATTTGTTGTTACAGAAGTAATTTCTCCAAGACTATTTTCGTTGAAGTATCCCATAGGAAGATAACGAAGATGTTCTGCAATTTCGATACGTTTTTTCGCGCAGGTACGATAACCGCCTTCACACTGCCACATTGAAGTAACCTTTCTGGTAATTATTCCGCCGATTATGCTGACACACATAATTGCAAAAGAAAGCCATACTGTATTCATTTCAAAGGCGGTTCCATCAATTGATGCGGATATTACTCCTCTAAGCATAACTGCAACTGCACCAATTCTTAATGCCATAAAAAGAGAATTGAAGATTCCAACAATAATTGAACCGGTAAATTTTCTGCGGTTCTCGACATCACAAAATCTAAAAAATTTAAATAACGTTTCAAACATTTTTTAGTCTCCTACTCATCCTTTGCATCAATATGTGCTTCCCACATATTCTTATAAAGACCGCCCTGAGCCAGTAATTCTTCATGAGTTCCAGAACTGTCTATAAGGCCATCTTTAATTACATAAAGCTTGTCTGCATCTTTTACAGTTGAAAGTCGATGAGCAATTACAATCAGAGTTTTTCCCGCAACAAGCTTTGCTACACTCTGCTGAATTATTGCTTCATTTTCTGGATCTGTATAAGCAGTAGCTTCATCCAGAATTACGATTGGAGCATCCTTCATCATTGCACGGGCAATTGCAATTCGCTGACGCTCACCACCGCTCAAGTGCGCGCCGCTTCCACCGACAATTGTGTCAAAACCATTTTCCAGCGACATGATAAAATCATAACAACCGGATTTTCGTGCAACCTCTTCAACATCAGCATCGGTTGCACCTTCGCGTCCGAGACGAATATTTTCTCGCACACTCATATCAAAAAGGAAGTTATCCTGACTTACGTATGCGACACGGCGGTTATATTCTTCGAGAGAAAGGTCTTTGATATTTACACCACCGATTTCTACGGATCCGGAATCAACATCCCAAAGCGATGCAATAAGACGGGCGATTGTAGATTTACCAGATCCGCTTGGGCCAACAAAGGCGGTGTACGAACCTTGTGGAAGCGACATTGAAACTCCATGAAGAATTTCTTTTTTCTCTTCTCCTTCAATCCCCTTGTGATAACTAAAATGAACATCCTTCAAAAGGATAGAATTATCTGCCGGCTTTTTCTTATCTTCTGCTGGACGGTCGAGTTCTTCGAGTTTCATAATTGAACCGACTTCTCCAAAAATTGCACCGGCCTTTGCTATATCATCATGATAGGTAAAGGCAATAAGGAAAGGCTGGATTGCGCTGACAGCAAGAATAATCATTGTAATAAAAGTTGATGCATCTACATTTCCTTTAAAGAAAAGATACCCGCCAATCGGAAGAAGCGACAACAGAAGACTCGGTGTAACAACAGTAGCCACCGCATGCGGCCAAATACAATCTCGCATCCATTCAACATAACATGCAGAACCTTCCTGAGCAGCCACTACAAAGCGCTCATAAGAAGATTTTGATTTTCCAAAGGCTTTGATTACCTCAATTCCGTTGATGTACTCTACAGCAGTATCATTCAATGCCTTTGTTTTATCCAGAGCATACTTAAATCGAGCAGGACCATCTTTCATCATAAAGCACATAGCGATAAAACCGATTGGAAGTACAGCCATACACGCAAGAGCAAGACGCCAGTCTATAACAAACAGATAAATAACAAGTACTATTGAAAGAATTATATTTGAAGTATATTCAGGAACGATATGAGCGAGAGTTGTTTCCATACTGTCTATTCTTTCGATCATGATATTTTTAAGTGAACCAGAAGGCATATCAAGAACAGTTCCAAGTGGCAGACGGGTCAACTTATCGCACATTTTTTTTCTGATATTACCAAGCAGATTAAAAGTTGCGATATGGCTCATGGAAGTTGAAATCATATGAAAGACAACATTTCCAAGCCAGAACAACGCAACAATTCCAGCTTCACGCAGGAACAATGACCAGTCACGAACACCGGCAAGAAGCTGCTGCACAATTCTTGCAATCATAAAATACGGCGCAATACAACACGCCACACTAAGCAGAGCAAAGAACACACTTGTGATGTACTGCCCTTTTTTCTCTCCTGCAAATTCAATTATCCAGCCAACAAGGCTTTTTTTTGCAGGAGATTTAGTTTTTGATGACATAATTTTTAACCTCACATTGTTAGTTTTTTCTAACTTTCTTATAATATCCTTTTACATATCTGTTAGCAATAACTAACCTATAAGAAAATAATTCAAAATATAAAAAAAATTGCAGAATGGAGCATTTATTTCTTTTTAGAGCAAAAAAAACCGGCAGATATTATACTGCCGGCTAAAAGGAATGGACTTTTTCAGTATATAAATATTAGAAAGTATACTTCCAGTAAACAGGGAATGAAAGCATTGTTGTATCTTTCATAATACATGCAAACACACTTGCACCAACTGTATTATGTTCGTTGAATGAATAACCAATTCCAGGGCTAACTTCGATTGCCCAGGAATCATCATTATCAAAGTCTGATGAGAATCCACCATAAAGATTTGCGCACAATGTATCATTTATCATGTAAGTAAGATTTGCTGCTGAATAAAGTTCGTTATCTGCATCAGCTTCACCACCTACAGAAAGCACTGCATTTGCATAGATACCAAACGAATTGATATTATACATTACAGCAGCATTTATAAGATTTCCTGTTACATTGTAATCTTCAAGGTTTCCGTTGTATGTAAAACCTGCATTAAGTGTAAGACCTTCAATTCCTGTATAAGAGGCATAAGCACCAAAAGTACGTTCATCAGAAACAACATTACGTACAGCAAAACCGAAAGCTACAGCCTCTGCAAATGTGTATTCAGCTCCAAAATTAACCATTGGTTTTTCATCATCGTGTCCAAAGTATGAAATGAAATCTAAGCCACCTGCAACCACCAGACCTTCAACTGGACGTACGAATAATCCGAAATCGCTACCCATATTGGCGTCATCAAGTTCCTTTTCAAGACAAGGAAGATAAGAACCTGCTACAGGATAGCTTCTGTGAAATCCGATTCCCAAAACATTAACTGGACGAAATTCAATAAATGCATCTGAAATAAAATCATCAGAACCAAATTCAAAAACACTGCCATTTTTTGACGCAGTGAATTCAATTTCTACACCAAGATCAAGTTTATCAGATGAATATTCAGATTTTGCCTTATTCTTAAAAGCAGACAAACTAGTATCTGTTGATGACTCCGAAATAGAAATATCTGTAACTCCCCATGTGAGTTTATTTTCAAATGTCACTTCCTGTGCAAATGAAACAGATGCGATAAAAGCAGCTACGGCTGTAATTATCATTTTTTTTGATTTAATCATTTTTGTTTCTCCTTGTTAGTTATTATTAACTCTAGTTAGTAAAAACTAACAGTGGCGTATAATAATTTATTTTATACATCTCGTCAAGCATGATTTATGATTATTTTATTTTTTTATACTCAGGTTCTGTCGAATTACCATGTTTTTATACTGGCCGTCTTTAGCCAGAAGTTCTTCGTTTGTACCAGACTCAACAATCTGACCATTTTTGATAACCATAATTCGGCTGGCGTTACGGATTGTGTTTAAGCGGTGGGCAATTACAATCAGAGTTTTGCCGCGACAAAGTTCTGAGATTGCTTCCTGAATGAAGTGCTCGTTATCAGCATCTACACTGGCAGTAGCTTCGTCGAGGATTACAATTGGAGCGTCCTTTAACATACAGCGGGCAATTGAGATTCTCTGCTGTTCGCCGCCACTGAGATCTGCACCACCCTCACCAATTACAGTATCAAAGCCATCCGGCAGCTGCATGATAAAATCGTAACAACGGGCCTTCTTTGCAACTTCAATAACTTCTTCACGGGTAGCGTTCGTTTTTCCCATGGCGATGTTGTTGTAAATAGTGTCCTGGAAAAGATAAACCCGCTGAAAAACCATACTGATATTATCCATGAGATTTGCGACTGGAACCTTGCGGATGTCTGTACCACGGATTTTTATACTGCCTCTTTTTACATCCCAGAAGCGGGCAAGAAGATTTGCAATTGTTGATTTTCCTCCGCCGCTTGGACCGACCAGCGCTATCATCTGTCCTTTCTGAACATCAAAAGAAATATCATGAAGAGCCTCTTTATTTCCGTAAGCAAAACTAACATTCTGATAAGAGATTTCAGGAAGTCCTTTGCAAGCTGCATCTTCTGCAGACATCAAAGTATCTTTGCCTTCATTTACAATTTCTGCCTTATCAAAAACACTTTCAATACGGTCCAGACAGGCATCTGTTACTGTAAGGCGGGCAATGTTGCCGTAGTAAGCCTTTATTGGCGCAAACAAATCAAAAGCAAAAAGTACCATTCCCAAAAAATATTCATTAGTCATCATACCCTTTGAAGAAAGCAGTGCGGAAACAAAAAGTGTAAGAGCAGTTACGATTCCATAAGAAATCAGAACAGAAGCCCACCAGGGAGCGTAAGCCATCTCAAAACCGATTGAATTCTTGCTGCTTTCTTCAAAACTTTCACTGACTTCTTTTGATTTTTCTCCAAGCAGATTAAAAGTCTTGATAATTCCAATTCCCTCTGCAAACTCCAGAACAGCACTTGTCATTTTTTCTGCGGTTTTCTGCTTAAGCATAGAATGTGAAATTGAAATTCTTGTAGTGATATTTCCAAAAAGAATTACGAGCAGGAGGCAGGCAAGAGCAGTGAGTCCCAGCTGCCAGCTCAAAAAGAACATAAAGGCTATCATAAGACCCTGAGAAATCATAAGACCAACAAGCTCTTCCAGAACCATCATACAGTTCTCTTCGATAAAGTTCATATCGGTTGCAAGAACGCTGCTCACCTTACCGATATTTCCCTCGGTAAAGTAGCCCATGGTAAGCTTACGGAAGCGGTCTCCCATCTCCATTCGTTTGTCTGCAAAAACCTTAAAGCCGGTAGCCGACTGAAGGCGGTCCGTAATATTTTGCATTACAGCCTGAAGGATCACACAGGTGAGAATAATCAGTCCGTAAATAAGGCAGCTTTTTTTAGTCATTCTGCCAGCCATAAAATCACAGGCCAGAAAGAAAGAAGCCATAAGTGGCGACTTCATCACAAGGCCCTTTATAAAGCCCGGCAGGTAAGACACTCGAATCGGAACCTTGTATTTCCCGCAAAATTCCACCAGCCGATGCATCATCGAAATCATAGATTTATTTTGTTTTTTCATAGTAATCTCCATTTCCAGATGTCATTGCGAGGAGCCCGCAGGGCGACGTGGCAATCTACATTATGGATTGCTTCGCTGCGCTCGCAATGACGGGAGGAGGGGGAAGTCTCCCCCTGCGCCCGCACGTTGTTGCGGGCTACCCCTTCTAACGGGGGCTCCGCCCCCGTAACGCCCCCGCTTAGATCTTCCAGTTTGCAGCAGCCGTGCTTGCAGCCCACAACTTCTGGAACTCTTCGCAGTTCTTCATTAGTTCTTCATGTGTACCTTCGGCAATCACATTGCCCGCTTTGAGTACACAAATTTTGTCTGCATTTTTGATTGAAGAAAGTCTGTGCGCAATTACAATTACTGTTTTGTCTTTGACAATTTCTGCAATTGCGGCGTTCATCTTTTCTTCATTTTCCGGGTCCATAAAGGCGGTAGCTTCGTCTAATACAATTACCGGTGCATTTTTCAAAATTGCACGGGCAAGTGAAATACGCTGTCTCTCTCCGCCGGAAAGCTGCTTACCGCTGTCTCCTGCCATTGTGTCGATTCCCTTTGGGAAGCGGGCAAGGAATTCATTGCACTGGGCACGACGAGCGGCATCTAAGACTTCTTCGCGGGTTGCGTCAGGTCGGCCTATCAGAATATTTTCGTAAAGACTGGTGTTGAAAAGGAACTGTTCCTGAGCTACATAAGAAATCTGATTGTTCAGAGCTTCAATTGACATGTCGGTAATGTCCTGCCCGCCGATTTTTATGCAGCCTGAATCAAGGTCGTAAAAATGAACAAGGAGTTTTGCAAGGGTTGATTTACCGCTACCCGATTCGCCGATGAGGGCGGTGGTTGTGCCATGTTTGAGGGTGAGGTTTATGCCGTGAAGAACCTCTGGGGTCTTAGGGGCTTCGCCCCTAGGAGAAGGGGTAGTCCGTTCGCTTTCGCTCACTACCGAGTTTCCTTCGGAAACTCGCGCCGCGAGGGATGAGGCTTCCCCCTTCTTATAACTGAATCTCACATCCTTAAACTCAATATCATAATTCTTGCCTTCAAAGTCGTGAGTGCCCTGCTTAATCGCGTCGCCGTTCATCATTTTTTCAAGCTCGGCAATTTTATAATCCAGCTGAGGAATCTTTCCGCCAAAGCTGAGGGCGCGAAGAATTGAAGAGCCAATCGAAAAGGACATACACAAAACTAAAAGCAGCTGGCTCAAATCAATAGTACCGTTCAAAACAAGAAGAGCTCCAATCGGCAAAGTGAAAAAAGCCAGACAAGGAAGGGTGGAATTATAAACTGCCATCCATGGCCAGCAAACCTTATACCAGGCGAGAGTAAAATCACGGTAACCGCGAACTGCATCTCCAAAGCGTCGGAAGGAATCTCCATCTTTGTTGAAAACTTTAATTGCCTCCATTCCGTTTACATACTCGATGATTGTGTTGTTCATCTTTTTTGCAGACTCGTAATAAGCTCCCATTTTTATCATTCCGGCCTTCATCATCATGGACATCGCAAAAACTCCGACAGGAATAATTGCCAAGGTCAAAAGTGCAAGGCGCCAGTCAACTATAAACATTGCGATTATCACGATGAGGGGAACTAAAAGATTTGCAATTCCCTCCGGAATGGCGTGGGCCAGAAGAAGCTCAATTTGATCGATATCGTCTGTAAAAACACGTTTAATCTGACCGGTTCCCATTTCCTTGATATTTCCCAAAGGTTGATTTTCTAGTTTTGACTTTAGTGAGATGCGGATATTTTTCAGCGTGTTATAAGCACTCACGTGAGAAAAACATAGGCCTGTCGTATAAGAGATTGCGTAAAAAGCAAGGCAGGCAAAAATCAATAAAACGCGGACTACAACAAAATGAAAGTCCGGCAGCTGATGTCTTGTAAGCGGAAGAATCAGCTGATACAAAAAGAAATAAGGTGCAACGTTGGCGATAATTCCAAGCGTTGTTAGCACCGACGCAATGACCGTATATTTTTTATACTTTCCAATATACGGCGCTACAGATTTTAACATAGGGCCTCCGAAATAACTTTTTTATTGTTAGTACTAACTAACTATTATAGAGTATAATTTATTACAAATATTGATTTCTACTAAAAATCGGGAGAAAATTAACAGTTTTCAGTAACTGCGTTTTTAAGCATTGAAAACTTTTTAGGGGTAAGCCCAAACTTTTTCTGAAATTCTTTTGAAAACCAGCTCATATTGGTGTAACCGCTCTGCAGGGCAGCTTCCGAAACATTCACTTCTTTACTGGAAATAAGGCGGGCTGCATTTTCCAGACGCTGGTCTTGTATATATTGATGAATTGATGTTCCGTATAGAGAACGAAAAAGACGAGTAAGTTTGCTTTCGCTCATGGAAAGATTTATTGCGAGCTGGGGAACTTTGTAATCATCTGCGGGATTAAATTGGATTCGGTGGTGCAGGGCTTCAATCTGAGCAATATCAGACTGATTTCCTTCTGCTATAGTTTTGTTTCTTTCTATCATGGAAGTTTTGTTATAAAAGATTCCGTGCAGAACCAGGGCAATCAGTTCAATTAATTTTGCTTCGACGTAAACGCCCTTGAACTCATGATATTTTTCTGCACTGTCAATTTCTGAAAGAACTTTGAACATGTCTGCTGTTATTGCAGTTTTTGTTACATGGGTCAGAAAAAGAGATTTTCCCATTTCGATTTTATCCGAATCAAAATAGCGGGAAAGAAGAGTTTCAAAAAAATCAGTTGTCATTTGAAGACTTTTGAACTGAAAATTTTTATCTCCTTCATAATTCATAGAGGTTGCGTAATTCTTGTTTCTGAAAACACAAACCTCACCTGGCAGCATGTTTACAGTTTCATGGGCACTGTCTACCTGCCAGTCAATTTTTTGATTAATGTTGAAGATAATCTGAATCTCATCTCTCCCGAAATTATCCGGACGGCTTGCAAAAGTTTTATCTTTAAAACTTAGATTCCAGTCATAATAAACAATCTGATTACGACATTCCTTTCGAAGAAGTTTGAGGTCTCCAATCTCTTTTGGAATAAAAGCAGTTCCGTCAAAAAACTCATCTGGTGAAGAATTATAGACATTTGGTACAACAATCTGATTTTTCATTTTTTCGTAAACTTAAATTCTCTCCATTTTATTCTTGCATTTATCTAAGAGTTCTTGTACTGTCCGAGCTTTCATTTTTTGAGCAGCAAGCGCAACAACTAATCCGCAGGTTCTTGAATCTTCGAGTGCTTCATGAGCAAGATATGTTATCCCAAACTTTTCGCCAAGAAATGTAAGCGCATGCTTTTCATATTCCGGCCATACCTTTTTTGCAATCTGAAGTGAACAAAAATAATTATATCCCGGTAATTTATGATGATAAAAACTGCAGGCATCCCAAATTACACCCATATCAAATTTTGCATTATGAGCAACCAGTGGAAGTCCAGGTGTTTTTTCTATAAATGGCCGTACCTTGTTATCCCAGACTTCTGGAAACTTTGGAGCATTTTTTACATCTTCATAAGTCAGATGATGAATCTGATCTATCCATTCCTGAACAAAATAATCGTTTGGCGGACAAATCAACTCATACATGCAATCTGCTTCTTTCCCATCTATATAGCGGACAAGACCAACTGAAATTGCACTGTTGCCATATTGATTAGCTGTTTCAAAATCTATTGTTATATAATCTAAACTTTGTTTTTTTACATCAGGTTCATCATCAAAAAGTGATAACTGAGAATCTTCACACAATGCCTTGTTAGTCATAACTAATTATTGCACTTTTTATATTCAGTTTCAATAGAAAATCTATTGACATCTAAATTAAATCTCTTTAAGTTAGTTATCACTAACAATAAACTACATCAAAAGGAGAATTAAAAATGGGTGATATAGTTGAAAAGTCAAAGACTAAAAAATTAACCGTCAAAGATTTGATTTTCGCCGGCGCTTTTGCCGCAATTTATCTGATTGCAGTTCTGGCAATTATGATGCTTGTTGGCTCTGTTCCTATTCTTTATGTTATGTGCCCGGGTATTCTTGGAGTTCTTTTAGGTTCTATTTACCTGCTTAGCGTAACAAAGGTAAGAAAGTTCGGTGCTGCTCTTATTATTGAACTTCTTTTCGCATGCATTTCTACAGGCTTTGATCCAATTGCTTTTACTGTATGCGTTGTTTCTGCCCTACTCGCAGAAATCTGTATTTTGATTGGAAGATATAAATCTAAACTCTGGTATGCAATTTCTTATGTTTTCTTCAACATTGGAACTGCCGCAAACTTTATCAGAATCTTTTTTGCAAAGGATGCTTATATCGAAAATCTTCAGAAACGTGCCGGCGGAAGTTTTGCAGATGGAATGGTAAAACTTCTCTCTCCATGGTGGTCATGGATTATGATTATAGGCCTTGCCGTAGTTGGTGGAATCATCGGAGCGTTTATCGGTTCTAAGTTAATTAAAAAGCATTTTGAAAAAGCTGAAATTGTTTAAGCATCAAGTACAATGTTCTCATCAAATAATAATTCGATATTAAAACTTGATCCAAGAACAAAGCTTGTAATTTTGCTGGGTACAATGTTTTTCTCCCTCAGAAATCTCAGCGTTGTACCCGCAATAATCTGCATTGCCTTTCTTGGAATTATTATATTTTTAGAAGGTGAAGGCTTTACCGCCATCAAATATTTTATTGGCTGTTCTATAGTTCTTTTGATATTTCATGGTGTTACAAAAAGCACTGTCACCTCTACTCTCGATATGATTGGTGCCGCCATAATGGTGATGATAAAATTCATCTGTCCGATTGCAATGGCGCTCGCACTATTTACAAAAACTACAAAAATGGCAGATTTAATTTCTTCATTTCAAAAACTTCATCTGCCAATGACGTTTGTAATTCCCTTTATCGTAATGATTCGTTTTATGCCTACAGTTTCTGATGAATGGGAAAGTATAAAAAAAGCAATGCTGTTTCGCGGCATAAAATTTGATCTCCGAAATCTTTTGCTGAAACCAGCTCAAACAATCGAATATATTCTGGTTCCTCTATTATTCAGTTCAATGTCTTTGATGGAAGAACTCGCATCTTCTGCAATGGCACGTGGACTCGACAGCAATCAAAAAAGAAGCTGCTATTCTGCTGTCAAAATGAAATTCTTTGATTACCTGGTTATTATTTTATTTTTAGGATTCATAGTAATAAGCCTTGTAAAATTTCAGTGAGGTTTAAAAATGATTAAAATTGATGATGTTTCATTCTCATATTCTGGAAAGGCAAAAAATCAAAATTGTCTTAAACATATAAATCTTGAAATTAAGGATGGTGAATTTATTGTTTTGTGCGGCAAAAGTGGCTGTGGAAAAACAACCTTCACCAGAATTATAAATGGTCTTGCCCCTCACTTTTATGATGGGCAAATGGAAGGCCATGTTTTTATAAATGATATAGATGTTCCCCGCGAGCCAATCACAAAAATTTCCACTCTCGTAGGCTCCGTTTTTCAAAATCCAAAAAGTCAGTTCTTCCATATTGATACTACAAGTGAACTTGTGTTCGGTTGTGAAAATCAAAATATGAATAAAGAAAAAATGAAAGCTCAGCTTGAAAGTACTGTTGCAGATTTTCAGATTCAGCCTTTGCTGGACAGAAGTCTTTTTGAGCTTTCTGGTGGAGAAAAGCAGCAGATTGCATGCGGTTCAGTTTATACAGCCAGCCCTGATATTTTTGTAATGGACGAGCCTACTTCGAATCTCGATAAAAAAGCTATAAACCGTCTCCAAAAGATTCTGACAAAATTAAAGAGCGAAGGAAAAACCATCATTGTTTCTGAGCATCGTCTTTATTTTCTGATGGATCTGGCAGACCGTTTTATTTATCTGAAAGACGGGCAAATTGAAAGAGAATTTACAAACGCCCAGATGAAAGCTCTTAGTGAAGAGGAGCTGCATAAACTTGGACTCAGAACTACAAATCTTAATTTAATCAGGGCAACTCCTGTTTCGGTTCGGAATAAACAATCGGCAATTTCTGTCAGCGATTTATCGTGTCAGCGCGGCAACTCAACAATTCTTGATATAGATGATTTAAAGCTTCCTGCAAAAAGTGTCATTGCCTTGATTGGTGATAACGGAACAGGAAAAAGTACCTTCGCAGAAGCCCTTTGCGGAACCTTAAAATCAAACGGAACTATTTCTTTGGATAATGAAGTTTTGAGTGATAAGCAGAGAGCTGAAAAAAGTTTTATGGTTATGCAGGATGTAAATCATCAGCTTTTCTGTGACTCTGTTCTTCAGGAGTTAAAACTTAATAACAAGGTAAGCGACGAAGAAGCCTGTTCTGTTCTTAGAAAACTGGGAATTGAAGAATATAAAGACCGGCACCCTTCATCTCTTTCGGGCGGACAAAAGCAGCGGGTTGCAATAGCCTCTGCCCTATGCTCTGGCAAAAAGATTATTTATTATGATGAACCAACAAGCGGTCTGGACTTTGAGGGAATGCAGAACTTTTCAAAAATCGTAAAAGAAACTGATTCTGAAGTTGAAGCCTCGGTTATCATTACTCATGATTTAGAACTCATATTAAGTTGTTGTGATTATGTAGTACATATAGAACGAGGTCGGCTTGTTTCCGCATATCCTCTGGATAAAGAAGGTATTGCTAAAGTCAGATATTTTTTTACAACAGAAAGCGAAGAAGCCTTTACACAAAAACGAGATAATTCCTCTTCAATTGTTCGTCTTATAAACCGAATGGGAAAATACAGAAAATATTTTTATGGAGCAATTGTCTGTATGGTGCTCGGAGTTCTTGCAAGCATTGTTCCTTATCTTATGATTTATAAAATCACAGATGGTCTTCTCAATTCAGTTTCCTTTAACTTAAAAACGATTGCAATTATTTTGAGTGGAATTCTTGGAGGCGGTTTACTTCATATCTTTTTGTATACCCAGGGACTTTCTCTTTCTCACAAAGCCGCCTTTAACACATTAAAAGAATTAAGAATCCAATTAAAAGAAAAACTAAACAAACAGTCGTTAGGAACAATAAGACAGATTGGAACCGGAGCCCTAAAAAAACTCTTTACGGATGACATCGAAAGTATAGAAATCATTCTTGCACATGCAATTCCAGAAGGACTTTCAAATCTTCTTGTGTCTGTAATCGTAATTGTTTTTATGTTCCAGATAAACTGGCTTCTTGCACTAACCTCAATTCTCGTAATTCCAATCGGTTTGAAATGTATGACAAAAATGTACCGTGACGGAACAGAAAGAATGGGTGGTTATTTTGCAGCAGCTAAAAGAATGAATAATTCCATCATAGAATTTATAAATGGAATTGAAGTTGTAAAAGTTTTTAATTATCAGGAAGAATCTTACAAGAATTACGAATCTGGTGTTTTAAACTATAAGAACCTCAGTCTCATATGGTACAAGGTCTGCTGGCCATGGATTACACTTTATACAAGTCTTCTTCCAAATATGCTTTTATTTACACTGCCGCTTGGTTCTATTGCCGTTATGACAGGACAGGCTACACTTGCACAATTGATTTTGATTATCTGTCTCTCGCTTGCAACCGGCTCAAATCTTTTGCGTGCACTTTCATTTATGGCTTCCATGACTCAGGTGAATTATAAGATTCAGTCACTGGAAAGCGTTTTAGACAGAACGCCTTTGAAAGAAGGTCATGCTGATTTTTCAGATAAATCAGAAAAGACGGATAGCTCTGAAGATATTACTTTTGAAAATGTTCATTTCTCGTATAAAGATAAGGAAGTTTTAAAAGATATTTCATTTACGGCAAAAGCAGGTGAGATGACAGCAATTGTCGGAGAATCTGGAAGCGGTAAGTCTACAATTGCAAGACTCATAGCTCATCAATATGACACAGACGGCGGCGATATTTCCTTAGGCGGAAAGAAAATTACCGACCTTAGTCTTTCTGCTCTTAATAAAAAAATCTCCTTTGTTTCACAGGAAGTTTTCCTCTTCAACAGAACCATCATGGATAATATCAGAATTGGAAATCCATCTGCGACAAACGAAATGGTTAAACAGGCTGCAAAGATTGCTTCATGTGATGAGTTTATAGAAAAACTCCCTGGCGGTTATATGGCTATGGTCGGTGATGCCGGAAAAAGACTTTCAGGCGGTGAACGTCAGCGCATTGCACTTGCACGGGCAATTCTAAAAGACGCCCCAATCATAATTCTTGATGAAGCAACCTCTTCTATTGATATTGAAAACGAAGAAAAGATAAATCGTGCTATCGAAAAAATCATAGAAAATAAAACAGTAATTGTAATTGCACATAAATTAAGTGCGCTAAAAAACGTGAACAAAATAGTTTTGATAAAAGATGGGAAAGTTATTGAAGAAGGCCCTGCGAATGAGATTATGAACAGGAGTGATTATTTCAAAAAACTGTATAAGCTTTCTGTAAATGCTGATAACTGGAAAGTTGGAAATCAAATCTTTACAAAAATGGAGTAGAAAATGCTTAAACAAATCCGGCGAATTATAAAACTGGCAGATAAGTACAAAGGTAAAATCAGAATTGCATATCTCTTTTCATTTTTAAATTCATATTTCACCTACTTTCCCTATATGCTCAGTCTTTTTGTAATCAAAGCGCTATTTGAAAAAACAATGAATTATAAAACTGTCGCTGTAATTTCGGGCATCTTAATTTTTTGTCTATTGGGACAGGTTTTATTCAGATATCTTTCTGACAGATTTCAGTCTACAGCAGGCTACGAACTTTTTGCAGATCTCAGAATGAAACTTGGCGACAGACTTAAAAAGATTCCTATGGGATTTTTTTCTGATGGAAATATTGGGAAAATCAGTACAATACTTTCAATTGATATGCAATTTATTGAGAGCAACTGTATGAACATGATTGCTGATTTTGCTGGAGATTTCTGCTCTCAGATTATGACCGTAAGCTTTATGTTTATACTTCATCCTTATCTTGGTGTGGTTTCTTTGGTTATCACTGCCCTCATTGTTTTAACAGGAAACCTTTGCATGAAGCACGAGCAGAGCGAAGCAGATAAAAAACAGGAACTGAATGAAGAATTATCTGAACAGGTTCTGGAATATATTGAAGGAATGAGCGTTATAAAATCTTACAATATGCTCGAATCAGAATCTAACGAACTGGACAAATCTTTTGTTCACATGAAAGATGAATGTCTCGAACTTGAAAAGAAAGTGACTCCAGGACTTAGAATGATTGAAAGCTTGAATATTCTTGGAATTACAATAATTACAGGGCTTGGAATTTATCTTTACAAAATAGGAAGTATTGATTTATACCGTACTCTCGGTATCAGTATTTTTTCTTTTGGGATTTTCAGACCAGTTAGAGAAATGTATCTTCAGGTTACAAGAATTGCAGTTATGAACAGCAGCCTGAACCGAATGGAAGAATTGTTTAATCTTGAGTTATTAGATGAAACTGATATTGAAAAGATTCCGGACAATTGTTCAGCGGGTATTCCCGAAATTGAATATAAGAATGTTTCGTTCTCTTATGAAGAAGAAGCTGTTCTGAAAAATATTTCACTTGAAGTTCCACCAAAAACTATGGCAGCTTTAACTGGACCTTCGGGTGGAGGCAAAAGTACAATTGCAAATCTTCTTACCAGATTCTGGGATATTAAGGAAGGTGAAATTTTAATTCGAGGCTGCGACATTCGTAAAGTTCCATTAAATAATCTTATGGACAATATCAGTGTTGTATTTCAGCGTGTCTATTTATTCAAAGATACAATTTTCAATAACGTGCGTATGGGAAAGCCTTCTGCTACTCGTGAAGAAGTTCTTGAATGTCTGAAGAAAGCACGTTGTATGGATTTTATAAATAAACTTCCGTTTGGAATTGATACAGTAATTGGCGAAGGCGGAGCAAGTCTTTCTGGTGGTGAGGCACAGCGTATTTCTATTGCAAGATGTATTCTGAAAGACTCCCCTATCATTATTCTTGATGAAGCAACAGCAAGTGTTGATGCGGATAATGAAGCTTATATTCAGCAGGCAATTGATGAACTTTGTGCTGGTAAAACTTTACTGGTTATTGCACACAGATTAAACACAATTAAAAATGCAAATGCAGTATATAAAATTGAAAATGGTAATTTAAGCAAAATCAGATAAATCAGCAAAGTTTTTTAGGTTGGCTAAAATACCATCGTTATAGAATTGTGTAAGTTTTGTGATATATGATTTTGCAACATCCAGTTCAACGCCTTCGATAAGCGGCGCAAATAGTGCGTTATAAAAAGAATAAGTAATAGTGTTCAGAAAAAGCTGTGTCGATTTATCTTTCTGGAACTTCTTAAAGTCTTCGAGAATTTCGGGCAACTGTTTGTTTAATTCTGTTAAATCAATTTCGCAAAGGTTTCGGGTAAAATGCTCAAACCTTGTTCCTTTTGATTTTTGCAGGATTAATACAAACTGATCTTTGTGAGAATAAGCGTAATCCAGATATCGAAGATAATACTCTTCCGGATTTTTTGAAAAATCTTTTCTTCGGGCCATGTTCCAGTAAAGGATTTTATCTTCATTGAACATCTTTATAAAATCAGAATAAACCGGTTCAATCACGGCGGCAAAAAGTTCTTCTTTATTTTCAAAGCGGGTATAAACTGCACGCGGGCTTGTGTCGGCCTCGCATGAAATTGTTCTTATAGAAGCCCCTTCAAAGCCTTTTTCGAGGAATTCTTTTTTTGCAACTTCAATAAGTCTTTTGGAGACTCCTATAATTCTTTGCGGCATTATAACCTCAATTTTAAATGTCATTGCGAGGAGACCGAAGGCCGACGTGGCAATCTATTATTTGGATTGCTTCGCTACGCTCGCAATGACGCTGGATTTTATTCGCTCTGTAAAGTATACAATTTTTTGTAAACTTCGCAGGATTTCATAAGTTCGTCGTGAGTTCCGTTCCCCACTACCCTGCCTTCTTTCAACACTATGATTCTGTCACAATTTACGATTGAGCGCAATCTGTGTGCAATCATTAACACCGTACGACCGTTAGTTAGTTTTTCAATAGCAGACTGAATCTTAGTTTCAGTTTCCGGATCAATTGAAGCTGTACTTTCATCCAACAAGACAATCGGTGCATCTTTTAAGAAGGCACGAGCTATCGAAAGTCTCTGACGTTCTCCACCGCTTAAGGTATGACCATTTTCTCCGAGCACTGTGTCAAAACCCTGAGGAAGCTTTTCTATAAACGGCATACACTGAGCGAACTCGGCGGCTTTTATAACCTGTTCACGAGTAGCATTTTTATTTCCAACCAGAATATTGTTATATATTGTATCATTAAAAAGCGTAACATCCTGGAACACAATAGAAAACAATTTGAAAAGTTCTTCCGGAGCAAGATTTTTTACATTCTGTCCGCCAACTAAAATCTCACCAGAATCATTATCCCAGAAACGCGCTG
The DNA here is from genome assembly GCF_036492245.1 of Treponema bryantii. NCBI lineage: Bacteria > Pseudomonadati > Spirochaetota > Spirochaetia > Treponematales > Treponemataceae > Treponema > Treponema bryantii. Next base: position 978,500 of record NZ_AP025286.1, on the reverse strand, counting down.
CAAGACGACAGATTGTACTTTTACCGCTGCCCGAAGCCCCTACCAGCGCAGTATACTCTCCCTGCTTTGCGGTAAAGCTTACATCAGATAAAACTTTTTCTCCATTTTCGTTATAGGCAAAATCAACATTCTTAAACTGAATATCATAATTTGAAGGAGCAAATACTTCACTACCCGTCTGTTCAGGATAATCCATAATATGACGGATTCTGTTCGCCGCAACTTTTGACGAAATAACCGCACCAAGATGTTCGCAGGTATAACTTAGCGGCTCATATACCCAAACCGAAGCCAGCATGAAAATCAGATAAACTGAAGCAGAGATTTCACCCTTTACAAGAAGATTTGCTCCGACCATCGCAACAACACCGATTCCCATTCGAAGCAAATTGTAAGCAGTTGAAATACTCATTCCGGAAAGAAACTCAAAAAGCACAAGCCGGGGAACAAGCCGCCCCATCGTACGCCACAGTTTTTTTTGATAATCTTCGATATTTCCGGACGCCTTAAGAATCTTAATATTTTCAAGATATTCCTGAATGCGCTCAGAAATTGAAACTTTTATGTCACGGTTTTTCTGATGAGTTTTTCCGGAAATTGGATCACACAAAGCCATAGCAAGAGCTGCAAACGGAAGCACTGCAAAAAGTGCGAGAGTCATTTTTACATTCACAAAAAAAAGTGCACATACGGTTATCAGGATTCCAAGCATTCCGCCGATAAACTCTGTTACCTGATTTGCAAGAATACCTTCAATAATCCCAATATCATCCATGATCGTAGAAGTAAGGTCGCTCAAATCATGCTTTGAAAGAAAACTTTCGGGAAGGCGGCGAAGCTTATCTGCAAGATCCATCCGCATATTCAGATTTTCTGATGCGGCGTTGATATACTTCATCTTATACATTTTGCGATATGCAAAATACATCGAAATCACTATTACTGTTCCGGCGATAATCTGTAAAATAAGCGAAGTCTCAAAAGTTCCCTGATTTGCATACGACTCAAGCATTTTTGAAATACACTTGTATATCATAACAAGAGGAACCATTGCAATCAGCTGAAAAACTGCAAGCCAGGCAGAAGCCTTGTAAACTGCGATTCTTGTATTTTTTGAAACGTTCAGAAATTTCTTAAGCATTTGAGGCCTCCTTTGCGCTGTCGTTTGAGCCAAGTTTCCAGCTGATTGCGCGGTTATATTCGTTTACCATTGCGCTATATTTTCCGCCGCGCTTCATCAGTTCATCATGATTTCCTTCTTCAATAATTTTTCCTGCTTCTACAACACAGATTTTATCTGCATCACGGACGGTCGACATTCTGTGAGCAATCATGATTACAGTTTTATTTTTCAAAAGTTCGCTGAATGCTTTACGAATCAAATATTCATTTTCTGCATCAGCAAAAGCAGTAGCTTCATCAAGAATGATGATTGGAGAATCTTTTAAGATTGCACGCGCAATTGCAATTCGCTGAACTTCACCACCGGAAAGATAAACTCCCTTTGCGCCGTAAACTGAATCAATGCCATTCGGTAGTTTTGCGATTATGTCTTCGCACTGGGCAAGTTTAAGAGCTCGCATAATTTCGTCACGGCTGGCATCCTTACGATAAAGGGCAACATTTTCTGCAATGCTCATTTTCAAAAGACTGTTTTCCTGAAAGACAATACTCACAAGCTCGTTGAGTTTTTTCTCACTGATATCTTTGATGTTTACTCCGCCGAGCATCACCGCTCCATCAGTCACATCCCTGAGGCGGGCCGCCAGCGAAGCAATTGTACTTTTACCGCCACCAGAAAGCCCGACCAGCGCTGTAGTTTTTCCTTCGGCAACAATAAGATTCACGCCATCCAAAGCAAGAGGGAGCTCCGGTGCATAACGGAAGCTTACGTTCTTAAACTCAAAACCGTAACCGGCAGGGACCTCGGCACACTCGTTGCTCTCGGCACATTCCCCGTCACCACCGTCCTTTTTATACTCCATCACCTTTTCATCAAGAATTGTCTTAAGCGATCCCATCGCCTCATCTACGATGATTGATTCAGATGAGTTTCCCATGATTCGTTTCAAGATTGTAACTTCAAGAGGAATAATAGACGTAAAGAAAACAAAGGACGCAAAAAGATGAACGCCGCCGGCACCACCAGCCGCAGATCTCCACAGCACCAGCACCACCGGCACCAGCGTATAGAACACAGAGTTCATCGCCGTATTATAAAGGCTGTCCGCCGTCATCATAGAAATTGCAAACTTGTAAACGTACTCACAAAAGCCCTTCACAGAATTTTTATAACGTGCAAAAGAATCAGCTGTCTGCCCGAATGTTTTCATAACAGGAATACCTCGCACATACTCAACCGCTGCGTTCGACATATCCTTCTGCGCCTGCTGATAGGTTCGCACAAAGTCACTTCCATTTCCCATCATAATCACCATCAAAAGTACAAAGCCAATTATTACAGGAATCAGACAGGCAACCGAAAGCAACACGCTGTAACGGAACATAAAAATCACAAAGGCAACAGGAAGCACAATCGACATCGTAGTATTCGGAATCTGATGTGCAATCAGCGTTTCACTCGCGTCTGTATTTTTTTCAATGATTTTTCTAAGACTGCCACTCGGGTTTGAATCATGATAGCCGCCCGGTAGTTTTCCAATATGGCGGATAAGCATTTTCTTCAAACGCACCGCAGTATTAAAAGCTGTGATATGCGAGAATAAAAGCGAAAGACCGTAAAGACCATAAGCCGCACATACTGCAAACACAATGCCCTTGCCGTACTCATAAAAAATCTCTTTATCAACGGCGCCGAGATTTCCGTAATTAGAAATAATTATCTCCGCGATTTTATACACAAAGGTATACGCATAAATATTTTCTATTGCCGACAAAGCAGCAAAGACAATGCTGATGAGCATGGTGATTTTAAAAGCGCCCATCGAGCGGAATAAGAAAGGTAGATTTGATTTTGATTTCATTTTTCTCCTCGTCATCAAGAACCGTCATCCTGAACTTGTTTCAGGATCGGGATCTCTTGAAACACTGTTTCAACTCGCCTCTAAAAAACTGTCTGATGAAACTCACCAGACAGAAAATTCTTTTGAGGTAAATATATTTTTTTAGTATTCTTTTTTTTCTTTCAGGTGCTTTCTTAAAATCAACCAGCCAAGATAGACTCCGGCTACAGCAAGTGCAAATACGATGAAGGTTGAAACAAGGCCCATGAAGCCGGTTGTGTACTTCACCATTTCTTCCATTGCTTCTGGAGTCTGGCCGCGGCCAATCCATTCAGACTTGTAACTTTCAAGGAAGAACCAGCTTGGAACGATTGATCCCCACGCCTGTCCAACATGGAAAACACCCGACGCAAGAGCGACCTTCCATACTGCAGGCTTTTCTTCGCGGGAAGCAATCACATCAGCAAGAATTGCAGCAACCATTGAAGTAATAATCCACGGAAGATATCCGGCACCCATTATTGAAAAAATTAACATGATGATTGCCTGCATGATTGTGAACTGTCCGAACTTTCCAACCTTACGGGTAAGAAACAAAATTACAGCTCCAGTAAAAATAGCACAGATTCCAGGACTTATTGCGTGACCAAACTGTCCGAGCACCATTACAATCATACTGGCAACCAGGTAGAATACCAAGTACAAGGCTGTCAAAAGAGATGTCATTACAACATCCTTGATTTTTAATTTGCGCACACTACGCCTCCTTTTTTAATAATTCGAAACCTTCCGAATTATCTTTCATTTTATTAAATATCTGATTCAACTCACCAACTGTCGAAGCATCAAGAACAAAGTCTTTCTGAATCTTTCCACCCTCAAGAAAGATTATTCTGTCTGCAACATGGCGGATAAATTCATAATCATGAGAAATCACAAGCACAGATGATTTCTCCCTAAGCTTAATAATTTCATTTGAAACTTTTTCCATTGAAGAAACATCAAGTCCGCTCGTAGGTTCATCAAAAATAATCAGATCACGATCGCAAAGCATCGCCATACCAATCTGAAGTCTCTGCTTCTGTCCGCCGCTCAATTCAAACGGATGAGAATCCTTAAACTTTCCAAGTCCAAGATATTCAAGACACTCATCGATTTCCTGCGGCGCCTTCTTTACAAGTGAAAGTTCATTTTTTACAGAAGTTCCAAAAAGCTGATAATCCGGGTCCTGCATGATAAAAAACGGCAGACTCGAAGTTGTAACTTTTCCATAATCCGGTTTATAAGTTTTACAAAAAAGTTTTGCAAGCGTTGTTTTACCCGTACCATTACAGCCGACAAGAACTGTAATCTCACCCTTGTATAATTTGAGATTCACATCTATCAAAATATTTTTATAACCAGCACCCTGTAATTCAGCAACAGGTTTTATGCGTTCTTCTGTTTTCGGCAATTTTAAAAGATAAGGAACATCAAGAGAAAATAAATCAAAACTTCTTGTATCATAAGTCCCTTTTTTGAAAGCACGCTCGCTGTTGAAAACAGTAAGCTCGCCGTTTTCCATAAAGAACACTTTATCAATAATATCATTCAGATAATAAAATCTATGGTCAGCAACAATTACTGTCATGCCGTCAGCCTTAAGCCGTTCAATGATACTGCCAAGTTTCATCGCATTTCCGTAATCAAGATTTGCAGAAGGCTCGTCAAAAAGAACAATTTTTTGATTCATAGTAAGTGCCGAAGCAAGCGCAATCATCTGACGCTCGCCACTCGAAAGAATGAAGATATTTTTATCCAGAAGATTTTTAAGGCCAAATTCTTCTGTAAGCTGAGCTAGTTTCTTTTCCATAGTGGCTTTTGTCCAGCCGTAATTTTCCATCGGGAAAACAAGTTCGCTTGTTGTGTTATCAGTAAAAAACTGAGAGCGTGGATTCTGGAATACCGAACCAATATCGCTATTCAGTTCATGCATTTTTAGTTTGCTGTATTCTTTTCCATTTATCATAAGATTGCCGGAAAGATGTCCTTCTGTAACTGCAGGTATCAATCCGTTTAAGCATTTAAGCAGAGTTGATTTTCCACAACCGCTGTTTCCAGTAAGAAGAATAACCTCCCCTTTTTTTATTTCGAAGTTTACATTTTTGATTCCTTCATCAGAATCCATATATGAAAAAGTCAGATCCTGCGCCTGAAGCACAGTTTCCTTATTTATTTCCTGAACCATATAAAACCTCCTGCTAATCCTGCAGCAAAAATTGCAAGAAATACAAAATCAGTAAATCTGAATTTCTGTTCAAAATATGAAGAACGTCTTACAGGAGCATCAATTCCTTTTACAAGACCGGCAGCAGTAACTTCTTCTGAAAGTGCTGCACAACGGAATAACTGTGGAACTATAAAATACTGAAAACTTTTTATAGGATGAAGCCAGGTAAATGAAATCCCACGAAGTCTCATCGATTCCAGAATATACTTAAACTCGCGCGAAAATGTCGGAACATATTTCAAAGTGATTGTAACGGCTACTACAAGTACGCGTGGAATTCTCATAGTCTCCAAAGCCGAAAGTAACTCAGCCGAAGTATAGCGCTTTATCAAAGCAAAAACCATTGCAAAACAAGGAACCGACTGAATCAAAACTACAAAGAATAATGATAGATAAGAAAGAGACGAAAACTGTATTCCCAAAATAATCACTGCCTGCATCACTGCGTAAATTCCAATAAACGCAAACATAATTTTGAAACATCCCATCAATATAAGAACAGTCAAAGCAAAAGCAGCCAGAAAATACTGCAGGTAAGTTCCCCTCAAAAAGATATACATTGTAGGTGCAAGTATATTTATGATAATCAGAACAATAGGATTGATATTTACTTTATGCATACATTTCTCTCTGATATGTTAGTTTTATATAACATATATCAGCATAATAACGAATTATCATTACGTTAGCAAGTACTAACAATATTTAAATATTTTTTTTGTTAGTATTGACTAACTTTTAAATACACTATATACTATCAATTAGTTAGTCGTTCCTAACTTTTTACAAAACCATATTTATGAATGAGGTAATATATGAAAGTTGCTGTAATATACGCAAGTACAACTGGTAATACAGAGGCAATGGCAAATGCCATTAGTGATGCAGTAAAGGCCGCTGGTGCCGAAGTCATTTTCAGTACAGCTGACAGTGCAAATAAAGACGATGTGCTTTCAAGCGATGTTATTCTTCTTGGAAGTCCTGCAATGGGAGATGAAGTTCTTGAAGATTCAGTAGAAGAATTCTACTCCGGAATTGAAGGCTCCCTTAACGGAAAAAAAGTTGGAATCTTTGGTTCATATGACTGGGGCGACGGACAGTGGCTCCGCGACTGGACTGACCGTTTGAACAATGCCGGTGCAGTAAGCATTGCAGAACCACTTATGGTTCACCTTACTCCGGAAGAAGCAGATGTTGAGCAGTGTAAGGCTTGGGCAGCATCTGCAATAAAATAGGCTCTTATAAAATAAATATATTTAGAGCCGTTCGATTTTGCCAGGTCGAGCGGCTCTTTTTTTTTGCGGCAAGCATTATTTAAAAAGGAAAATAAAAAAATGAGTTTTGATCAAATGATTATTCACTTTTGTGCTCCTACTCTCTGTGAAATAAAAGCAGGAAATATGTTTTTTGTAAAAAACAAAGATTTCTCGGAAAGTAATTTTGAGCAATGGAAACAAACTTTATTTATCCGAGGATTTTTAAGTTTTGCAATAAAACTATCTGAAAACTCAACGGCAATTCTTGTCTGTAATGTATGCTGGGTAAGAAAAATTCTGAGTGACATTGTAGTTCATTCTTATCTTGTTGAAAAAGGATATCATTGTGGGGGCATATTTGATTTTATAAATGATTTTAAATATCGACTTCACTCGATACAAGGATTTCCTCATGAAATTGGAGTTATTCTGGGCTACCCGGTTGATGATGTTATTGAATTTGAAAATCACGAAGGTCAGAACTGCAAATACTGCGGTCAATGGAAATCTTATAATGATATTGAAAAGGCAAAACAATGTCACTGCAAATATAAAAACTGCAGCTGTCTTTGCGAACGATTATACAACGAAGGATACTCACTGGATTTTATTATTTGTGAATATAAAAAAGTTGCATCAGCGGCATAATAGTATTATCTTAAAATAGATGGAGGCATAAATGAAGGAATATGTATGGCTTTTTCCTGTAATTTTTATGTTTCATGAAATGGAAGAAATCATTGGCTTCAAGTTTTTTCTGAATAAAAACCATGATGAACTTGAAAAACGTTTTCCTAAACTTCTCCGCTGTTACAGAGATTTTTCCACAGAGGGATTTGCCCTTGCTGTTTATGAGGAATTGTTCCTCTGTATATTAATATCTACCCTCGCCTATTTTTTTGATAAGCCGGTTCTCTGGTATTTATGGCTTGGAGCTTTTATCGGCTGCGACCTTCATTTTTTTGTACATTTGATTCAGGTAAGCATTTTCCGCCGCTATATTCCGGCAAGCATTACAAGCATAATCTGCCTTCCAGTAAACACTCTGATTGTCTGTAAATGTCTTGTAAGCATAGAAGAGTCTGCTGGCTTTGCGGCAATCTTTATAACTCTTGGTGCACTGCTTGTTTTTGTAAATCTAAAGATTGCACAAAGTATGATCGGCTGGTTTACGAGAAAAATACACCCTTAACAAAAATCTCTATTCCAATACCAATCAGAATGATTCCACCAAGAACGGTTGCTTTTGAACTTAAATGATTTCCTGCTTTCTTTCCGATTAAAAGGCCTGCCATACAAATCGCAAAAGTCACAACAGCAATAATAAGAGAAGCAACCAATGCCATTACAAGACCATAATCTGCAATTGTAAAACCGACAGAAAGTGCATCAATTGAAGTAGCAATTCCCTGAATCATAAGAACAGAAATAGTCAAGCTTGATTTACACGGAAGAGCTGAATCTCCAGAAGCGCTGGCGCCGGCCCCTTCGCCTTCTTCACATTCATGAAAAGCCTCCCAGATCATCTTTCCGCCAATATATAATAGAAGAATTAAAGCAATCCACGGAATTATAATCTGAAACTTATTAAAATATTCCAGAATCGTATGAACACAAATCCAGCCAATCATAGGCATAGCAAATTGAAAAAAAGCATATACGCCGGCAATAAAACACATACGGCCTTTTTTCATTTGAGATTCATTTAAAGCATTTGCAATTGAAACAGAGAAAGCATCCATTGCAAGGCCGACACCAAGCAGGATACTATTTAATAAAAAGATAAGATTCCATTCCATAAGAAGTTTTCACCTTAATCATGAGTCTCGCAATTTAACACAAGCCAGGCAAAAACCAGTATGTTGACTTGTAACGCACGCGGCGCCAGCTACTCCCCCATGGAAGAGATTTGATAATGTTTTTAGATTATGCCACAAGCATGTATGACTGGTCAAGATTACACAGGAAAATTAAATTGCAACTTGGAGTATTTTTTGTTATTTGGAGTAGTGATTTTTTTATGTGATTTATATTATAATTATGTTAGTTCTTACTAACATAATTATTTATTAATGGAGGTTAGTATGAGTGATAAGCAGGACACCCGCAAAATGTTAGTCAGCGGAAATGTGTTTAAGACAATGCTTACTCTGAGTGTGCCGGCTGTGCTCGGTATGGTTGTTATTGGGCTCTATAATTTTATGGATGCCGTTTTTGTAGGACAGATGGTAGGTCCAGTTGCAATGACTGCAGTAAAAGTTTCCTACCCTTTTACTCTTATAAACAGCGGTATTGCAACCTTGATTGGTGTTGGTTCTTCTTCAGTTCTTTCGCGTGCCATTGGTGAACGTGACCAGGAAACTGTTGATAAAATAATGGGAAACTTAATTTCCTTTGTTTCCCTTCTTTCTGTAATTGTTATTGTTGGTGGACTTCTTTTCACACGCCAGCTTTTGTCTCTTGCCGGAGCTGAAGGAGAAGTTCTTGAGCAGGCTGTTCGTTATCTTCGTGTTGTATTCTGCGGTTCTCTTTTTGTAAACCTCGGTCAGTCTACAAACATGATTATGCGAGGAGAGGGAAAACTCAAAAAGGCTATGGCAATCATGGCAACAAGTGCAATCCTCAACATTATCCTCGATCCTGTTTTGATTAAGGTATGTGGTGAAGGAAACGGCGTTCTTGGAGCTGCCTTTGCAACAATCATTTCTCAGCTTGTTTTGATGATTATGTCTTTCTTCTATTTCCTAAAGAAGAGTGACACTGTAAAAATTCACAAGATTAAGTTTGAAAAGACTTTGATTAAACCAGTTTTAAGTGTTGGAGTTTCTGCAATGTTGATGCAGGTTATGTCTATGCTTCAGCAGACAGTTTTGTATAACACAGCCTCAAAATGGGGCGGCAGTGAATGGCAGACAATTCTGGGTGCTGCCTTGAGTTTACAGGCCTTCTCATTCATTCCTCTGTGGGGAATCAGTCAGGGCTTCCAGCCGGCAATCGGTACAAACTATGGAGCAAAGCTTTTTGACCGCGTTGGAAAGTTTACACGCTGCTTTATGGTTTCAGCTACTGTAGTTGCTCTGATTTTCTACATTCCGATTATGTGCTTCCCTGCAAAAATGCTTTCTATGTTTATTACTGATGCAGCAATTGTTGAAGCAGGTGCACCAATGCTCCGTGTTCTCTTTGGAGCATTTATTACTTATGGAGTTTTGATTCTTGCAATCACATTCTTCCAGGCAATTGGAAAAGCAAGCGCAGCTTCTATTCTTGCACTTTTAAGACAGCTGTTCTTATTCCTGCCTTTAGTTCTTCTTTTACCAAACATTAATGGACTTGGAATTAAAGGTGTATTCTACGCTCAGTTGTTTACAGATCTTATAGTACTTGCACTTGCCGTAATCTTTATGTGTGGAGCATTTGGACGATTTAGAAGAGCATAGAATAAAATCATCATCCTGAACTTGTTTCAGGATCTTTTTCAGGAGGTCTTATGAATAACGAAGTTCTTTTCAAAACCTACATGAATCTCATCTGTAAATGCGAGGGCGAAGAAGTCTACCGCATGATTGGGCCTGTGGGTGAAGGCATTATTAAACACACACATATTGCCAAAGGAATTGAACTCGTTTATTCGGAGCTGGAATCCTATAATCCGAATTATCAGGAAGAAAAGCGCGAGGTTGATGGTCTTGAGATTATGTACATTGCCGAAGGCCACGGAGAATTTGAACTGCAAAACAGACAGTTTGTAAGCGGAGACAAAGGCGATGTAATGATTTTCAACAGTAAAACGGCAGTCAGAAAATGTAGTCTTGGCAAAAGCGGTATGAACTGCATAAGCCTTATCATTTTTTGCGAAGATACAATTGCTTTTTTGAATGAGTTTTTTGATACCAGTGATTTTAATGATTCCAATTTTTTTAGTGAAATTCGAAAGAGCACTTCGGCGGTGTCGTATCCTGGCAGCGACCTGCTGGAGAAGCTCTTTCTTGAAATGATGAAATTACCCGGAGAGTTTTCTGCATATAATCTTAAGCTTGCAATAGTTCATGCAATCCTTTTGTTAATGCAGAGAAAAGACAAGCGCGATTCAACTGATTTATATTTCAGCGGAACCACCGGCCGCAAGGTACAGAATGTCCGCCGAATCATAAACTCAAATCTTGAACAGGAAATTTCGATTGAAGAGCTTTCTGAAAAAGTAAACTTGAACCGCACTACCCTTCAAAAAGCTTTCAAAGAAATGTACGGGCTCACAATAAATGAGTACCGCACAAAATCCCGTATTCAGCTTGCAAAAAATCTTCTTGCTTCTACAGATCTTTCCATCACAGAAATTGCAGGCCGATGTGGTTATACAAATGCCAGTAAATTTTCAGAAGTCTTCAAACGCAACGAAGGAATTCTTCCGAAAAACTGGCGTCAATAATTCTCATATTCCAAAGGAGGAATTTATGAAAGTTTCAAAAATCAATACCTTCTTCCGTAAGGTTGGAGAAGGCCAGATAAAGCATCGTAAGCTTTGCATAGCAATTCTTTTAATCTGGACTCTTATCTGTCTTTCAGGAATGCGCAATTTCCGTTCTGAAAGTACAAACAGCGACTGGATTGTAAACGGAAGTGAAATCCAGCAGAACTCGGATCATTTTAAGGAAATGTTCGGCAATGACCAGTATGTCTTAGTATTGGTTCAGGCTGAAGATGTGTTTGCGCCAGATGTTCTTAATATGATTGACCGTCTTGGTGACAGACTCGAAACAGAAGTTCCTTTTGCAGACAAGGTTACTTCGCTTACAAATATTACAGTTCCAATTGGAGTTGATGATGGTCTTGATGTAAAGAGTCCTTTTGATGATGGTATTCCAACAGATCCGAAAAAACTCACCGAAATCAAAAAGTTCATGCTCAGCCGTGAGTCTATCGTAAACAATCTTGTTTCTGATGACGCAAAGGAAACCTGGATAACCTTAAAGCTTCGTCCATTCCAGAACGAAAGTGAAGACGTAAGTAAAGTAGGTCATACCGCAGAAAAAGTCATTATGAGTGATGAGTTTAAAAGTGATAAATGGTCTCTCATGCCAATTGGAAGCGCCTACACTACCGCAGAAAAAGAAGATGTACTTACAAAGGATATGGCAACAAGAATAGTACTCGGACTAATTGTAATGCTCCTTTGTCTGATTATTTTTGTACGTACAGTTTCCGGAGTTATTGTACCTTTCCTTGCAACAATTCTTGGAATTGGAACGGTACTTGGTTTTACAGGGCTTCTTAAAATTCCGGCTGATTCAGATTTAATGTCACTTCCACTTCTTCTTGGAATGGCTCTTTCCATTGGTTATGCCCTGCACTATATCAATGCATTTAAGATGCACTTCAGACAGACCGGTAAACGCAAAGAATCTGTTATTATGGCTGTAGAAGATTCAGGCTGGCCAATTCTGTTCACGGTTATTACAACCGCCGCTTCTCTGCTTTCATTTATGTTTGCTGCCATCAGACCAATGCTCTGGCTTGGTGCTGTTGCTGCAAGTGTAGTAGTAATGGTTTATTTTTATGTAATCATTCTTATTCCAATTTTCTTAAGCTATGGTAAAGACAAGCAGCCTGAAGCAATAGAAACAAAAGGTGCTACAAAGGCAGACCTGGCATTCGAAAGCTTTGGTAAAAAAATCGTAAAACACAGTAAGCTTGTTACAATCATTTCTATACTTGTTATTGCTGCCTGTATTCCGGGACTTCTTAAAATGGAAGTAAACATGGATTATTTAAAGTTCATGGGAAACAAGGTTCCATTTGTTCAGCGAATTGAAAAAATCCTTGAAACAAAAATCGGAAACCTTTACAGCTATGATGTTATGATTGAGTTTGATGAGGATGATGCATTTAAAGATCCTTTGAATATGCTTGCTCTCGAAGATCTGGAAAAAGATTTAGGTAAGCTTCAGATGACAAAAATCACAAACGGAAAACCACGTGTGCGCAGCATTACAAGAATGGTAAAAGAGATGAACCGCGTTTTCAACAGTGATGATATGGCTTATTACACAATTCCAGAAGATCCGGAGCTTCTTGCCCAGCTTCTCTTCTTCTATGAAATTTCAGACAGTGAATCTCTTTTCAGTGAGCTTACAGAAAATTACAGCGCAGCTTATGTTCATGTAGAAATTTCAGATTACAATGCAAACATGATTGTAGAAGATATTACAAAGGCAGAAGCATATGCCCGTAATTACTTCCCAGGTGCAAAGGTTGCTGTGGTTGGAACTATTGCCGAAAACGCAGCTATGAACGAAACAGTCGTAAAGAGTGAACTTAAATCATTCGGTTCTTCGTTCATCATGATTGCCATCCTTATGATTATTGTTTTTGCAAGCATCAGAACAGGTCTTATTTCCATGATTCCAAACCTTGCGCCCGTTCTTTTGATTGGAGCAGTTATGGGCTACAGTCATATGCCGCTCGACGAGATGACAATGATGGTTATGCCTATGATTCTTGGAATCGCAGTTGATGATACAATCCACTTCTCAAATCATATAAAAACCAAACTGGAGACAGGCCGCTCTTATAAGGAAGCAGTAACTGAAAGCTTCCGCGAGATTGGCAAAACTATGGGAACAACAACCTTTATCTTGTGTTTAATGTTCCTTATGTACTGCTTCAGCCCGATTACGGCTATGTTCAGAATTGGTCTTCTTTCAATGGTGGGACTTGGTTCTGCGCTCGTTGCAGACTACACTCTCACCCCGGCTTTGATTTACCTCCTCAAGCCACTCGGAAAAACTAATTCTGATATAGAATAAATGAGTTTCTCCTCCTAACTTTTTTGAGTATCCGTTTAGCGGCGGATACTCTTTTTTATTTACGGATACTCTTAGGCGCAGTCGGGTCAGTCTAGACTAAGAGTAAACTTGAATTATGTCTAATTTATATTACATAATTAGTATAATTACATTGACTTTAAATATGAAGCATTTATAATATTCTCTATGAATGAAACTTTGAGAAGTTTAAGAGAACAGAATAATTATTCTCAGGCGGCAGTGGCTTCATATCTTGGAATTTCAAGACAGATGTATATTAAATATGAAACTGGAGCCGCCATACCACCCGTTAAGGTTGTTACTGATCTTTCCAATTTTTATCGAGTTCCTTATGATGTTATTATTGAAGATAAGTTGAATCAATCTATAAATAATAAACTTGAGAATTCAAAGTCATCTAAGTATCCACATCAAAGAAGTGAAGATATTACCTGGGAACTTCATGAACCAGGTGCAATTTATAGCCCACAGGAAACCTCATCTTCATATTATCTCAAAGCAATTCTCGAAATGCTTCCAAAACTTGTTTATAAGGAACAGTTAAAAGTTCTTGAGAAAGTTTCAGGAATGGTTCAGACAGCTACAGAAGAAAAACTTAAATCTAAAAAACAAAATTCTTTTTATAATAAGTTAACGGAACTGAATAATAAATATCATCCAAACTCTCATGGAGAAAAATGGACTAGAGAGGAATTATATGAAAGATAAAAAGAGTGATCAAACAGTAACAGAAAGCAATAAAATCTTTTTTGATACAAACATTCTGGTATATTCAGTTGATGAAAATGATTTACAAAAAAAAGAAATTGCATCACAGCTATTAACAGATGCTTCAAGCTCAAAAACTGGTATTATTTCTACTCAGAGTCTTCAAGAATTTTATAATGTTGCCGTAAAGAAGCTCAAACTTTCAAAGCAGATTGCAAAAGAATATGTTGAACTATTTTCCAGTCAACTAACTGTCAGACAAGTCACCGTACCTCTTATCTTGAACGCAATTGATATAAGCATAAAAAACAAACTTTCTTTTTGGGACTCTCTAATTCTCTCTTCTGCCAATGACAATGGCTGCATTATTGTTTATTCAGAAGATTTAAATAATGGTCAGATTATTGGCGGCACAAAGATTCTTAATCCATTTACTTCAGTCTAGTGAATTAATTCCATCTTAAAATCGCAGCAGTCGTCACCGGTTCCGATTGTTTTTGTTCTGGTAAACTTAAGGCCGGGAAGATTTCCGTAGCTGTAAACATCATTTTCGCAGAAGAGCTTTGTAAGTTCCGGGCAGCCGACTTCTGTAAGGTATTTATTGTAAGGACACTGTGTAATATCCATACGGAACTCGCCTTTAGGACAGTCATAAAAGATATTCTGAAAGCCTGCATTTTCTCCAAACATTTTATGACTCATAGAGTCCCACATGCTAAGGAAGAACTTTTTGAAGCCTGGAATATAAGTCATCCGGGCAAGAGACTTTCCAAATTTTGATGATTTTTCTTTCATTGTGTACTGCATGATGTCGAAAGCCTGTTCAGGGGCTTTATCCTTTAATGCTAGATAAATTGCTGCTGCGGGAAAAATAAAGCCATGAGTATGAGCCTGAACTCCCCCCGGAAGGCCATCATATTTATTCAACATATCTTCGAGTTTTTTCTTAGCCAACTGCCACACTTCATGGCTTGTTTCTGCATCGAAACGTTTTTCAATTTCATTTCTTATGAACTTTTTTCCTTTTAGTATTTCATCTGCATCTTTCATTTTAATCCTCTTAAGATAAGTTATATCTCCTATCTGTTTGTTAGTCTAGACTAAATATTTCACCACCTGATTTGCTTGACTAACCTACTAAATTACTGTATTATTAAATTGTTAGTTGCCACTAACAGTACTATGTCATACGTAGTTCTTTAGCTCTTATAAAATATTTATTAAAGTTTGTTGTTAATCTACTCAAGAGCCGCCAAGTTTGCCAGATGGCGGCTCTTTTCTTTTACTTCATCATTGCTTTTAAATCTGCAAAACGGCCTTTTTCATCTGTATGGGCTTTATTATGCCTTGCTACCTGGGCAATTCCCCTCATTTCTGAAAGGTTATGATATCCATGACTCTTCATAAACTCTTTAAGGCCATTTTGAATATCAATTGTAACATTAGGATTTGTAAATTTAGCCTGCCCTATTTCAACTGCACTGGCTCCTGCCATAATGAATTCAACCGCATCCTGCCAGGTACAAATTCCTCCTATTCCAACAACCGGAACTCTCTGCTCTGGAGGAAGTTTATTAATTTCCTGAACAACATCATATACAATTCTAAGAGCTAAAGGCTTAAGTCCAGGACCTGAATAGCCTGCGTGAACATTATTAAAAAACGGTTTTCCTTTATCAATATCGATCGCAACTCCATGAATCATATTTATTAAACTGATTGCATCAGCCCCTGCCTTAATACAGGCTATTGCTATAGGCCGGTTGTCTGCTGCATTTGGGGAAAGTTTTACCATTAAGGGCTTTTTTGTAACGGCACGTACTGCAGAAACACAATAATAGGCTGTATCTGCACTCATTCCCCAGGCTAAACCTGCAGCCTTAATATTCGGACAGCTTATATTAAGCTCTATCATATCACAGTCAGTTTTATCGAGCAGCTTCGCTCCTTCTACATAAGACTCTATATCACTTCCTGCAAGGTTGGTAATTACAACAGGACCAAGTCCTATCATTCCTGGAAGAAGATTTTCAATGTAATAAGGTATTCCCGGATTCTGTAAGCCAATGGAATTCATGTTTCCGCCAGCGACCTCCAGGCTTCGCTCCCCATGGTTTCCCTCTCGCGGTTCAAGAGTCACTCCTTTGGAAACTATTCCTCCCCATGCAGCTACATCACTTACTCCACGAAAATTCTGTCCAAAAGCAAAGGTTCCTCCGCTTGCAATTGTTGGATTCTTGAAATGAACGCCTGCTATGTCCACGCTTAAATCCGGTTCTTCATTGGTAGTTAGCGGCTGTCGGCGTTGAACAGGAGGATCAAATATAACTTCTGAGGCATCAAAAACAGGACCATCCTTACAGCATCTTTTGAGCCCCTTTGTAGTTTCAATCGTACAACCAAGGCAGGCTCCAAGACCACAGAGCATTCTATGTTCCATGCTGATATAGCATTTGATTCCCAATTCAGAAGCTAGTTTTTGAACATAAACAAGGGCTGGCGTTGGACCACAAGCCAGAATCAGTTCGTATCCTGCTGCTTTTACAGCTTCTTTTGTAAATGCGCAGGGAAGCATTCCTTTAAGCCCGCAGGAGCCGTCATCGGTTGTAACAAAAAGGTGTTTTGGTTGAATCAGGTCTAGTCCGTATGAACCGGATTTAAATGAGGCATAAAAATCATATGATTCAGCAGGAAGGTTTGATGCAAGATTTGCTACCGGTGCAACTCCAATTCCACCTCCAATAATACATATTTTTGCCTGATCCGGATTTTTTTCTGCAATTTCCCTGCATTCTTCTAACGGCCAGGGAGTTCCCAGCGGGCCGATTATAGAAATATCATCCCAAAGAGTCATATGACAAAGTTCCCCAGTTCCTCTTCCCTTCTCGAGAATCATAAACTGAACCAGAATCTTTTTCTTTCCCTCGTTACTTATCCACTCTTCAGAATGATATACGCTGATAGGTCTGTTATAGTGAACAGCGGATTTAGCACTCCTGATTAAATAAAACTGGCCTGCTTTAGGAACAGCCTGATTTGGTCGTTCACATTCTATAGTCGTTTGCAAAAGATATACATTTGGCTGACCTTCAACTTTCTCCAGCCGCTCAACTTTTGTCTTTCCAAAAAACTGCAAACCTTTTCCATTTTCATCAATCTCTGCTAAATCCATAACTGTTCACCTGTCTCCTATAAACTAATCCAGATATTTATCCGCGAAAGAGGATATTGTTAACAACTCCTTCCAGATATTCCTCGCGACCAGAACCTGGATCAGATGGCTTTTTCATTTCTGCAGCACGGGCAGCAAGTTCTTCAAGAGTTGTCAGTTTATCACGAATCTTTTTTCCAATACCACTTTCGTAGCTTGAATACTTTTCTTTGATGAAGCCGTCAATTCGTCCGTCTTCAATAATTTCTGCAGCCTTAATCAGACCAAGAGCAAAAGTATCCATTCCCATAATGTATGCATGGAACATATCTTCAAATGTATTTGAAGGACGGCGGTTTTTAGAATCAAAATTGAAACCACCTGTAAGACCACCAGCCTTCAGAACTTCGTACATCGCAAGAGTTGCATCATAAACATTCCATGGGAAATTATCTGTATCCCAGCCAAGGATTGGATTTCCCTGGTTAGCATCTACAGAACCAAGCATTCCGTTTATGCGGCTGATGCAAAGTTCATGCTGGAAAGTATGATTTGCAAGAGATGCATGATTAGCTTCGATATTCATCTTAAAGTCTTTATCAAGACCATACTGACGAAGGAAACCGATAGCTGTTGCAGCATCAAAATCATACTGATGACTCATCGGCTCCTTTGGCTTAGGCTCGATATAGAAATCTCCCTTAAAACCGATAGAACGGCCATAATCAACAGCCATGTGCATGAGGTTAGCAATGTTTTCCTGTTCAAGCTTTACATCTGTATTAAGAAGAGTTTCATACCCTTCGCGACCACCCCAGAATACATAACCGCGACCACCAAGTTTTACAGTAATCTCAAGTGCTTTTTTTACCTGAGCAGCAGCAAAGCAGTAAACATCTGCAGAGTTAGTAGAACCTGCTCCGTTCATAAAACGTGGATTACCGAACATATTTGCAGTTCCCCACAAGCATTTAATGTCGGTACCCTTTGTCTTCTCCAGAATATAATCAGAGATTTCATCCAGACGTTTGTTTGTAACGTTGATATCATTCGGATCTTCTGGTACAAGGTCTACATCATGCCAGCAGTAGTATTTTATTCCGAGTTTTTTCATAAACTCGATACCGGCATCAACCTTAGCTTTTGCATGTTCCATAGTTCCCGGAGTCTGTCCAAAAGATTTATCTGCAGTTCCAGAACCGAACATATCTACACCATTAGCGCCAAGGTTATGCCACCATGCCATTGCAAATGGAAGATGTTCGCTCATCTTTTTACCCATGATTGTCAATTCAGGATTGTAATACTTGAATGCCCATGGATTTTTGCTATCTTTTCCTTCGAATTTTATCTCAGGAATATTCTTAAAAAACTCGCTCATTTTGAGCCTCCTATTTATTGTTAGTTTTATCTAACTTTTATAAAGTTAGTATACACTAACTTTATAAAAAAAGAAATATGGAGGTCAAAAGAACTTATTTTATACACTCAACATACATTAAATCTATGCGGCCGGGAACTACTTCACTGACGGTGATTTTCCAGCCGTTTGATTCCAGGAAGTTTTTATATTGTTCAGATGTCCACTGGTGTTCGAATTTTACGCCAAGTTTGAAGAGAAGTTTTTGCCAGAGATTAGGACTGGCAATTTTTCGTTCAATGAAATTTGGTGCTATAAGGAGCCCGCCTGTTTTCATAACACGTTCAATCTCACTCAAAACTTTTTCCGGATTCGGAACAATGTGCAGGCAGTTTGCAATAATCACGACATCAAAAAAATGATCTGTGTATGGCAGGTTAGAAGCATCTGCAATTTCAAAGGTAAGATTTACTGGATTATTCCCTTTCTGTGCCTGCTTAATCATGTCCGGTGAAAAATCTGTTGCAACCATGCGATGGGTTACCTCTGCAACATTTTTTGCAATAAGCCCTGGCCCGGTTGCGAGTTCAAGAACATCCTTTCCCCTCACCTTTTCACGGATATGCGAATACATATAATCATAAATATTTTTCTGCGACTTCATCGCAAGTGAATAGATTGGTGCAAATCTGTCCCAGATCGATTTACTCATTTTTATCTCTTTTTCATTTAAAATATATAAATCCGCCCAACTTTTCAGCAGGACGGAATATGATAGGACTAAAAAAATATTTATATTTTTACTTTAATTTTTTGTAGCCATAAACAGCAGTTTTACCCAGTTCTTCTTCGATACGGATAAGCTGATTGTACTTTGCCATACGGTCTGTACGGCTCATAGAACCAGTCTTGATCTGTCCTGAGTTTGTAGCAACTGCGATATCGGCAATTGTTGTGTCTTCAGTTTCACCCGAGCGATGGCTGGTTACTGTTGTGTAGCCGTGGCGGTGTGCCATTTCAATTGCTTCGAGAGTTTCTGTAAGAGAACCAATCTGATTTACTTTGATGAGGATTGAGTTTCCGGCACCAAGCTTGATTCCCTTTTCAAGGAACTTAACATTTGTTACAAAGAGGTCGTCACCTACGAGATGGCAGCGGTCGCCGATACGTGCTGTAAGTTTCTTCCAGCCTTCCCAATCGTTTTCGTCGAGACCATCTTCAATCGAGTCAATAGGATATTTTGTGATGAGTTCTTCGAGGTAAGCAATCTGCTCATCGTCGCTCAATTCTTTTCCGTTTGGATCTTTTGGAGTTCCATTTGAAAGCTGCTTGTAGTTATAGAAGAACTTGCCGTCTTTTTCTACAGAGAACTCACTTGCTGCACAGTCCATAGCAATCTTAATATCTTTTCCTGGCTTGTAACCAGCATCCTTGATTGCCTGAACAATACTGTCGAGTGCATCGTTGATTCCATCAAACTTTGGAGCGAATCCACCTTCATCACCTACAGCTGTTGAAAGACCGCGCTTTTTAAGAAGTTTTGCAAGTGCGTGGAAAACCTCGGCACCCATGCGGATTGCTTCTTTTTCTGTTTTTGCACCAACCGGGCGAATCATAAATTCCTGGAATGCAATTGGAGCATCTGAGTGAGCACCACCGTTGATGATATTCATCATTGGAACAGGAAGTACATGTGCATTTGCACCACCAATATAGCGATAAAGAGGAATATTCAAAGCCTTTGCAGCAGCCTGAGCAGTTGCAAGAGAAACACCAAGAATTGCATTAGCACCGAGCTTACTCTTTGTTGGAGTTCCATCGAGCGAGAGCATCTTCATATCAACTGCACGCTGTTCAAAAACATTAAAGCCCTTGAGAGCAGGAGCAATTACCTTGTTTACATTTTCTACAGCTTTAAGAACGCCCTTTCCACCATAGCGCTCCTTATCGCCGTCTCGGAGTTCAAGAGCTTCGTTTTCACCTGTACTTGCTCCACTTGGAACTGCGGCACGGCCGAAAACTCCGTTCTCAAGAATTACATCCACTTCTACAGTAGGATTACCACGTGAATCAATTATTTCACGTCCGATTACATTGCTGATTGCAACTTTGTTTAACATATTTTTCTCCTTGTCATGCTGATTCTGAAACAAGTTCAGAATAACATTTTTGTTTTATTTTTTCTTTCCCTGATTTGCTACGGCTTCCATTTTTGCTTTGAGTGCTTCCTGGTCGCCAAGATAATAATGTTTGATTACCTTAAAATTATCGTCGAACTCATAAACGAGTGGAGTACCTGTCGGAATATTTACTTCGAGGATTTCTTCCGGTGTAAGGTTGTCCAGATATTTTACGAGAGCGCGAAGGCTGTTTCCGTGAGCCGCAATTATTACGCGTTTACCAGCCTTCATCTGAGGTTTAATCTCTTCGAGGAAGTATGGAATAACACGGGCAATTGTTGTCTCAAGGCTTTCATTCTGAGGAAGAAAGCTTGAATCAACATCACGATACATAGGCTGATTTTTAGCTGAACGCTCGTCGTTGTCTGCAAGAGCAGGAGGTTTTACATCAAAAGAACGGCGCCAGATTTTAACCTGATCTTCTCCAAACTTCTCTGCAGCCTCTGCTTTATTCTTTCCCTGCAAGTCGCCATAATGACGCTCATTGAGCTTCCAGGTTTTGATTACAGGAAGCCACTCGCGATCCATTTCGCAGAGAATTCCATTTAATGTATGGATTGCACGCTTAAGATAAGATGTAAAGCAGATATCAAAATCATAACCTTCATCCTTCAAAAGCTTACCGGCAAGTTTAGCTTCTTCGCGGCCCTTGTCACTAAGTTCAACATCCGTCCAGCCGGTAAAAAGATTCAGCTTATTCCATTCACTTTCGCCGTGACGAACTAAAACTAACTTTATCATAATAAACTCCTTATACTACTTCCCACATTTCGCCCATATTTTTGAAGCCACCTTCGGGCAGGCAGCCTTTACAAGGGGAACTGTCAGACTTTCCGGCATGCGCCTTACAGCCCGGACAGTGGCCACCATTGCAGCCATGTGAGCAGTCATTTTTGATATTCAGTACTCGACGAATTATACCGGCACGCTCGAGAAACTCGATGCGACGATTGATATCATCGGTACTTGTATTTAGCTCTTCGGCAAGCATTTCGATTGATCGTGAATGCCCGTCGCGGAGCAGATTTAAAAGTTCTTCCATGTTCCTTTTACCAGATAAGCAATCCGATATGATAAGCAACACACGCAATCAAAAGCGCTCCCACTGTATAGTAAAGAGCAATAATTGCAGTCCACTTAGCCGAATGAGTTTCCTGGTAAGTTGCAGCAAGTGCAACAATACAAGGCATATTAAAGGTAATCGCAAATATGAATGCAAGAGCTTCAGGTTTTGCAACGTTAGCAACAAGCAGTTCATTGATATTAGCCGCTGCACCCCCGGCTACAGTTGAACCTACAGTAATCATATTGTGGTCTGTGAAGATTGAACTTAGAACACCAATTGCCCCTTCCTTACCAAGAGAAGAAACAATAAAGGCCATAAAGGTTTTCCACCCAAGTCCAAAAATCTTTGTAACAGGCTCTATAAACTGACCAACCTTGTACAAAATTGAGTTATCCATAGAACCGGATTTTGTAAATGTCAGCAGCCAGAATATAAAAGATACAAGAAGAATGATTTTAAGAACGCGGAAGAAGGTATCCTTTGTGCGTCCAAGAACATAACGGAAAAGTGCACCCCACTTTGGTTTATGATAAGGTGGAAGCTCCATAATCATACCGCAACGATCTTCTTTTTTAACAAGCTTACGGCCGAAAACTTTTGAAGTAACCCACATATGAAGAATCATCACAGCAAGAATTGCAACAATAATTAGAGGAGCAGCACCTCCGAACCATACTGTTGAAAGCATTGGAACAACTGCCCAGGCAGCACCACAAGGAACGGCCCATGCGAGAGCAATTGTCAGAACTTTCTGCCCCCAGTTATCGATAACGCGCGCACCTGCGGCACCACCCATTGTACATCCGAAGCTTACAAGGAAAGGCATAACTGATTTTCCCTGGAGTCCAAGCTTTGCCATTGTGTTATCGAAAACGTAAGAGATACGTGCCATAACGCCGACTTCTTCAAGAAGACCAAATACTAAAGTTACACCAAATACGAAGCCAAGCATTTTGAAAATAAAGCTGAGAGAGTTAATTACAACATCACAGATGATAGCTATGATAAAGGCTGGACAACCGATTGCAGTAAGCCCATTTGTTACAGGATTAATCAGAGCCCCGATTGCACTACCTACTCCCATAAATGGAAGGGCAGGTATAAATGAAGCAATGAGACCGAACAGGACTGTAAGAATTACCACAGACTTTCCCCAAACACGGTGAGTAATCATACGGTCAAACTTTCCAAGCTTACGTGTCTGTGTTTTTGATGCAACAGAACCTTCGAGAAACTCATCTATCCAGGCAAACTTTGCTTCTCCCGTCAGGAGCACACCTTTATTTGTTTCTTTTGAATTCAAGAGATTTTTTGCAACCTCTTCATCAAATTGCTTTTTCTTTTCTCCCTCCAATGCAGCTTTGATTTTTGCTGTAACCGGCAAGTCTCCTTCTACAACCTTGGCAGCAAGCCAGACTGAAGAATAGCCAGGAATCACATTTTCAGGCACAAGAGGTTTAATTCCTTTATAAGCTTCAATTGAATTATATTTTGTCTCAAGAGCTGAAGAATCAAGTATTGTCTTTTTTCTGATTGCAGTTTCAAGAGCTGCATAAAATCCATCATAATTCTTTTTATCCTGAGCAGAAAAAAGAACAACCGGAATTCCCAGTTTTTTAGAAATTGCAGCAAAATCAATCTGCTTACCCTGCTCAGCAGCAACATCACTCATGTTCAAAATCAGGAAAGCTGGAACTTTAATTCCTGCATAATCAGCAAGCATATAAAGGCTTCTCTGAAGCTGAGAGCTGTCTGCAAGGATACAGACAACATCTGCCTTACCACCTGCAATATAATCACGGGTGATGATTTCCTCATCTGAGTTTGCTGAAAGGCTGTAAGTTCCAGGAAGGTCTGCTACAAGATATTTTGTTCCCTTGTATTCAAAATTTCCTTCTTTTTTCTCTACAGTTTTTCCAGGCCAGTTTCCGACATGCTGTTTAAGACCTGTAAGCGCATTGAAAAGTGTGGATTTTCCAGAGTTAGGCTGACCGAGCAATGCAATTACTGTTTCATTCTTGTCTGTCATGCAACGACCTCCACTGTGATGTTCTCACATTCATTACGGTTCAAAGCAATCATAGTGTCGCGCGAATAAACTAAAAGCGGACGATGCTTTTCGTTTTTTACGATTGTAATCTTGCATCCCGGTGTAAGTCCGATAGATGTAATCCTGCTTACAAAACGTGCATCGCCGTTTACAGAGGCGATTACTGCGCTTTGATCTTTTTTCAATTCAGAAATTGCCATTATATATCTCCTTGTGTAATAACCTGATTTTTTGTAACAGAAAGAACCGTGTAGCCTGCATCCCGTACTTCACATTCCAAATCAGCAGCCTCAAGCTCCATTTTCGAAAGTACTGTTACGGACTTCTTTTCAAGACTCGCAGTAGCCCATATCCCGTCAATCGAGTTCAAAGCATTTTCCACATGGCGTGTACAATTTGAACAATGCATGCCGTCAACCGAAAGCACATATTTAAAAGGATAGTGTGATTTATTTTTATCCTGAACTTTTACTTTTTTCTCCGGTGCATCTCGTTCACCACAGCATGCCGAACCGTGCTGTATCCTATTGAGAGTACTTTTTACAGCAAAAAGAATAATTATTAAAAGAATCAAAATTAAGATGACTGTTCCCATAAGTTAAACTCCTTTAATGGTATTTCAAAATCGCAGCATTCTTTGATAAGTTCACGATCGTGCGTTACTACGATTACAGTTTTTCCAAGGTTTTTAAGATTACGCAGGATTTGTCCGATTTGAAGCATATGTGTGCAGTCGAGGCCGCTGGTTGGTTCATCAAAAAGAAGAATCTCTCGTCCGCTTGCAATTGCACAGGCTACAGCAAGTCGCTGCTTCTGGCCGCCAGAAAGCGACTGCGGATGTCGATCTGCAAAATCATCCAGATCAAGACTCTTCAAAATGTGGTGAGTTTCTTTTTCATTCTCTTCTTTTTGACTGATAATAACTTCATCCAGAACGCTTTCTGTAAACAGCTGATGATTTACATCCTGCATTACAAGAAAGATTTTCTTTTGACGGGCATGCCGTTTATAAGTTTTCCCATTAAACTCTATAATTCCTTTTGAATGTTTTCCTAATCCGCAAAGACAATTAAGGAAGGTTGTTTTACCTTCGCCGTTATTACCGGTAATTGCAGTGATTTTTCCAACCGGGATTTCCATATGCGGAATATTTAGGGCAACAAGACCATTGCGGTATTTGTAGCGGAAGTTTTGGATGTTGATATTTTCAATACCATCTTGAAGTGACACGTCATGCTGAACTTGTTTCAGCATCTTTTGACTATGCGATTCCGAAACAAGTTCAGCATGACAGTTTGAACGTAGACCCAGCTTATGCAATTCTTCTTCCGAAATCCTATCCATTTCTTCTCGAGACATTTCCCGGATAATTTTTCCATCTTCCAAAACTATCGTTCGGTCGGCAAGTTCCCAAAGATAAGATATACGGTGTTCTGCAACTACAATAGTTTTCCCTTCACTCTTCCATTTCTTAAGCAGCTCACGAAGTCCTTCGATTGTTTTCAAATCAAGATTCGCACTTGGTTCATCCAGAAGAATGATTTTATTTCCTGTAACCGCAACTGACGCACAGGCAATTTTCTGCTTTTGTCCGCCAGAGAGCTGAAAAAGACTCCTTCCCATAAGAGGTTCAAGCTGAAGATCCTTTACTGTTTTGTCGATTCTCCGTAAAATCTCATTTTCTTCCATTCCCTGATTTTCACATGCAAAAGCAAGCTCACTAGTTGTATCAACATTAAAAAACTGAGAACGCGGATTTTGAAATACAGTGCTTACAATTTTTGCAGTATCATATAATTCTACCTGTGAAACATCATTGCCATTAACAAAAACATGTCCTTGTAACTCACCTTCAAAAAAGTTTGGAATAAGTCCATTAATAAGACGAAGAATAGTAGTCTTACCGCAGCCGGATCCTCCGGTTAGTAAAACAAATTCGCCTTCTTCTATTTTTAGATTAATGTTACAGAGACTGCCATTTGAAGATCTTTCTCCGACTCCTCCGGCTGCCCCACGTTCAATCCCCTCGCCACAACTATATGTAAAACTGACATTATTAAGTTCAATCATTTAAATCACCTTGAAGCCATGTAGAATGGTTATAGCAAGTCCTGCTCCTAAAGCAATAAAAGTAAAATAATCCCAGAATCCAAAACCAATTTTACAGATATTTGTTCGTTTTCCTGGTCCGCCAAGACCGCGTGTAAGTGAAGCCGCCGACAATTCCTGCCCGATTTTTACAGAACAGGTCATCATCGGAATAAGGCGATATTCAATCATCTGAAAAGCTTTTGTTCCACCACATCTGATATCCCTCATAGCCATTGCCTTGTTTATGCTTGAAGCTTCTTCCATAACTGTAGGAAAAAATCTGAACATAACGGAAAGTGGAATAGTGATTTGACTTGGCATATGAATTCTTTCCATGGCACTCATGAACTCGCTGACAGTTGTTGTAGAAACGAGATACATCCCGGTAAAAACACCCGGCATAAATCTCAAGACAATTCCACACATTGCAAGAATCAGAAAATTCAGAAAACCAGTACAATGTGGCATAACAAACATTGCAAAGACATACGCAAAGGTATAAAAAAAGACACCAAATAAAAATGGCTTAAAACGTCGGGCACTTAGCAGTAGAAAAAGCGGCAGATAATTCAGTGCAACACGAAACTCAGCCGCCCAGTCTCCGCCTGCATTTCCCAGAACAAACACTGAAACAAATACAAGCAGAATTAGTTTAGTGCGCGGATCCAAAACAGATTTTTTTGAAGTAGCGCTTAAGATTTCCATTATGCAATTCCAGCCTTTGCAAAGTGCTTTTTAAGAATCTTACGGCCAAGAAGTCCGCCAATGATACCGAAGCAAAAGCATAAAGCAATATGAACCGGGAACATCCATTTAGGAAATAACTTTGTAAGTGCATCAATGTATTCCTGACCAAAATTCTGTCTTGTAGACCAGTATTTATCAGCAAAGAAGAATAATGGAATGTAATTACTTACAATCCAGAAACAGAAAATTGCATGAACAATAACCGCTCTTTTTGCACTTTTGTATTCGCCGCCTTTAAGAACAAACTCTGCAATCAACCCTGTAATACTACCAATAACCAGAGCATAATAAGACATACCTGTAAGCCACATAAGCAGTCCCATAAGAATGCTCATAATCCAGACCATTCCAAACTTGCGGACTTTAGTCAGAAAAAGCATAAAGGGAATACCGCCAAATAAAGGCATAAGCACAGAATAGGTTGGCATAAAAATCGGAATAAAGCCGAGCATTGCAAGAGCCATAATCACTACAAAGTAAATTGCAGTAAAAATTCCGATGTTGATTAAATCTTTACCATTGAGTTTGTTTGAACTTTTCATAAAAACCTCGTTTTTTCATCGTTAGTACTAACTAACATATAATTTCAGTATATATATAAGAATAGTTAGTGTCAACTAACCCTTAATGTCTAATGGATTAAAAAGATTACAAAAGCCCCAATGATAAACGCTTAACTTCATAAGAAAGGATATAATTCCAGTAGTGTATTTTTATAGACAAATAATTCAGGAATATAAGAAAAAAGACTAATACAGCGTAATTCTGTTTAGAATAAAAAAAAAGGACTTCTGAAACCAGAAGTCCTTTACTGAGCTACACTGGATTCGAACCAGTGACCCACGCCTTAAAAGGGCGTTGCTCTACCTACTGAGCTAGTAGCCCATCCATCCTTGCGAATGTTTTAATAATATAGAGATTTTTCTAAAGTTTGTCAATAGACAAAACCTAAATTTATTAGAAATTATAAGAAAAAGTTAAGCCTGCAGGAGTTAAATTAGCATTTGCTCTGCCGCTTTTCTTTTCAAATTTTCCGTAAAAGTTTTTTGTATGCATGTATGGAACTATAAAACCACAGGCAGTTCCTATAACGGCACCTACAAGGACATCTGTAAAGAAATGTTTTCCACATGCCATTCTGAAAATACCTGTCGTAGCTGCAAGACCAAAGGCTCCTCCCGCAACAGCATATTTCCATTTTGAATCAGGGAAGCACTGACAGAATACCATAGTTGAGAATGCAGCCGCAGCAAATGCAAGCGTTGAATGTCCAGAAGGGAATGAACAGTTCCAGTCTCCATCTTCTACCTTATCCTGCGGATAATCATCAAAATACATATAAGGTCGGGTTCGATAAACCAGAAGCTTCATCCATTCCTTAATTCCGTTAGCAAGCAGCATAGTTTCCAGATACATTGTTCCAATTGTAAGCCACTCTTTAGCTGGTAACACAGCAAAAACAGCAGGAGTTGCCAGAGCGAGTGCCATAGTTCCAGTTCCAACAATATGAAGAGGCTTGCTGTATGGTTTCATTAATATCTGTTCAAGTGTAGAAATTTCTGACAGGTTTAAATCTGCTGCATTAAAATCATTATTTTTGATATGAAGAATTTTATCGCAAACAAGTGCAGAACCGGAAAGCAGCCCACCCACCCCAAGCTGAATACTTTCATTTACAGGATTAAGTGAAAAAGGCTGTTCATAATCAAAAGTAGCGGCAGAAAGCCCTGCTCCACTGAATATTAAAAGAAAGAACAAGGCTGTAAGTCTTGTTCTGATTTTCCTAAGATTAGTCATGTTATTTTTTGCCCATTTTTTTGATTGCTTTTTTAACGCACTCAAAAGTTTCTACGCTGAGATCATGTTCGATTTTACAGGCATCTTCTGCAGCTGTTTTTTCAGAAACTCCGATTGCAATAAGAAGATCTGTAAGAACTGTATGACGTTCATAAATACGTTCTGCAATTTCACGACCAGCAGGCTCAAGAGAAATTGTTCCGTTTTCATTTATCTTTATATAATGTTCTTTTTCAAGATTATGTACTGTAACACTTACAGAAGGACGTGAAAAATCCATAGCACGTGCAATATCAATAGAACGCACGTCACCCTTTTTTGAAAGCACAAGTATTGTTTCAAGATACATCTCTGCTGATTCTCTAATCTGCATTTGCATCCCCCTTTTTATTATCTAACATTATACTTAAAAACTCTTTTTTTGGAATAGGCCGGGAATAATAAAAGCCCTGCAGATAATCACAGCCGGAAGCTGTAAGCCATTCAGCCTGCTCCGGAGTTTCAACACCTTCTGCCAGAACAGTCATTCCAATTTCCTTAATCATTTTGATAGTAGCAGCAAGTGCCTTTTCTGCCCTCTTATCTGTAAAGGCAGCCCAGACAATATACTTATCAATCTTAATCATTTTGAATGGAAGGTTCAGCATATAACTCATATTCGAGTATCCAGAACCATAATCATCAAGAGAAAGCTCAAAACCGGCATCTGCAAGATCCTGCATGTTTTTCAAGAGGATTTCCGGTGTATGGGCAGCCGCCGTTTCTGTAATTTCAAGATTAATAATTGAAGGCGGAATTTTATAGATACTGTTGATTTTCAAAATCTGCTCGGCAAGGATTTCCTGCATACACTGAGCAACCGAAAGATTTATATCAATTTTTTTGATACCGTATGCTTCAACATCAATCTGAGAAAGAGCCAGACAAACAGACTCAAACACATATTCTCCAATACGAAGAATTGCACCAGTTTTTTCTGCAATCGGAATAAAATCCTCCGGCGAAATAAAATGTCCAGTTTCATCCTTCAGACGAATCAAAGCCTCTGCACCAATCAGTTTTTTCTCTGCTGTAGACCAGATAGGCTGATAGAAAACATCAAAACGATTTTCTGTAAGACCATTTCGTAAACAATGTTCTATACATATTGTACGACGGCGGTATTTCAAATCAATTTCACTGGCAAAAACAACGCTCTGACGATATCGCTCATCCGAAGAAATCATATTGATGATATCCATAATTTCTTCCGGACTTTCAGCATCCTTTGGACAGTCAATAATACACAGGCGGATGTAAAGCTTTAATTCTACATTTTCACGAACCCAGGCCTTCTGAAAACGATTGTTAAGCAGAGTTATAACTCTATTCAGAGCTTCTTCATCACTTTCCCGCAAAAGAATACAGAAACAGCCCTGCTGACGGCTAAAAACATTTGCATAAGAAAAATTCTGCTTCAAAAAGTTACCGGCATCAGTAAGGAAAGCATTCAGTTTTGGAATACCAAAGGTATTGGCAATAAACATTGTGTCATCAATAAAAACTGCAACACAATAAAACCTTCGTCCAACTGCCAGATTATATCTGAGCATGCGCTGTAACGCAGACTGATTCAAAGTATCGGTTGAAGAATCTACCATCTCTTCCGGTTTTTGAATAAAGAAAAAGTAGACCAGTGTAACAAGCGACATTCCAAAAGACTCAATCAAAAGACCATAATTAAAAAGCTGCATAAGTGAAGTAACAGACATAGTCACAATGAAAAAGTACATAATCTGCATCTTCGATCTGGCAATATATCGATTGAAACAAAGAATGATAGCAAAAGAAAAAATTATAAAGAAAGCTTTTGTTGAACAAAGACCATAAAACCAGAAATTTCTTCCGCGCTGATATCCGTTGACATAATCAAAAGTAAAAACAAGATTGATATAATTATGTAGAAGCGGAGTAAGCCATACGGAAATCAAAAAAAAACAATACGGAAAAAGAATAACCGACTGAACAATCCTTATTGATTTTTTGTTAAGCCTGCCATAAATATCAAAGGCAGAAAGGTTATATATAGTAAAAAGAACACCAAATGTCAGGTTAAATGTAAAATAGAGACATTCTATAATATAAGCTGTCCCTATAGAAAATGAAGACAGATGCTCTTCCATATAGCCGGCACCGAGCTCTGCAACTGTATTAAGAGTAACAACAGAGAGAATTACGAAAAAGACTATATTCTGGAAGGTTGGCAGACTTCTTTTCTGAAAGTAGAAAAAGATGATTACTGCATCAATAAAGAGAGCCGCAACTGCATACTGATAAATCTGTGCCAAATGTAAGATTTCCTTAACAAAATATTATAATCTACAAAATCACTACGGTCAAACTTTTATATTGTGAAAACAATTGCATTCTTCTATAATAACCGCATGGCTTACAAAGTATTTATTGATGGAAAAGAAGGCACTACCGGCCTTAAGATTTTTGAGCGTTTTGAAAAGCGCAATGATATTGAAATCATTACTATTGATGATGATAAGAGAAAAGATCCTGCTGAAAAGGCAAAAATGATCAATGCATCGGATTTTACATTCCTGTGTCTGCCAGATGCCGCCGCAATTGAATCTGCTGCTCTGTGCACAAATCCTAAAACACGCATTATCGATGCTTCTACAGCTCACCGTACAAATCCAGACTGGGCATACGGATTTCCAGAGCTTGGAGCTGATTTCAGAAAGAAAATTGAGACTTCAAACCGTGTAGCCGTACCTGGTTGTTACGCATCAGGCTCAATTGCCATCTGCTACCCTCTTGTTAAGTCAGGAATTATGCCAGCTGATTATCCTGTTGTGATTCACGCAGTCAGCGGATATTCCGGAGCAGGAAAAAAAGCCATTGCACAGTATGAAGCAGAAGGCCGTGATCCAGGACTTGATTCTCCACGTCTTTATGCTTTGACACAGCAGCACAAACATTTACCGGAAATCAAAAAAATAT
This sequence comes from Treponema bryantii, assembly GCF_036492245.1. Classification (NCBI taxonomy): domain Bacteria; kingdom Pseudomonadati; phylum Spirochaetota; class Spirochaetia; order Treponematales; family Treponemataceae; genus Treponema; species Treponema bryantii. Next base: position 947,044 of record NZ_AP025286.1, on the reverse strand, counting down.
CAGGCCTCGACTTTGAACCTGTTTTCAATCCTTACGTTTGTGATTACTTCCAGGGAATGACTGTTACAGTTGGTCTTCACAGCCGCCTTCTTTCAAAAAAGGTAACTGCAAAAGATGTACAGGAAATGTTTGCCGCTCATTATGAAGGCAGCCGTTTTGTTCAGGTTGCTCCGCTTATGGGTGAAGGTGTTTTACCAGAGCAGTTCATTCCAGCAAATACCCTTGCCGGAACAAACAATATGCAGGTATTTGTATACGGAAATGATGATAGAATTATGATTACAACACGTTTCGACAACCTTGGAAAAGGTGCCAGCGGAGCTGCTGTTCAGTGTATGAATATTATGATGGGAATTGATGAGGCTACCTGTCTCTAAGCCCATTTGGAGAAAAAAATGGAAAAAAAGTACTGTAGTTTAACATTTGATGACGGTCCAAATTTTGAGGGCAACGACACAATGGATAAAATGCTCGATGTTCTCGAAAAGCACGGTGTTGTAGCTTCTTTCTTTCTGATTGGTAATAAAATCACACCTGAAAACACAAAGGTAATAGAGCGTGCCGTAAAAATGGGCTGCGACATTGAAAACCATACCTGGACACATCCTGATATGACAAAACTCACAAAAGAGCAGATGATTGAAGAATACGACAAATGTGATGAAGCAATCATCAAAATTACAGGCAAAAAACCGGTACTTTTCCGCCCTCCTTACATCTGCGTAAACGACCTGATGCATGAAGTAATTCACGTTCCATTCATCTGTGGCCATGGCTGCGATGACTGGCTTCCAGCCTGTCCTGCCGATGTACGCTATCAGAAGATGATGGAAAACACACAGGACGGCGTTATGTACCTCCTGCACGTAAATGAAGGTAACGACGCAACCCGTGAGGTTGTCGACCGTGCAATTCCAGCCCTTAAAGAGATGGGCTTTGAGTTCGTGACAGCCCCAGAGTTGTACAGACTTAAAAATGTTCCGATGGTAGACAACGGCGACAACTGGTCTGTAGTACAATAAACCTGAAATGGTCCCTGAACAAAGTTGAAGGGACCGTTTTTTTTAGTTGAACAATCTTTTCAAAAACAGTATAAATATACAAAAGGAATGAATATTTATGCAGAATGATATTAAATTTATAGAAGGCGGTGTATGTGCTCCCCAGGGCTTCACCGCAAACGGTATGCTCTGCCACATTAAGGCAAGCAGAACAAAGAATGATACAGCCCTCATTTATTCTGAGGTACCATGTAATGCAGCCGGTGTTTTTACACAGAACCGCGTAAAAGCAGAAAGCGTAAAGCTTACTCAGAAGCACCTCGCAGACGGTAAGGCACAGGCTCTCATCGCAATTTCTGGAAACGCTAACTGCTGTACAGGCGCTCAGGGTGCAGAAAACGCACTCCGTATGGCAAAAGCTGCAGCAAATCAGCTCAACATTAAACCGGAAGATGTTATCGTTTACTCAACCGGTGTAATTGGCGCACAGCTGGATGTTACAAAAGTTGAAAACAATGCAGAAACTCTCGCAAAGGGACTTTCACGCGAAGGAAATAAAGAAGCCCGCATCGCAATCATGACAACTGATACTCAGTTCAAGGAATGCGCTGTTGAGTTCACTGTTGGTGGAAAACTCTGCCGCATGGGAACAATGTGTAAGGGCTCTGGCATGATTCACATCAACATGGGAACAATGCTCAGTGTTATTACAACAGACTGTGCAATCAGCTCAGAAATGCTCAGCAAGGCACTCCACGAATCAATTCTTGGAACTTATAACTGTGTATCTGTAGACGGAGACACTTCTACTAACGACTCACTCACAATCCTTGCAAACGGAAAAGCAGGCAATGCAGAAATTACTGCTGCCGGCGCAGATTACGATGCATTCCTTGCAGCACTCAATAAAATGAATACAGTAATGGCAAAGAAGATTGCTGCCGACGGTGAAGGAGCTTCCCGCCTTGTTGAATGTAATGTAAAAGGGGCCGCTACAATTGAAGCTGCACGCGGACTTGCAAAGGAAATCATCTGCTCAAGCCTCGTAAAAGCTGCTATGTTCGGAAGCGATGCAAACTTTGGACGATTCCTCTGTGCAATGGGCTACAGTGGAATTCCTTTTGATCCAGACAAAACAAGCATCTGGTTCACAAGCCGTCCAGACGCTAAACGATATTTTGAAAATTATGATGATTTTGAAGTTCATGGAGAAGAATCTGTTCAGGTTTATAAGGACGGAGTTCCTACAAACTTCGACGAAGATCTTGCTAAGAAAATCATGAGCCGTGAAGCCGTAGAAATTCTTGTTCAGTGCCATGACGGAGACGCAGAAGGTACTGCATGGGGCTGCGACCTTACTTATGATTATGTAAAAATCAACGGCGACTACCGCACCTAGGAGATAACGATGGCTAACGAAACAAACAATATTGCAACAGAACAGTGGTCAGAAGTACTTGTTCAGGCACTTCCATATTTTAAGCAGTGGTGCGGCAAGGTTGTCGTAGTAAAATACGGCGGAAATGCCATGCTCAACGAAGAACTCAAGCAGGCTGTAATGGAAGACATCGTTCTTCTTAATACAATCGGAATTAAGGTTGTACTCGTTCACGGCGGCGGACCAGAAATCAACCACATGCTCGAACGCGTTGGTAAGGAAAGCAAATTCGTTGACGGACTCCGCTACACAGACGAAGAGACAATGGAAATTGTTCAGATGGTTCTTACAGGAAAACTGAACAAAGACATCGTTGGTATTCTTTTGCAGAAAGGCGGTAAAGCTGTTGGACTTTCTGGTGTTGATTCGGGTCTTCTTCGCGCTGTAAAAACAGAAAAAGATCTCGGTTTTGTAGGTGAAGTTACAGAAGTAAATCCAGAAATCATCTCTTCACTTCTCGATAAAGGATTTATTCCTGTAGTATCTACAGTTGCTCTTGGAGAAGACGGGGACACAGCACGTTACAACATCAATGCTGATACAGCCGCTGCTAAAATTGCAGTTGCTCTTCACGCTGAAAAGTTCGTACAGCTCACAAACGTTCCTGGTATCCTCCGCAACATTGACGATCCTACAACACTCATAAAGAGAATTGAACGCACTGCAATCGGTTCTCTCAAAGCCACTGGAGTTATTGCCGGTGGTATGATTCCAAAAATCGACTGCTGTGAAACTGCCCTTAAAGGCGGAGTTCCACGCACACATATTATCGACGGTCGCGTTCCACACTCACTTTTGATCGAGATGTTCTCTGACCGTGGTATTGGAACAATGATTTATTAGTCGCAAGTCAATTCTAAAGGAGAGCTTCTATGGGGGATACATACATGAATGAACAGATACAAAAAATCGAAGAAATGTGTCTGAACGGCCATGTTGCCTTAAACACTCTTCTTTACGATGGCTGGATTCTTAAATTTTCTGAAGGATACACTGGCCGTGCAAATTCGGTCAGTGTACTCTACCCTTCTTCTAAATCTTTTGAAGAAAAAGTTTCTTTCTGCGAACAGGCTTACAAAAAGCAGGGACTTCCCTGTCTGTTTAAAATCACTGAAATAGATTCAGAATTAAATGATTTTCTTGCAAAGCGTGGATACGAACCTGTAACTCCAACAGATCTGATGATTTGTGATCTGGCAACAAGTACTGTTACATCTGAAAAAGACTCATCAATTGAATACATTTTTTCATCTGTGCCGGATGAATGGCTGCCCGTCTTTCTTAAAGTTCATGAAATAAATGATTTACATGATCAGGATGTTTTCCGCAGAATGATTTCAAAAGTTCTGGTTGATACAATATATTGCACTCTTATATATGAAGGAAAACCTGCTGCATGCGCTTCTGCTGCAATTGAAAATGGATATATGCTGCTTCAGAATGTTGTTGTTTCACCAGAACTTCGCGGCCATGGACTCGGTAAAAAAGTATGTTCTGCACTTCTTGAAAAATCACAAAAAGAAGGTGCTCATCATTCTTATCTGCAAGTGGTTCAAACTAATGATATTGCAGTAAACCTTTATAAAAAACTTGGTTTTGAAAAACTTTATTCATACTGGTATATGAAAAAGAATCAATAACATATTCTTTTATCAGCCAGTATTATTTGGAAAATCTTACAATCTTATCTGCAATAGCTTCAGCTTCATTAACATCATGAGTTACCATGATTGCTGTAAAGCCGATTTTTTTCTGCCATTCACGGATTTGTGCAGCAAGACGACGACGAAGATCAGCATCAAGAGCAGACAAAGGCTCATCAAGTAGAACAAGTTTTGGCTCTGTAATCAAAGTACGAGCAAGTGCCACACGCTGGCGCTCTCCGCCACTTAAAGTCTGAGGCATACGCTTATCAAAATCAGTAAGTCCAAATTCCGGTAAATATGCAGAAGCCTTTATCAGAGCTTCCTTTTTTTTCATTCCCTGGGAAATCAATCCGTAAGCGACATTATTTACTACATTCATGTGATTAAAAAGAGCACCGCTCTGAAATACCATTCCAACCCCACGCTGACGAGGAGGAAGTTTTTCAATACGCTGACCGTCGAGTTCCACTTCGAGTTTTGTTTCGTATTCCGGGTCGTTTTTTTCAAGCCCACTGATTATATTCAGCACAGTTGATTTTCCACAGCCACTCGGACCGAGCAGACAGGTCATACTACCCTTTTCACATTCAAGAGAAAAATCAACTGTAACTGTTTCCCATGTTTTATGAATATTTTTTACGCTAAAGTAACTCATTTTTTTCCAAGCGAGAAAATCAACATACTAAGGGCGGCAACAATACCACCACAGGCACAAGCCTGGCTGAAACGATATGCACCGGCAAGTTTATAAGTGTACAGTGCAAGAGTATCAAAATTACGGATTGAGAGTACCAGAGGCATAGTAGCATCTCCAAGGCTTATTGCAAAGCAGTAAGCAAAGGCTGATAACAGAACCGGTCGGCATGCTGGCAGATATACTCGCACCACGCTGTCAAACCATCCGCGGGATAAAAGCCTTGCCGCAGCATCCGTCTCATAAGATATCCGGTTAATTCCGTTCTGAATCTGCCGGTAAGCGATTGGCCAATACAGCGCCGTCTGCAGCGCCACAAGTAAAGCCGGAGTTCCGCGATGAAAAATCATCGTGGCGCTCCACGAAATCACGACCGATGAAATCGCCATCGGAAGCACCGGCACCGTCTGCAAAATCACGCTAGCCTGCCGCCTCGTCAATTTCACCGCCACCGAATAAGCAAAGCCTAGCAAAGTACACGCCGCGCCGGTCGCCACCCCGCACTTAACCGAGTTCGCACAAGCTTTCCAGAAGCCCCGGCTCCTAAGTACTTTACCGAGTTCCCCCGCTCCGTTCACAAAAACAGCTCCAAGCGGAAAAATCAAAAAAATCAAAATCAGAAAAACAAGCGGAACAAATATAACCGCCGACCCGCGAATCCGTCTTCTCACAACCGGCACATAATCCACTCCGCTCGACGTCGTCTGACTTCTTCTTGCCACATAACTGTAAGCCAGTACAATTCCAAAAGCCGTTACGGTTTCCAGAAGCGCAAGTTTAGCACCGGCACTTACATCAAGAGTTGTCCTGATTGAATGATAAATTTCAACTTCAAGAGTAGAACGTCCAACCGGAGAAAAAAGCAGGACAATCATAAAACTGAAATAACAGAAAAGAAAAACCGGAATACAGGCCGCGCCGATTGCTCCCGAAAGCTGACGGAGAGTTACGGTACGAAGAATGCGGGTTTCACCGGCGCCTAATAAGCGTGCGGCGTTTTCCTGTTCCCGTGGCAGACGTTCCCAGGCCTCACTTACAATCCCCGTTATAAACGGAACATTGTAAAAACCCTGAGCAATTACAATTCCTGCTGTACTATATAGAAAGGAAAAATGAGTTCCGAAAAAACGGTTTACAGTGCCGTTCATTCCCCAGAAGCTAACATAGCCTAGTGCAACAATAAGGGAAGGAACGCACAGTGAAACCGCAGAAAACGATAGAAGTATCCTGCGGCCGGGAAAACGCCGGCGCGCAGTGAAGTATGCAGCAGGAATACCAGCCGCTGCTGCAATTAAAGTTGAGAGAAGCGCAATTTCTAAGGTGTAGAAATAAATCTTAAACACTATTTCAAAATCTTTGGCATCTCAATTGTATCGTAGCTTGCTGGAAGCACTACGTTTTTATTAGAAGGGAACATCCACTGAGTTCCTGGAATTACATTCTGAGCACTTTCGCTGATAAGGAATTCAATAAACTTCTTAGCTCCACCAGGATTCTTTGCACCCTTTACAAGACCAGCACCTTCAACCTGCATAACATGACCATCAGAGAATGTAAGGGCTTTATACTGATCCCCTTCACCATACTCAATATGATAAGCGGGACTAGTTGTATAACTGATTACAAGAGGTGCCTCGCCATCAGTAAACATTCCATAACCTACACTCCAACCAGGGGCCATAGTCAGAATAGAAGGTTCAAGTCTCTTCATATAATCAGCTGCTTTATCACCGTAAACTTTATTTACCCAGGTTTCAAAACCAAGGCCAGGAGTACTTGTGCGGGCATCCATCAAAATCAGCTTTTTCTTATAAATATCTTTTGTAAGGTCTTCAAGACAGGCAGGAGCTGGAATTCCAGAAAGTGAATTCCAGATGATTGCAAACGGACTGTAATCATAAGGAGTCATAATCCAGTTTCCACCGAGTTCTTCTTCAAGACCATCTGCAAGAACTGATGCATTTGAAGGCTTAAATTTTTCAAATACTCCGCTTTCACCAGCTTTTTCTGTAAGATTATTATCTAGACCAAGAAGAACGTCTGCATAAGGATCATTTTTTTCAATGAGAGCCTTTGAAAGAATCTGAACACCATCACCACAGTCAATGAAAGTTACTTTGATACCAGTTTTTGCTTCGAAAAGACGTGCAATTTCAGGACCACTTCCCCATTCGCCACAGAAAGAATCGTAAGTGTAAACGATAACCTCGTTGAGTCGAGCAGCGTCAACTTTAGATGATTTTTTGCAGCCCATAAGCATGGGGCAAACCAATGTAAAAATGAAGATTGATAAAACGATGAGAGTATGACTTTTTTTCATACCTACCTCCGCCGGTATTATCCGGATCAGGTTCGAAGGGTATAATCTCAGGCGGAAATGAAACGACGTCTCATTATGCTCCGCCACCCCCGGTTATAAACTAAATAAATATTTTAAGTGTGCTTGTCAAGTCGGCAAGCACAGCTTGCCTCTGAGCCGTTTTTTCGATTATAGGCTTTTCTTAATCGCGTCAAGCAGTTCCGAGTATTCTGTAAATGCAGGATACTGTGGATAATCCTTGATGATTTTTTCTGTAGAACGGAAAAGGAAGCCGGCTTTAGAAGCCTCAATCATTCCAAGATCGTTGAAGCTGTCGCCCGAAGCGATTGTTTCAAATCCGATTGACTGAAGAGCCTTTACAGTTGTGAGCTTACTCTTGTCGCAGCGCATCTTGTAGCCTGTAATTTCTCCTGAATCAGAAACAATCAGTTCATTACAGAAAATTGTAGGCTGTCCGAGCTTTTCCATGAGAGGAGCTGCAAACTGGCTGAAAGTATCACTCAAAATGATTGTCTGACAGCATGAACGGAGTTCGTCGAGGAACTTCTTAGCTCCAGGAAGAGGATCAATCTTTTTGATTGTTTCCTGAATCTCCTTAAGACCAAGTCCATGCTCCTTAAGGATTCCGATTCTATATTTCATCAGTTTGTCATAATCCGGCTCATCGCGGGTAGTTCTTCTAAGCTCTGGAATTCCAACAGTATCAGCAAAAGCAATCCAGATTTCCGGTACAAGTACGCCTTCAAGATCAAGACAAGTGATAATCATTTTTTTACCTCAATAAAACATCTGTCATTGTCGGGTTTGACCCGACAATCTTACTAAGAAAATACAGTATTTATTAAAATATATCAAGGAATCCCCCTAACTGACAAAATCTTTCCAAAGTGATACTATCATCTTATGCCTCAGAAAAAAACAGCGCGAAAAACTTCCAGCAAAACAACAAGAAAAACCGGATCAAAACGAACTACCCGCACAACCCGCCGCTCATCAAAAAAGCCTAAGGTATATATTCCGGCTTATAAGGCAATTATTTTCTGCTGTGCTATTATCACAATCTGTATGGGCTTACTGCTCGTTACAACACTTCATGAACCGAACAAAAAGCTTCCAGACAGTATAATAGAAAGATATAAAGAAGAAATTATTGATTCAAAGAATAATAAAGAAACTGAAGCCGAGTCTGCTAAAAAGAAAAAGGATGAAAACAAGCCTAAAACTGAAAACAAAACAAAGGCAGATACTAAGCCAAAAACAGAAAGTCAGCCAAAAACAGAAACAAAAAAGCCAGAGACTCCTAAAAAGCCGCAGTCTTCAAATAAAACAGAGCCTGCAAAAACAGATAAATCAGTAAAAATCGAAACACCTCAGGTAAAAGATAAAACTCCTGAAAAGGATTCACAGAATACTCAGAAAACACAGGACACAACTACAGTCCCTGCGCCTGTAACACCATCATCAAAATACAACTTTCCAAAAGCAAAAAATAATGCTCAGCTGATTTTTGTTTTTGATGACGGAGGACAAAATCTTTCGCACCTTGCACCGTTCTTAAAGCTGCCCTTCCCTATAACAGTTGCGGTTCTTCCTCAATTGGCACATTCAAAAGAGACTGCAGCACAGGTTCGTAAGGCCGGCTTTGAAGTTATGCTTCATCAGCCGATGCAGGCTGTAAATACATCTGTAAATCCGGGACCAGGTGCCATTAAACCTGAAATGAGTGAAAGTGAAATAAAGTCTGTGCTGTTTCAGAACATCACAGAAATCGGCCCGATTTCCGGAATGAATAATCATGAAGGATCTGCCATTACAGCCAATGCAGAAAAAATGGCCACGGTGATGCAGTTCTGCTCTCAGGAAGGTATTTACTTCCTCGATAGCCGCACTAACGTAGAAACCAAGGTGCCGTATGTTGCGGGCGAACTCGGTTATTCATACTACGAACGAAACATCTTCCTTGATAACGAGAAAACAAACGCAAACGCTCTTAAAGAGCTTAAAAAAGGCCTTGACCTTGCAAATAAAAATGGAAGCGTTATAATGATAGGCCATATCTGGAGTGCAGATTTTCTGCCGGCCTTTTTACAGGATGTGTACCCTGAGCTTAAAGCACAAGGATACACTTTCAGTACAGTAAGCAAAAGCCGCGCCAGAAAGAACTAGAGGAACAAAATGAAAGTATTAGGTATAGAAAGCAGCTGCGATGAAACAGCCTGCGCAATCGTAGAAGACGGAAAAACAATTCTCAGCAACGTAGTTGCAACACAGATCCCTTTCCACAAAATCTATAAGGGTGTTGTACCAGAAATTGCAAGCCGTAAACATGCAGAATGGATTCTTCCTGTAGTTCGCCAGGCACTCAAAGAAGCAAACATGACCTTAGATGAGGTTGATGCCATTGCCGCAACAAACCGCCCGGGCCTTATGGGTTCCCTTCTCGTTGGCTTTACTTTTGGAAAAACTCTTGCATGGGCTACAAACAAACCTTTTATCGCAATTAACCATATGCTAGGTCACCTTTATGCAGCACAACTCCAGTCAGATGTTGAATATCCGTTTTTGGGACTTCTCGTAAGCGGCGGCCACTCAATTATCTGTAAAGTAAATGGTTTTGATGATCTTGAAATTTTAGGAACTACTGTTGATGACTCTGTTGGAGAAGCCTTTGATAAGGTTGCTAAGTTCTATGGCCTCGGCTACCCTGGAGGAGTTATAATCGATAACCTTGCTAAAAAAGGAGATCCGAAAGCAGCTCGCTTCCCTGTTCCAAAACTTGATGAAAAAGACCACCGCTACGACGTTTCCTTCAGCGGTTTGAAAACTGCCGTAATTCACCAGTGTGATATGTTCTGGCAGCCAGGCTACGAACACAGCACAGAAAATATGTGCGCCGCCTTCCAGGAAACCGCAATCAAAACTCTGGTTGGAAAACTCCTGAAAGCCGCCGACGATACCGGCCTCAAAACAGTAGTCTGCGGCGGCGGTGTTGCAGCCAATTCCCGCCTCCGCGCCATGCTCGCAGAACGTACAGACATCAACTGCATTTTCCCGCCTCTGAAATTATGTGGCGACAACGGTGCCATGATTGCCGGCGTAGCCTACCACTTCCTCCAGCGCGGCGACCGCAGCGACATGAATACCGTAACATGTGCAAGAATCCCGCAGTTCAAGCGAGGATTGGATCAGGTACGGCATAATAAATAGATTATTGTTGAAAATTAGAAAATAAAGCTAATTTTCAACAATTTACGATTTTATTTATTTAAAATCATATGCCATTTTATTTTGCAATAGAGCATAAAAATTTTTAACAACACTTTTAGCAAATCAGTTATTAAAAAATATAAAACTATAATTTTGTTAATCTTATATTTAGGATGGAGATTATCATAACCATGCTTTATCTCATCCAGAGTTTCGCTAAGCCACTCTTCTTTTTTCTTGCGATTCATTTCGTTTACTTCGCCAAGTAAATTACCTTCACATTCATTCAAATTAATCAAAATCTTTATATAAATACAAAATAAAGCTAACCTGAAAGATTTGTAATTTGTATTTATTTTTCCAGTATCATTAATAAGAATATTAATTAAATTTGTAAACAAGGTATGTTTTACTAAAAAATAATTTGCATAAGCTTTACTTACAGTTGCAAAATCCTTTTTTTGAACATATGCCATTACTATATTTGAACCATTCTGATTAATTTCCTTTGTAAATGAATCAAAATATGCATCTTCAGCTTCTGTAAAATCATCAAATACCATAAATTTTGGTCTATTATTCTTAGGCAATACAAATAAATAAAAATTTCCCTGCTTCTCTTCAATATTGCTCCAATCTTTTCTAATTGAAACTAAGTTCTTACTAAATGTTTTAGCAAGTCTTTTCAAATATTTTGTCTTTACCAGGATCTTATTTATAGTCTGCCGTTCTTCTAGTGTAAGATTTTTACTTTTTGAATAAAGTCTTAAAAACTCATATAATCCGGTTTTTTTATCATCATTTTTTTCTTTTATCTTTGTCTTGTATATAGAATCTGTTATTTCGACTAAAGTTGCCCATGCATGCTGTGTATTA